>JACRCU010000045.1 GCA_016218865.1 Deltaproteobacteria bacterium | reverse complement strand
GGTGCCCTGGCAGGCCGGACAGCGCCCCGCCTCCAAGTTGTACGAGAACGCCGCCGCGTCCAGGCCGGCCATTTTGGCCGATGGCTGCTGGGCAAACACCTGCCGCAGCGAATCAAAGATGCCCATGTAAGTCGCGGGACAAGAACGCGAAGTGCGGCCGATCGGCGACTGGTCAATTTCGACAATGCGGCCCAGCGTCTCCAGCCCGTCGATACCGGCCAGCTCGGCGTTGCCGGCGAACACCTCGGGGCGGCGCTCGCGGGCGGTGAGGCCCAAATTACCAAGCGGCACCAGCAGATCGCGCACCAGGGTCGACTTGCCCGAGCCCGACACCCCGGTCACCACGTTGAAGCGCCCGCGCACGAAATTCGCCGTGACTTCGATCAGATTGTTGCGGCGCGCGCCGCGGACCGTCAGGCGCGGCTGCTCGGGCCCCACTGGCCGCACCGACGCGACGTGGAGCGCGCCAGCCTGCAGCAGCGCCATGCCAGTGGGCGAGTTCGGACAGGCCAAAAGCCCAGCCAAGTCGCCCTGGTACAGGATCTGTCCGCCCTCGCGGCCGCCCGACGGCCCCAACTCGACCAGGTGATCGGCGCGGCGGATGGTCTCTTCGTCGTGCTCGACCACCAGCAGGCCGTTGCCGCGCGCCACCAGCTCGCGCATGGCGGTCAAAACCAGCTGATTGTCCTCGGGATGCAGGCCGATGGTCGGCTCGTCGAGCACGTACAGCGCTCCGCGCAGGTTCGAGGCCAACTGCGCCGCCAGCCGCAGCCGCTGGCTCTCGCCGCCCGAGAGGGTGACCGCGCCGCGCGACAGCGCCAGGTAGTCCAGACCCAGGCGCAGCATCAGCTCGCACTTGCTGCGCAATTCGGGAAGCAGGGCGGCATAGGTCTGCTGCAGTGCGCCGCTGAAGCGCAGCCCGGCCAGCCAGTCCAGCAGCTGCGCCGGCCCCAGGTCCAGCACCGCCGGCAGGGGCAGCCCCGCCAAGGTGACGGATTCGGCGTGGGGTTTCAGGCGGCGCCCGTGGCACTGCGGGCACGCCTGCTGGTGGCGCTCGGCATCGGTCTGCACGGTCTCGCCGCCGTCGGGGAGGCCGGCCTTGGCCAGGTCCTCGGTCGAGCGGCCGTCGGCCTCGTGCCCGCGGCGCTTCTTTGCTGCGGGCGGGTCGCGGTACACGCCAGTGCCCTCGCAGCGCGCACACCAGCCCACCGGCGACGTGAAGGAAAACCAGCGGGGATCCGGGGCTTCCACAGACCGCTCGCAGCGGCTGCAGTGGCGGCGCAAGCTCCAGGGCTGCAGCGGCTCGCTGGCGGTGCGGCTGCCGATGGTGCCATCGCCCAGGGCCAGGGCCGCCTCGACCACCTGCGCCACCAACTCCTGGTCGGCCAACTGCGCGGGCGTCAGCCGCGCCACCACCCAGTCGATGTCGTGGGCGGCAAAGCGCCGCAGCGGCGGGACCGCGGTCAGCGCGCACAGACTGCCGTCGATATGCACCCAGCTGTGGCCCAACTGGCGAGCTTTCTCTACGATATCGCGATGATGTCCCTTGCGGCCGCGCACCGCTGGCGCGGTCACGTACACCGCCAGCGCGCCCCGATAGCGCTCGGCCAGCGACGCCGCCACCGCCGCAGCGGACTGCCCCGACACCGCTCCACCACAGTGCGGACATTGCTGATTTCCACATCGAGCATATAGAAGTCGCAGGTACGGCAGCAGGTCCGTCAGCGTCGCCACGGTCGAGCGGAGGCCGCCGCGGGTGGTGCGCTGGGCGATCGCAACGGTAGGGGGCAAACCGGTCAGGCGGTCCACGTCCGGCGCGCTGGCCGGCGGCAGGTACTGGCGGGCGTAGGGCGACAAGCAGTCCAGAAACCGCCGCTGCCCCTCGGCAAACACCAGGTCGAAGGCGAGCGACGACTTGCCCGAGCCCGACAAGCCGGTCACCACCGTCAGGCGATCGCGCGGCAAGTCCAGGTCCAGGTTGCGCAAATTGTGCACGCGCGCGCCACGGACCTGGATGCAGCCGGGGTCGCGCTCCACGTTGTCGTCGCCCAGCCCCGGCGTGGCGGCGTAGCGGTGGTCGCGCTTGTACTGGCGCAGGAAGCGGCCGGTCGGCGAGTCCAGCAGCGCCCGCAGACCGTCGGGGGGGCCCTGGTAGAGCACGTGGCCGCCGCGCGGGCCACCATCGGGGCCCAGCTCGACCAGGTGGTCGGCGGCGTCTAGCAGGTCCAGCTGATGCTCGACCAAGACCACGGTATTGCCCGCCGCCACCAGCCGCCGCAGCGCCGCCAGCAGCACCGCCACGTCGTGCAGGTGCAGCCCGGTCGACGGCTCGTCGAGCAAGAAAAGCGCATTGCTCGTGCGCGCTTGCAGCAGGTGCCAGGCGATCTTGACCCGCTGCAGCTCGCCGCCGGACAAGGTCGACAGCGGCTGTCCCAGGCGCAAGTAGCCCAGCCCCAGCTCGGCCAGAGCGCGGGCCGGACCCGCCAAGCTGGCATCGTCGCTGAACATCTCCGCCAGCTCAGCGGCGGTGCGGTCCAGGAACGCGGCGGCATCCAGCCCGCGGTGGCGCACCTGCAGGGTGGCAGCCGAAAACCGCTTGCCTTCGCACAGTTCGCAGGTGGTCTGGACGTCGGACAGAAACTGCATGTCCACCGTCTCGACGCCCAGGCCCTCGCAGGCCGGGCAGCGACCGCCCTCGCGGTTGAAGCTGAAGGTCGCGGGGGTGTAACCGCGCTGGACACCCAGCGGCTCGGCGGCCAAGCGCGCGCGAATCACGTCCCAGATCTTCAGGTAAGTTGCACAGTTGGCACGGTTGGAGCCGGGCGGCATCTCCTGGTCGACCAGCACCACTTGGCGGATCGCCTCGGCCCCCAGCAGGCCGGCGCAGGCCCCCGGCTCGTCGGTCGGCTCGCCGCGGGCCCGCAACAGTCCGCGGTACAAGACATCTTCGACTAGCGTCGACTTGCCCGAGCCCGACACCCCGCAGACGGCGTTGAGCGCTCCCAGCTGCAAGTGCACGTCCTGACCGCGCAGGTTGCGGGCGGTCGGCGCCGCAATCGTCAGGGTGCCCTTGGGCTTGCTGCGGGCGCGGGCGAGTGGAGCGGCCAGCACCGGCGGCTCCACGCGCAGGTTGCCCAGCAAGTACTCGGCGGTCAGGCTGCCCTGCCCGGCCCGCAACTCCGCCGGCGGACCGGAAAACAGCAGCTGCCCGCCGTCTTGGCCGGCGCCCGGTCCCAGATCGACCAAGTGGTCCGCCGCCAGGATCAGCGCCGGGTCGTGCTCGACCACCACCACGCTGTTGCCGGCGGCGGTCAGGCGCTGCAGGAGGCGCAAAAGCCGGTCGTTGTCGCGGGCATGCAGGCCGATCGACGGCTCGTCCAGGACGTACAGCACCTGCGACAGACCGGTCGCCAGCGCCGCCACCAGTTGCACGCGCTGCAGTTCCCCGCCGCTCAGGGTGCGGGCCGAGCGATCGGCGCTCAGGTAGCCCAGGCCGATTTCAACCAAGAATTCGACGCGTTTGTGCAGCTCGCGCAGCGGCAGCTCGATCGCCTGGGCCACCGCCGGCTCCAAGTCGAGCCCAGCCAGGCGCGCCAGCACCGCCTCTAGGGGCAGCTCCAGCCAACCCGGCAAGTCCAGCTCGGCCAACCGCCAGGCGCGCGCCTCGCTCCGCAGTCGGGTGCCCTGGCAGGCCTGGCAGGTGCGGTAGCCGCGGTAGCGCGACAGCAACACCCGCACGTGCATCTTGTAGGTCTTGCCCTCCAGCCAGCGGAACCAGCCGCGCACCCCGCGAAACCGAGTCCCGGCCGGGCCTTTGTGCATGCCGTCCAGAATCAGCTGGCGGTGCTCGGCGGGCAGCTCGCGCCAGGCGGTGTCGGTGGCGATGGCTTGGCGCTCGCAGAACCGCAGCAAGGCGTCGCGCTCGTCGTCGGTGGCCTCGGTGGTCCAGGGGCGGATCGCGCCGCCGGCCAGGCTCAGCGACGTATCGGGGACGACCCGGTCCAGATCGATGTCGGCAATCCGCCCAAAACCATTGCAGGTCGGGCAGGCGCCCAGCGACGACGACGACGAGAACAGCTGCGGCGACGGGTCCGCCACCGGCGTGCGACAGGCGACGCAGCGGCGCTGCGAGGTGGCCCGCAGCTCTACGAAACCGCCAGCAGTCCCGCGTAGTTGCCAGGCCCCGCCGGGCAGCGCCTCGCCCTCGACGTGCACCGACGCCACGCCGCCGCCGCGCAGCAGGGCTTGCCGCAGCGAGTCCGCCAGCCGCGACAGCTCGGCGGCGTCGATCGCCAGCCGGTCCTGCAGCACCGCCAGCGCCGAGCCGATGCGGTCGACACCCAAAACCTCGGCCAACGCCAAGGTTTTTCCGGCCTCGAAGCAGCGGTGGTAGCCGGCCGCCGCCAGCCCCTCCAGAGCCGCGCGCGCCGCCGCCGTCGACACAACCGGCAGTTCGAAGGTGATGGCCGCCCGCCGCCCCGGCGCTGCCGCCACCAGCTCCGCCGCCAGCTCGGCCGGGGTCGCGCGCCGCACCGCCTGACCACACTCGGGGCACACGGGGCTGGACGCCTGGGCAAACACCGGCCGGAACAGCTCGCTCAGCTCGGTCAGGGACGCCACCGTCGAGCGCGCCGCCCGGATGGTCTTGCCCTGGCGCAGCGCCACCGACGGGAGAATACCACTGATTTCGTCGACTTTTGGCCGGTCCATGCGCTCGACGAACTGCCGCGCATAGCTGGACAGGCACTCGACGTAGCGGCGCTGCCCCTCGGCAAACAGCGTGTCGAAGGCCAGCGACGATTTGCCCGAGCCGGACACGCCGGTGACGACGATCAGCTTGCCGTGCGGCAGGTCCAGGTTGAAGTGCCGCAAATTGTTCTGCGCCACGCCGCGCAGTCGCAGCATGGCCGGCTCGCCGGCGGTGGCCAGGGTCGGTTGCACGCTGCCTACGAGGCCTGTGGCCGGCCCAAGTCCTGAAGCCGCACCAGGTCCTGCAGCTGCTCGATGCGCTCGCCGGGCAGGAGCAGCGCCGCGGGCGAGGTCAAGAAGCGCCGAATGCGCGCGGCGTCGCCCAAGGCTTGCAGGCAGTGCGCCTGTACCTGCGCCATTTCCGGCGAGCGCGGCACCCGCTCGGCAAAGCGGCAGGCCTCGTCGTAGCTCGACAGGCGCGCCGCCGACAGGGCCAGCAGCTGCCAGATGTGGTCGAGCTCGGCCGGCGACAGGTACGGCTCGTTGCGCGCCAGATGCCCCAGGCGCTGGGCCGCGGCAAAATCGCCTTCGGCATAGGCGGCGCGCGCTTGCTCGACCAGCTCGCGCACCCGCCCGTGCTTTTTGTGCACCTTGGCGGGCCCGCTGTCCTCTACGGCTTGCAGCATCTGCCAGTTCTGGAACACCGACATGCCCAGAAACAGCGCCGCAAAGGTCTGGCCCATGTTCAGCAGCACCGCCGCCATGACACCACCCACCACCATGCTGGCCATGTGGGTCCAGCGCTCGGCGCGCACCGGCAGCAAGAACCGCAAGAAGCCGATCCGCATCAGCTGCCCGCCGTCGAGCGGCCAGACCGGCAACAGGTTGTAGATGCCCCACACCACGTTGAGCCAGACGAACATCAGGCCCAAGTGCGCGGCGCGATCCGGCAGGAAGTCCAGCACCAGGTAACCAAGGACTGCCAAAAGGAAATTTACCGCAGGGCCGGCGGCGACGATGGCGAACTGCTGGCCCAGACCGCGCGCCGGGGCATGGCGGGTGAAGCCGCCCAGGCTGACCAAGTAGATCTCGGGGTCCAGGCGATAGAACTTGGACAGCAGGCCGTGCCCAAGCTCGTGCGCCAACACCGAAAAGCTGCCGAGCAACATCAGCAGCAGCGCACCGGTGCCGCCCAAGTTGCGGGATGCCGGCCAGCCGAGCAGCAGCAGCATCCACAAGAAGTGCCAGAACGACACCGTGACTGGAATTCCGAACAGAACAAAGTTAGGCCGACCCACGCACACCTCCGCCACTCAAGGTAGCACGTTCGGTCGGCGCTGCACGCCCGGAGGCAGCATCAAACCGCGCCGGAGCGGTGCGACGAGCGACGGACCGCGGTGCGCTGGAGTCGCGGGCTCGGCCAGCGGCACGCCGGAATCGGCGGGAGCGCCGCGCTCGGGCCAGCCAAGTCTGCGCCGCAGCTGGTTTTCGCGCCACACGGCCGCGCGCGACTGGGCCACCGGCAATCCCCAGCCCCAGCCGAGCAACTGCCCCACGTCCTCGACCAAGCCGGCGGCGGCCTGCCCCGCTTCGTCGAGCACGGGCGGCGGCGGCGGTGGAGGCCACGCCTCGGGCGAAGGGTTGCGGAACACTTGCCAACGTCCGCGCTGGAACACCCGCTTCCATGTGCGCAGCATCGCTTCGTAGCGCGGCTCGGGCGAGAATGGATCGCGCAACACCGCAATATAGTCATAGAATCGGGCGTGATCGAACCAGGTCAGCTTGTCTTGATCGTCGCCCGGCGGCTGCGGCGGCATGCGCTCGGGCTTCCACCGCACCTGCTGCAGCTGCGGGTCGATAAAGGGCGACGGCACCACCCCACCGCGGTAGACGGCGTAGTAGGCCGCGACCTCGGTCAGCAGCGGCGCCTGCATCCAGTGGCTCTCTGCGCTCGGCCGCAGCACCAGCAAGGTCTTGTGCGGTGGCACGGCCTCGAAGGCCTCGCGCATCGGCGCGAATTCCGGCTGGATCAGCACCGCCGAACGCACCGTGGCCAGCGGCATCCACACCGCCACCACGAACATGGCCAGCGTGCCCGCCAGCGCCCGCCAGCGCGCCTGTGGAGCCCGCAGCGGCGACAGCGGCAGCGCCAGCACGCCCAGGATCGCCACGACCTCGGTCAGCCGGGGGGCCACGCCGTGGACCCAGACAGGGCGAAACAGGTGAGTCGGCAAGGCGAAGTAGCCGACCAGCGCCAAGGTGAAGGCCCAGCCCAAGTACCAGGTGCCATCCGGGCTGCGGGCGTGCAAGTCGCGGTCCGGATGGCCATCCTGGGCATGGGTCACCCGCGCGCGCGTCTGGGCCACGCTGGCAAACAGCCACAGCGCCAGCCCAAGCAGCCACAGCCCGGTCATCGGGTCGCCCGGCCGGTTGAACAGCAAATCGGCCAAGCTCTCGAGCGTGGTGCCGCGCGGCGCGAACTGGTCGAACATGTGCGAAAACAAACCCTTCAGACTGTCGACCGGCAGTGTCCACTCGGCCTGGAGGGGGCCACCGGGCAGAACGTCGCGCCGCAGCCACGGCACCAGCACGGCCAGCGACGGCACGCTCAGCAGCAGGTCGCGGCCCAGCGCCAGCGCCGCCGCCCCAAGCCGGTGTCCCCGGTGGCCGCTGTCGCGCCGCCAGGCCATCGCCGCCGCCAGGATCGGCAACATCGCCGCAGCCATGAACCACAGCAGCAGGTGCGTCACCGCCAGCACGCCGATCAGCACCGCCGCCGCCAGCGCCCGCCACGGCCCCGGGTGCCGCACAAAGGGCAAGTGCACCGCCAGCAGCAGCAAGAACAGCGGCAGCCCAACGATGGCCCCCACGTGGCCGACGAACACGTCGGGGTGCCACAGCCACGGCAGCACAGCCAACAGCAGCCAGCGCGAGTGCCCCGCGGCCTGGTTCAGCCGCCAGGCCGCGACCGCCACGGCGACAATGCACAGCCCCAACAGGACCTTCCACGCCACCGGCACGCCGAACAGCGGCGCCCGCAGCGTCGGCAGGCCCACGCCCAGGTGGTTGGGCCCCGGGTAGTTCTCGCGCAG
>JACRCU010000479.1 GCA_016218865.1 Deltaproteobacteria bacterium | reverse complement strand
TCGGTCCGGTGCAACTCGCCCTTGGCCCCGTTCTGGCGCGCCACCCCTACCCAAAGGCGCTGGTCCGGGCCGCTGGCGACCGCCGTGGCGGTGCCGTCGCCGCCCAAGACGCGCTCCCATTGGATTTGTCCGTACAAATCCAGAGCCGCCACCCACGGTTCTGGGGTGTTGGCCGCCAGCTTGCTCTGGCCCACCGCCACCAGGCGTGCGCCGTCGTGCCGCAGACTTTGGGGCGCGCGGTCGAGCGGGCTGCGGCGCTCGGCCAGCACATGGCCGCTGGCGTCGAGCTCGAACCACAGCAGCCGTGGCACGTTGCCCGCATCCAGCCAGGTGCCGACAGCCGCCAGATGGTCGCCGGCGGCGGTGGCCACGGCCGTCAGCTTTTCGTTTGCCGCGAACCCGTAGCTCCGCGACCAGAGCAGGGCGCCGCTGCTGCTGACGCGGGCCGCCCACGGGCGCTGTCCATTGGCGCTGGCATCGTCGCCGACCAGCACCGCTGCGCCGTTGTCCACCGCCACAGCCGACCGCGGCGTGCGCCCGGCCGGCAAGCTCAGCGTCCATTGTTCTTGGCCGTCGGCCGCCAAATGCACGACCTGCCCCTGGGTGCCGTAGCCGACCGCGAACAAGCTGCCGTCGCTCAAGAGCGCGAGGTCGGCCAGAGTGGTACCTGCAAGGCAGTGCGCCGTCCATTGGACGCTGCCCGCCTTGTCCAGCGCCACGACTTGGGTCCCCTGCGCGCCACCCATGAACAGGCCCGCGACCGCCACCACCGCGCCGCCGCCTGGCCGGACCACCAGCCCACCCACAAAGCCCTGGGCCGGGAAGCCGGTCTTGGTCGGCGCGGTGTAGCTCCACAGTATCCCTCCGCCCGCCGAGCGCCGCTGCACAACAGCCCAGACTGCGGAACTCTCGCCGCTCGGGACGGAAACGGCGCCGGCGACCAAGGCGCCGCCGTCGCTCAGCGGGACCGCGCGTTGCCAGTGTCCGCCGCTCGGCACGGCCGGCAGTCCGCTCACCGCCATGGCCTCGACGTAGAGCTGGTCTTTGGCCGGCCCGCTGCAGGCGCCCTTGCTGCAGGTGGCGCTGGCGGTGCAGCCGTCGCCGCCGCAGGGGTCGCCGTCGGGCTTGTCGGCGACGCCGCAGGCATAGGTGCTGGCGCTCAGGGACTCGCAAGTGCCGATTTGGCAAAGTCCACCTGCCGGGCAGTCCGCCGCAGGGCCAGCTACGCAGGTGCCCGCGCTGCACTTGTCCTGGGCGGTGCAACCGTCGCTGTCGGCGTCGCAGGGCTGGCCGCTTAGGGCCTTGCTGTCCCACACGCACAGGCCGCTGCTGGCGCTGCAGGTGTCCAGGGTGCACGGGTTGCCGTCGGTGCACGCGAGCGCTTGGTGCATACAGCCCCTGATCGGGTTGCAACTGTCGATGGTGCAAGGGTTGTTGTCGCTGCAGCCCAGCGTCTTGCCGCTGCAGGTGCCGCCCAAGCAGACCTCGCTGACGGTGCACGGGCTGCCGTCACTGCACGGGCTGCCGTCGGCCGTGGCGACCACTTTGCACTTGCCGGTGGCGGAGTCGCACAGGTTCGGTGCGCACGCGTCGGGGCTGGCTGGGCAGAAGACCACAGTGGCCGGGTTGGTCTTGCAGCCGAACGGCGCCGCGGTCTTGTCGCAGTACAGCGTGCCGTTGCACGGGTTGCCGTCGTCCTTGGCGGCGCAGTCCTTGTCGCTGGCGCAGGTGCACAGGTTGCTGCCGGCCACGCACTCGCCCGCCACGCAGAGATCGCCGGTAGTGCACGGGTCGCCATCGTCGCACGCCACCTGGGCTTTGGCCTTGGCGACGCACTCGCCGCTGCTGGCCTCGCAGACGTGGTGGACGCACGGCGGGTCGCCGGCGCTGCTGCAGGTGACCACCGTCTTGGGATTGTTCTTGCACACCGGCGGGTTGGCGCCGCTGTCGCAGTACGGGGTGCCGTTGCACAGATCGCCGTCGTCCTTGCAGTCGGCGTGGCTGCTGCAGGCGCAGACGACCACCTCGCCGGCGCATTGGCCCAGGTCGCACCAGCCGCCCTTCTTGCACAACGCGCCGCTGCTGCACGGATTGCCTTGGTGGATCGGGGCCATGCCGCACTGGCCGGTTTTGGGGTCGCACACGTTGCCCTGGCAGGCGGTGTCGAAGGCGCTGCTGCATTCCACCGCGCTGGCCGGGTTGACCGCGCAGTGGTTGCTCACCGGGTTGCAGAACAGTGTGCCGTTGCACAGGTTGTCGTCCTCGTACTTGGCGCAGTCGGCGCTGGTCTGGCACTGGCAGGTGGCCACGCCGCCGCCGCAGCTGCCGCCGCTGCAGGTGCTGTCCACGGTGCAGCCGTTGCCGTCGTCGCACGGGCTGCCGTCCTTGGGCAGGCTGACCAGCGCGCACTTGCCGGTCGTGGGGTCGCAAGTGTCGATGGCGCAGGCTGGATCGTCCGAGGTGTCGCACTGCACGACCGTCGCCGGATTCACGGTGCACTGCTTGGTCACCGCGTCGCAGTACAGGGTGCCGTTGCACGGGTTGCCGTCGTCCTTGGCCGCGCAGTCGGCGTCGCTCTGGCACTGGCAGGTGCTGACCTTGGCCTGGCAACTGCCGGCTTGGCAGGTCTCGTTGGGGGTGCACGGGTTGCCGTCGTCGCAGGCGAGGCCCTGATTCTGGGCGACCATCAAGCACTTGCCGGTCTTGGGGTTGCACTGGGCGGCGCTGCAGAAGCTGTCGTCCACGGTCTGGCAGGTGACCACCGTGGCCGGGTTGAGCTGGCACTTCTGCAGAGCCTTGTTGCAGAACAGCTTGCCGTTGCACAGGTTGCCGTCTTCCAGCACGGCGCAGTCGGCGTCGGCCTTGCAGGTGCAGGTGGCGGTGCCGCCCTGGCAGAGGCCCTGGCTGCAGAAGTCGCCGGCGGTGCAGGCGTCGCCGTCGTCGCAGGCGCTGCCGGAGGGCGCGAGCTGCAGCGCGCACTGGCCGGTGGTGGGTTGGCAGACCGACTTCTTGCATGGGTCGCCGCCGCTGCTCGGGCACGTCACCACCGTGGCGGGATTCAGCTTGCAGGTGTAGGGCGGTCCTTGGCTTTTGTCGCAGTAGAGCGTGCCGTTGCACAGGTCGCCGTCGTCGAACTTGCCGCAGTCGGCGTGGCTGGTGCAGGCACAGATCGCCAGTCCCGGCGCGCACTTGCCGCCTGTACATTGGTCACCGCTGGTGCACGGGTCGCCGTCGTCGCAGGCGGTGCTGGCGGTCGCCGCCAAGTGGACGCAGCCGCCGGTGCCGTCGCAGCCGTCGCTGGTGCACGGGTTCAGGTCGTCGCAACCCAGCGGCGGTCCGCCCGCGCACTGGCCCTGGCCGCAGGTGTCGGTGGTGGTGCAGGCGTTGCCGTCGCTGCAGGGTGCGCCGTCGGCCTTGGCGACCGCGCTGCATAGGCCGCTTGCCGTGCACACCGGCAGTTGGCACGGTCCGGGCGCCGGGCAGTCGCTGGCCGCGGTGCAGCTGACGGAATCACTAGTAGTTGTGCCGACTTCTTGGCTATTGGCGTCGGCCTGGACCGTGGCGGAGTCGCTGGCGGCGCCCTGTATGGCCGGGTCCTCACCGCAGCCCCCGAGCAGGGCCAGCAGCGTCGCCAGCCACACCAAGCCGCGGCGGGGCGCGACCGTCTGGAACACAGAAGTGCGGGTGGCAGACAACATCGTGGCCTCGGGCGGAGCTTGGTCGCAGCATGCCCGTGCAATCCGTAGAATTCCAGGGCCGCCCAAGCTCGCTGACTACCGGTCACACGCGATGCATCTGCCCGTCGTGGACCTTGAGGTAGGCCTGTGACTCCAGCAAAATCTCTTCTAAAACATTCAGTTGCAGGTCACTCAGGCGCCGAACATAGACGCATACCCGTGTCGCAGTGTGGCGGCCCAGGCGGCTCAAACGCTCGGCGTGGCGCGCTGTCCCGTCCATGAGGTAGATGGTCGTCTTGCCCTTGCGCGGGTGGAAGCCCAGGACGTGGCAGTCGCCCTCGCGTCCGGTGTCGTACTTGTAGCGGTACATGCCAAATCCCAGGGTCCCCAGGTTCCACAACCGCGGCTCGTGGCCGGACAGTCGCCGCATCAGCGCGATGAGGACGCGGCTGTCCTCGGCGGTTGCCGGATCCAGGGTGGCAACGAACGCGGCCACGGCGGCCGGATCTTGAGTACTTTCCAGCTGAGTCCCCGCGTTCATCCCGCCTCCTGGGGTCCACGTCCACAGCGCGCGCCGGTCGCTTGCCGGCCGAACGGTAGCGTCGCGTGAAGACGCGGATCGCGCAAGCAGGTTGGCCGCGGATGCCCGCCGCTGTCGCCGGTCTGCCACCACCGACCCAAAGTCTGGATACCAAAAAGAATCTACGTCGCGGCGTGGCGTGTCGCCGTGGGCGCTCGCTTGCGCCCCACATCGCAGCTAGAGACTTGACAGGACAGTCAAGCACTGAACAAATGCACAGTAATTGGTTAAGTCTCTAATGCGCCCCGCAGAACCTGCCGCGCTCGCCCTTGGCCCCCGCATCGGGATCGGGCTTGGGCGGGCCGCCGTCGTCGTCTTGCTGCACGTGCTCCTGGCGCCGCTCCTCGACCACGTGGATCTTCTGCGGCTCGAAAAGGGCCTGGACCTCGAGCATGGCATTGCCCGCCCTGGCGGGTTCGGGCTTGCGCTTGCGCCAGTAGATCCAGCCGTGGTCTTCGGCCCAGCGGGCCACGCGGTCCACGGCAAGAAGGGCGGCACCAACCAGGAGCACTTCGACGGCGATGTGCATGGTCAACCCCGGGCGACGGTTCCGGTCGCCTCCACAACGTAGGCCGCGGGCGTTCCCGTTCAAGGGGGCGGCGCCCTTCGCTCGTCGGCCCTAGGATCACCATGGGTGCCAGATACTTTCGCGGGGGTCTCTGGTCGCTACAGGTCGCCGGTCGCAGTGTTCCAAGCGTCGACGCCGCCGGTCCAGCCGCGCCGCAGCAGGAATGCGCCCAGCTCGCCCGGCGACCGGGCCTGCACGGAGCGGGCCGCCGCCACCAGCTGACTGCTGGCTGCACCGCTGGGGACCGCGCCCGCCAGCAGCTCTAGGCGTATCTTGGCGGCCGCCCGCGTGGACTTGGCGCGCGCCGCCTGCTCCAGCAGTGGTCGGGCCTGGTCGGCGCGACCAGCCACGGTGAGCGCCGCCGCCATCAGCAGCTGTGCCTCGGCACGCAGAGAACCCAAGTTGGGGAGCGCACTTACCTTCTGGGCCGCGGCCAAGGCGGCGCCGGCATCGCGCGCGTCGAGCGTGGCCCAGCCCAGCGCCAGCTGCGCACCCAGGTTGGCCGGATCCTTGGCCGCCGCCTGTTCGCACACCGCCAGGCCTTCTTGTGCCTGGAAGCGCTGCAGGTGGGCCCGGCAGGCGGTCCGCAGCTCCGCGGCCGAGGCGGAATCGGGCGGCGGCCCGGGCGAGCGTGCGGGCGCAGCGGCCCGCGGCGCTTCTGCCGACACCAACGCAGGCAGTGCGGGCGCGGTGCGGCCGGCCAGCGGCGGTGGAAAGGCCACGCAGCGAAAACCGCAGGAGTGGTCGGCGGCAATGGCGTCGAAGGCATTGGCGGCCTCGGCGGGAGTGGCTGCGTCCAGAAGGACATCGCGCAGTGACCAGCGCGCCGCTTTCGCCAGGTCCTCGCGGACCTCTTCCAAGTCGAAGTTGTCCGGCAGGTTCAGCAGGGCCCCGTAGCGACGGGCCAAGTCGTCGCTCTCGAAGTCCTCGCGGCGCATCTTGAAGCCGGCCGCCCGCCACTGCAGCGTCGTCTCGTCTTTGTGCTGGGCCCACCACGCCGACCACATGCCGTAGCACGGCGCCGGGTCCCGATTGCCCCAAGGCGTTTCCTCGCACAGCGTGGTGTGGGTAATCTCGCGCATCTGCGCAAGAATCTGCCAGCGCCACTGCTGGAGCCGCTCGGGGCCGAGCTTGCCCGGCTGCGCGGCCACCGCCTGGCTCAGCGCGCCGTTGTAGGCACCGAACAGCCATGTCATCAGCAGGTGGGTGTCGGATGCGGCGAGCAATTGCTCCAAGTAGCCGCCGCTGTCATCGCCCGAGTACGGGGTGTGCCAGTGGCCAACTGCGCGCCCCATGTCGGCCTTGCCAAGGTACCCGTGCCACAAGACCTGTGTGATTTTCGACTTTTGCTTGCTCTCTAGCAGCTGGTCGATCCGCTCGGTGGCGGGCCCGCACACGTCGTAGTCCGAGGACTCGCTCATCATGCTCTGGCACTCGCTGACGATGGCGGCCAAGGCCGCTGCATCCTTCTTGACCCGGGCCTTGGCCTTGGCGTCGACGGGCACATCCGGCCAGACCGCGTCCGGGGTGCTCGGTCGGGGCGGCAGAGCGCGCAGCACAGGCTTGCCCTCGGCGAGCGCCAGGGGCGCCGTGGGCAGGGTTCGGCCGGCCAGCGGCGGCGGAAACACCACGCAGCGGGTCGAGCAGCCGTAGGCCTTCGCGGCGGACTCGAAGCGCTGCGCGACGTCCGCGGGCAGCTTGTTCGGCAAGAGCGCGTCGTGCAGGACCCAGGCCACTTCGGCAAAGTAGGCGTCGGGGATGGGCTTGCCGCCCTTGCCCTGCCGGTCCATGGCCCACAGCTGTTTTTCGGGGTTGCCGCTGCGCAGGTCCGCAAGGCGCTGCTTTTCGGCCAGTTCTTGCCACATCCCCGCCTGCTCGCCGCCGTGGCTCTGCCACCACAGCTGCCACGCATCCCGGCAGGCCCCGGTGTCGGCAAGCTCGTAACGGACGAAGTCGCAAGTCCGCCAACCCGTCCACCACGACAGAGCGCCGGCCAGGTCGCGCGCGCGATAGACGCTGTCGCCGACGGCCTTCTTGCCGGCCGGTGCGGCCGTGGCAAGCGAGTGTATGAGGTAGGCGACCAAGAGCTTCTCGTCGATCAGCTGCCGCAAGCCGCTGGCCAGACGGGTATTCCAGTCTTCGTCGCCGCTCAGTTTTTCTGGTGCGTCGCGCACCTCCGAGTCGGCAAAGAACTCGCCAGAGTAGCAGGCCCGCACCACCACCAAGGTTGCGGTTTGCCGATTGTTGCCAACGGCTTTCAGCACCTTCTTGGTCCGCGCGGCGCACCAGTCCGGTGGCTCGTGCGGATCGCGCTCGTTGTCGTGGTCGACGTAGCACTCTTCCAGGATCTCGCGCGTCATCGTGGCCAACGACTTGATCTGCTTGGCCTCTGCCGGTGTCAGCTCGGGTAGACCCAGCGACAGGGGCGTGGCGGCCTCGGCAAAGGCTGGCCCGCTGGTCGCAGTCAGCGCGACCGCGCAGAACAGCGCGGCACTCAGCAGGTGAATCCAAATGTTCGTCACGAAGGTCATGGAACTCCTAGGGCCGGAGCGCCCGGGGCCGGGACATCGACTTGGCCTTGGTGCAGTAGCGTGCGCTCGCCGTCGTCGCACTGGCTGTGCTTGGGGATAGTGGGCAACGTCGAGCGCACGTAGTCCAGTCTCCAGCGCCAAAGCCCAGGCAGGTCGGCGACTTGGGCTGCGCGCGTCACCGGGGTGCCGTCGGCCGGCAGGCGGGTGTCGCGGACCAGGGTGCGGCTCAAGTAGGGCCCGTTGCGGCGATCCACCGCGCGCCGCGAGCGCCAAGTGCGGCCGTAGTCCAGCGTGGCCACGACCTTGCCCGCCGGCTCGAACAGGCACCACTGCAGCCGGCGAAAGACGTCGCCGGTCGGCACCTTGTGGCCGGCGTGCTTGGCGGTCAGCTCGACGGTCCACGTGAGCGTTCCGGCGCGGGCGTCGCTCTGCACGGTGGCGGCAACGGCGCTGCGGAGTGTCTCGGCGGTGGTGGCGGCAAAGGCGTGACTGGCGACGGCAATGCCCCCGTCGACCGCTACCTTGGGCATGTGACAGTCCGGGCAGGTCAGACCTTGGGCCGCGGCGCGGCTGCTCTGCCACTCGGCCAGGGTGGCTTGCTGCAGCTCGTCGGTCTCGAAAGGGCCGCGGCGCTTGTCGCGGGGAAAGCCCAGGAACCCGAACTGGTGGCAACCCGAGCAGTAGCCGGGCGTGCCCAGGTCGGCGGTGCGGATCACGCCGTGCGGGGCCTGGACGCCGTTGCGGCGCCGGTCGCTCGTCAGGATTTGCCCGCCGCGAACGTGGCATACCGCGCAGTCGATGCTGTCGCGCTCGGCGCGTCCGCTGGGCACCGCACCCCCCGCCAGAGGCGCGTGGCATCGCCGGCACGGCGCTTCGGGCTCGCGCTGGTAGGCCTGCTGGAACACGGGATCGGGCCACGCCTGACCGTGCCGCGAGCTGCGCCACTGGGCGGCGATGGCGGGGTGGCACTTGGCGCAAGCGTCGGCGCTGGTCGCCTCGTCTGCGGCATCGTGGCCCAGGGGCGTTGCCTGCAGTGGGCCGCCAAACCAGCGCCGTCCGATAGCGGCGTCACCGGGAGGGACCTGGGCAGACGCCGGCCGCGCCGCAAGCGCCATTGCGAGCCAAGCCATTGCGACCACAGCGCATTGTTGCCCTCGACCGTCCACCGATTGGTCCGCCCGGACTGCTGCCGAATCCACCATTCCCAGGGCAGAATCTAGACGAGCCGCCGCGGTCCGTCCAGCGGGAGTTGCAGGCCGGGCCTGGACACTCGGCGCCCGTTGCCGGCGGTTGTTGGGACCAGTTGCCCGAACCGGAGCCGAACCCCGAACCGGTACTGGCCGCGCCTGCCACTGGGGCGCGCGTTGCCCTACTTGGTCTGGATCCGCAGAATCAGCTGCGACTGCTGGGTGGCGCCGCTGGTGACCGGAGCGCCCTTGGCGTCGGTGCCTTGCGAGCCCACCGCGTAGACCGCGCCGGTGCTGGCGTCGACGATGACGTGGGTCAGGTTGCTCCAGTCCAGGTTGGCGCCGCAGGTGCGCACCGCAGGATTCAGCTGCACCAATTCGTCCCACTGCCATGCGCCGGCCACGAAGCTGCCGTGGAGCACGAAGCCGGTGCGGCACGTGGTGGGTCCGACGGGGCTGTCGTTGGTGCCGACCACCCAGCCGTGGTTGCCGGTCAGGAAGACGCCGTGGACGTCGTAGCTGGTGCCCCACGTGCCGGGCATACCCTGGTATTGCGGGGTTTGCTTGAGCCACTTGCCGCCGTCGAAGCTGTACAGGGCGCCCAGGCTGCCGCCGACCAGGACGTGGCCGGCGCTGGTGCCGTGGACCGCCTTGAACACGCCCGAGGTCAGCGGTACCACCAGCGACTGCGGGTAATCATTGCCGTTGGCCACGGCGGTGAAGGCGCTGCCCAAGTCGCCGCCGCAGTTCTGCTTCAGCGCGCCGTCCCAGAACGCCACCATCGACGCCGCCGACAGGTTGCCGGTGGCCGCCATCGAGCCCGCGGCGAACACGGCTTTCTGGTCGGCCGCGTAGATGCTGAGGATGTTGAGCGCCCGGAAATTCTGGCCGCCCGAGCAGCTGTTCTTGCTGCTGGACACTTGAATCGGCGTCATGGCCGACCACGAGCCGTTGTTGAAGGTGGCGAAACCAAAGGTGGGTGGGCCGTCGACGTCGGTCTCGGCATCGCCGCCGAACACGAACCACTCGGGCCCGGCCAGCGGCAGCAGCATGTCTACCGCCCGCAGCGGCTGCTGCACCGAGCCCACGCCCGAGACGTTCAGCGACGGACCGGCTTGCTGCCAGAGCTTGCTGCCCGAGTTCCAGGTCATGGTCAGCGGCATCGGCCCGTTGCCGGTGGCGATGCTGCCCACGGCCAGGCGCGTCCGCACGTCGAAAAGACCAGAGGCGGCGCCGACTTGGCTGTTGAACTGGAGTGCTAGCGGGCTCTCGACCACGCTGGCCACGATGCCGCGGAACACCTTGTTGTTGTTGACGGTCAAGCTGTTGTCGCTGCCGACCGGGTAGAGCTTGTCGCCGGGCATGTGGTCGATGCTGGTCAGGATGCCGCGGGTCGCCGCCGTGCCCGAGACCTGGGCAGTGACGGGCTCGACGCCCGTGCACAGCGCGCCAGCGCAGAACGGGAACAGCTGCGAGGCGTTGGCGGTGGTGCAAGCTGTGCCGAACGGCTTGGCCGGGTTCAGGCAGCCCTTGGCCTGATCGCAGCTGTCGGTGGTGCACTCCAGGCCGTCGTCGCAGTTCTGGGCGGGCACGGTGGTGCACTTGGCGGCCTTGCAGACCGGGCTGGGCTGGAACGACAGGTTGGTGCAGGCGGCCGCGCCGCAGGCGGTGCCGTCGGCCAAAATCGTATTGACGCAGCCGACTTTCTTGTCGCAGGTGTCGCTGGTACACGGGTTGCTGTCGTTGCAGTTGGGCGCCGGGCCCCCGGTGCACTTGGCGGCGGCGCAGGTGTCGGCGGTGGTGCACGCGTCGCCGTCGTCGCAGGACAAGGTGTTGTTGGCGTGCTTGCAGCCGGTCGCCTTGTCGCAGCTGTCGTCGGTGCAGAGGTTGTTGTCGTCGCAGTTGCTGGGTGCGCCAGCGGTGCAGGTGCCCAGCGAGCAGACGTCGCCGCTGGTGCAGGCGTTGCCGTCGTCGCAGGTGGCGGTGTTCACGGCGTGCTGGCAGCCGCTGAGGGGGTTGCAAGAGTCCGCCGTGCAAGGGTTCTTGTCGTCGCAGCCGACCGCCGCCGGCGCTGTGCCGCAGGTGCCCGCGTTGCACAAGGCCGCGCCGGTGAAGCCGTTGGCACCGCAGGCGGCGGCCACGCAGACCGCGCCGTTGGGCAGGCTCGGGTGGCTGCAGGCGCCGCCGGCGTCGCACAGGTCGGTGGTGCAGGGGTTGCCGTCGTCGCACTTGTTGGCCACCGTGCCGACGCAGACGCCGGCAGCGCACTTGTCCGGTGCGCCGTTGCACGAGTTGCCGTCGTCGCAGGCCGCCGTGTTGGCCTTGTTGATGCAACCCTTGATGGGGTCACGCGAATCGTCCGTGCACGGGTTCTTGTCGTTGCAGTCCGTGGCGGCGCCTGCTTGGCATTTGCCGTCTTTGCAGGCGTCGCTGGCGGTGCAGAGCGAGCCGTCGTCGCAGGGCAGGGTGTTGGCCACGAACTGGCAACCGTCGACCGCGTGGCAGGAGTCGGTGGTGCACAGGTTATTGTCGTTGCAGGTCACGGTGGTGCCGGCCGCGCAGGTGCCGGCCTGGCAGTGGTCGCCGCCAGTACACACGCTGCCGTCGTTGCAGGTGCCGGTGTTGGCCAGGTGCACGCAACCCTTCACCGTGTTGCAGCTATCGTCGGTGCAGGCGTTGCCGTCGTCGCAGTTGGTGGCGGGGCCGGCGGCGCACTTGGCCTGGAGGCAGGCGTCCGGGGTGCTGCAGGCGTTGCCGTCGTCGCAGGGCAGGGTGTTGGCCACGAACATGCAGCCCAGCTTGGGGTCGCATTGGTCGGTGGTGCACAGGTTGCGGTCGTAGCAGGAGAGCGGCTTGCCGGGGACGCAGGCGCCCTGGCTGCACAGGTCGCCGTCGGTGCAGACGGTGCCGTCGTCGCAGGGCACGTCGCTGGCCAGGTGGCTGCAGCCGCTGCTGGGCACGCAAGCGTCGGCGGTGCAGATGTTCTTGTCGTCGCAGGGCTCTACCGCCCCGGTGGGGGTGCAGGCGCCGGCCAGGCAGGTGGCGCCGGGGTCGAAGCTGCCGTCGCCCGCGCAGGCCTTGTCTTTGCAGACCGCGCCGTCGGCCAGGGTGGTGTGGGTACAGCCCAGGGCGAGGTCGCAGCCGTCGCTGGTGCAGGCGTTGTTGTCGTCGCACGCGGTGGCCGCGCCGGGC
>JACRCU010000476.1 GCA_016218865.1 Deltaproteobacteria bacterium | reverse complement strand
CTTGGCCCTGCTGGGTCTGGTGTTCCTGCTCGCCTTGCCCAGCGAGGCCTTTGCCGGCCGGCTCAGCGGCTCGCGCTCCTCGGCCCGCGGCGGCTCGTCCGGCAGTCGCTCCAGCAGCTCGTCCAGCCACAGCAGTCACAGCAGCCACGGCAGCCGCAGCTACTACGGCGGCGGCTACCGGCCCGGCTGGGGCTACGGCGGCTACGACTGGGGCTACGGCTGGGGCCCGGCCAGCTGGTACTGGTGGATGCTGGGGCCGTGGACCTGGCCGCACGCGCTGATGAGCGACGACTGGGGCCGCTCGTGCGCCTTCCCCGGCGCGCCGTACCAAGACGGCATCGACGGTTACGTGCGCATCCAAGGCCAGACGCCGCCCGCACCGGGCGCACCCAGCGAGGGCGGCAAGCAGGCCCTGGGCTACGGCTCGGCGCTGCGGCTGTGGGGCGAAGGCGGCATGGCCGACAGCAGCTTCTACCGCGTGGGCGGCGGCTTCCTGTGGTCGGGCTACCACCGCCTGGAGCTGGGCGGCGACTTGCGCAACTACTGGGAACACCTGCCAGAAGGCGGCACGGACCGGCTGTGGATCGGCAGCCTGTGGGGCTCGCTGCTGTTTGCCCAGAGTCCTTATGCGCAGTTCCGCACCGGCCTGGGCGCGCGCTGGATGCCGCTGAGCGACCACGAGGCCGCGGTTGGGGCGTTCCTCTTGTATGGCGCAGACTTCTACCCTGTGCGGCCGCTGATCCTGTCGCTGCAGGGCGATGTGGGCGTGATCGGCGAGGCCTCGGCCAACACGCTGCGCGCGACCGCCGGCATGATCGTGGGCAGTGTGGAAGTCTACGGCGGTTACGAGTACTTCCACATCGACGACAACTCGCTCAGCACTTGGGTGGCGGGCGTTCGCCTGTGGCAGTAGCCAGTGCGCGGTCAGAACGGTCGCGGCAGGCGCAGGTAGCCGTTGTCGTAGCTGCGGTAGCCGATGAGGATCAGGGCCTGCGCGTCGCCCAGGTTCCAGTCGGGCGTCGCCGCGCCAAAGCGCGTCCAGCGCAGCTCGTAGCGGGCGGTCAGCCACCAACCCGAGTGGCGGTCGCGCGGACTGATCGGGATGTCGGCGCCAACGCCAGCGCTGAGGCTGGGCCGCCAGTCGCTGCTGGAATCGCCGGTCTGACCGGTGGCGGCGACGGCTGCGCTGCCGTCCAAGGCAATCCGCGCCAGCGACGCGCCCACGTAGCCGTGGATGCCGCTGATGACGTCGTACCACCAGGAATTGAACACGATCAGCGGAAAGGCCGGGTGCACCGACATGGTGGCGCCCAGCTCGGTCCGCTGCAGACTGGCGCTGGCGCCGCTCCACTGCGCGTGCTGCAGCAGCAAGGCCACGTCGCTGAACTGGGTGATGACGGAAAAGCGCCCGGCCAGCGCCAGACCCAGCCCCTGATTGTCCAGGCCGGGCAGGGCACGGTCCAGGCGCGGCAGCAAGGCGCCAACCAGAAAGCTAGTGTAATTGCCGTCGTAGAGTAGGTCCTTGGGCGGCGCTGGCTCCACGGGCCCGGCCGTGCGCAGCGGCGGCCGCGCCGACGGATCGGCGGGATCCTCGATCGCCACCGCCAGGCGAGGCAGCAGCAGCGCCGCGCAGCACCATGCAACCAGGCGCACTGCGGTCATTTCTTGGGCGCCTTGCCAGCCAGCGGCTTGCCGTGGCCGGGCATCAGCAAGTGGTCGCGGTAGCGGTTGTACTCGAAGCGGGGCGAGTGCACGTCGCTGTGGCAGGGCTTGCAGGCCGCCACGGTCACCTTGGCCAGCGGCGCTGGCGGGCCCTTGCCTTGCTGGTCCGCGATGTGCGCCGAGCCGGGACCGTGGCACGCCTCGCACTGCACCGCCTTGAAGATGTCCAAGTTGCCAAAGGCGCTGCCGCCGGGCTTGGCCCAGCCGGTCACGTGGCAGGGAACGCAGTCCAAGTCTTTGGTCTTGCCGTCGTTTTCAAGCGTCTTCCAGGCCTGGGTGTGGAAGTCGTGGTCGACGAATTCCTGCACCTCGGTATGGCAGTCCAGGCATGCGGGCTGGCCGACGAAGCGCGGCTGACCGGCTACCGGCGGCGCCGGCTCCTTGGCCAGCTTCTCGGCCGACTCGGCGGCCTTGCTGTCGTAGGCCTTGACCAGCTCCTCGGTCCCCGGATCGACGGGCGCCGACCAGTCCAGGCCCACCGCCTGGTACGCCACCAAGCGACCGGCCGGCGCCTTGGCCGGATCGACAGCCTTGGCGGCGGCGATGCGCTGATCGAGATCGCGCAACTGTGCTTGGTAGAAGGGCATGGCCTGTTCCACACCGGCCATGTTGCGCTCGCGGGCCTGTTGCAGACGCTGGGCCAGCGCATCGCGGCGGCCCTGCAAGTCCTTGGCCGCACCGGGAAGATACTCCGAGGCCTCGCGCCAAGGTCCGCGTCCTTGGCCCGGTACCAGGGTAGCCGCGGTGAACCACGCGCCATGGCGGGCCGCGTGCAGGATCAGGGTGTCGCCCTCGCGGTCCAGATCGGTGAGCGGCTCGACCTTCTCGTCGAGTTGGCCCACCACCACCGCGTCGATGTCCTTGACCTCGCGGACCAACTTGCGCGACGGCCGCAGACCCAGGTTGGACAGCAGCACCACCACTTGGGCGCCCTGACGGCGCAATT
>JACRCU010000475.1 GCA_016218865.1 Deltaproteobacteria bacterium | reverse complement strand
TGGCCGCCGGCGAGCAGATCCGCCTTGTCGATGCTGTAGATGCGCGTGCGCACCGCCGCGCCGGTCGGCTTGTCCAGGGTGCCGACGAAGTCGTTGGCCTGCACCACCACCCGGTTGGCCGAAAACCCCAGCAGCGGCTGGTCGATCGAGTGCGTCGCCGGCATGGGCAGCTCCACCTGCTGCCACTCGCCGCTGGGATCGCCCGTCTGGCTGTGGGCCAGCAGCAGGCGCACCTTGTGGTCCTGGTAACCCAGCGCCATCACCACGGAATAGAAGCGATCGACCAGCGGATCATAGACGAAGCGCGGATCGCCGCAGTAGCTGTTGCCGCCGGCCAGGGGCTGCCAGAAGTCGTTGATGTCCACGATCTTCAAGGTCTTGCCGGTGCGGTCGTGGACCGAGATGGCGATATTGGTGCCGGTGATCAGGTGGTTCTTGCCCACCGCGCCGGTGGTGTCCGGCGGACCGATGGGATAGTCGCTGCGGGTTTGGGCGGTGAACAGGGTGGCGATGCGGGCCGGCGGGCCGTCGCTGCGGGTCTCGCCCAGCTTGCGCTGCGTACCCGGGCTGCGCGGCGGCGGCGGGGCCAGCGGCAGCTTGGCGTGCTCGGCGGCCTCGGCGCGCTCCAGATCGCGGGGCGGGCCGGGACTGCGGCGCGGCTTCTGGGTGTCCAGCGGCGGCAGGTTCGCCAGGGTGACCCGGGCCATCCGCCGGAACTGGCCGGTTTCGCCGCGCTCGCCGGCGTGGACAGGGGTCGGACCCAGGCTCGCCACGGCCATGGAGGCCGCAACAACATAGTAGACAAAGGCTTTCACGAAGATTCACTCGACGGCGGTGTCCGCCAGCCAGACCGCGTGCAGCTCCTCGGCCTTCTGGCCGACGGCGCGGGCCAAGTCTAGCACTTCCCACGCCGCCGCGCCCGGGTCGTCGCCCAGCGTATCCAGCTTGCGGAGCACGCCGCGCAGGGCCGCCACCAGCCGGCCGGTCTCGGTCTGGTCCAGCGGCGTGGGCAGGGGCGGCAGCTGCGCCGCCGGGTGATCGGCCGCGCGCAGCTCCAGGGCGGAATAGGGAGTCAGGCCGGGGTTGCGCTTCATCAGGCGGGCCAATTCCAGGGCGACTTCGGGCTGAGTATCTGGGTTGGCCAGCAGGTACTCCAGCAGCAGCAGCGCGCCCGCCGACTTGCCCAGGTGGTGCAGCGCCCGCGCCTGGGCCTCGCTCAACGCCCCGTCACGCAAGGCGGTCCGCACTTCGCGGCGCAGGCTGGTCAGGCCGGCCAGCTGCTGCACACGCCGCGCGCCCAGGCCGGTCATCCGCGCCACGCCGGCCCAGTTGGTGTGCAGGGCGCCCTTGAGCGCGTGCAGGGCCTCGGCCCGCTCGATGGGGTTCAGGTCCTGGCGCACCACGTTCTCGACCAGGCCGGCGCGGCGGGCCTCGGCGTCGCTGCGGGCCTGGACCATCGCGGGAATCGTGGCGAATTTCGGGTCGTTCTCGGCAAGGTGCCGGTACGCGCGCCAGCGCCGCTCGCCGGCCACCAGCACGTAGCTGCCGTCGAGCTGCTGCCGCACCGCTACCGGGTGGATGAGGCCGACGCTGGCGATGCTGGCAGCGAGCTCGGCCACGCCGGCGGGGTCGATGGTGCGGCGGGCTTGGGCCGGGTCGGGCACGATGGCCTGGAGCGGTAGGTGGGCCAACACGGCGGGAGCGGGTGCGGACTTGGCGGCCATGGCAACCTCGGGGCCGGGCAGCGGCCGCAGGGATGGTAGCTTCGCGCCGCGAACTGTCAAAACCCTGGCGAGATCCGTGGGATTGTCGCGTTCGGCCAAGGCTGGCGCGAAATTTTTTCGCTGTTTTGACGTTTTCGTAGAATGCTCGATGCGCAACCACGTATACCTACATATGTATTCTGCAATCACTGTCGCGCAAGTGGAAAATGTGATCTCCCGGGCTGCGGTGGGGCGGTCGCGGCGACCGGACCAAGCCAGTCTCGCGCCCCTGCCGAGGGAGGGCGGTCAAACTCTTTGCACATCTTGAACTACGGTGGCTCGCAGCAGCATTCCATTGTTGGCATATATCAACGCTCGCAACATGCTTCGCATATCCGCTTTACGTGGGTGCATTTTCTGGGCACGATGGCGCGGTGGGTCCGACGGCAACGTCGTGGGCAGGGGTCTTATCCTCTGGAGAAGTGCTGTGGTGCGTCATGTCTGGTGGGCGTCGGGGTGGGCGTTCGCGTTGAGTGTGGTGGCAAGCGGTTGTCTGGAGCAGGTCACCCTGCAGCCCGACGCCTATTCGTGCAGCAGCCCTGGAGTCTGTGTCGCGACAGACAGCGCAACCGGCGATGCTGGGCTCGGCGACAGTACTGTCGAAACCCAAGGGGCTGCCGACACCGCAGCGGACAGCCAACCCGAGGACGTGGCCGTTGCGGATGCCATGGACGATGCGCCGGACGTCGGTCCAGACGCGGCACCCGACGCAGAGCCCGGCAACGACGCGCCCGACAACGACGCGCCCGACAACGACGCGCCCGACAACGACACAGAGGCACCCGACAGCAACCCAACGGACACTGCGCCGGCGGATGCCGAACCGCCGGACTCGGCGCCGACGGACACTTGGCCTGCCGACGCCGACACTTTGGATATCACCGAGGCCGACGGGGCCGACGCGGCGGCCGCTGACAGCACCGGGCAGGACACGGCCGCGCCGGACACCGGGGACGCGCAAGGCGACAGCGGTGGCCAGGACAGCGGCAGCCCCGATGGCGGCGAAGACACGGCCCCACCCACCTGCAGCAGCGACTGCAGCGATGGCAATCCGTGCACGGTCGACAGCTGCAACGCCGGCAACTGCGCGCACTTGCCTGGTCCCGCCACGGCGTGCGACGACGGCCAAGCCTGCACCGTCGCCGACAGCTGCGACAACGGCACTTGTGCCGGCACGCCGGTCGTTTGCACCAGCAAGGGGCCCTGCTTCGCCGCCGGCACGTGCAACCCGGTGACCGGTGCCTGCTCGAATCCCGAGGCACCGTCCTCGACGGGATGCAGCGACGGCGATGTGTGCACGGCGGGCGATCACTGCGCGGGCGGCACCTGCCTGCCCGGCGCGGCCAGTCCCTGCGACGATCAGGACCCCTGCACCAACGATAGCTGCCAGAATCCAGGCGGTTGCCTCTTCAAGGTTGCCGGCGACACCAGCGTGGCCTGCGACGACGGCAACGCCTGCACCACCGGCGACACCTGCACCGCCAAGGGCAAGTGCGCCTCGGTCAAGCTGGTCAACTGCGACGACGGCTCGCCATGCACGGCCGACAGCTGCTCGCCCGACACCGGCTGCCTGCACGCACCCCAGGCCGGCACCTGCAGCGACGCCAACGAGTGCACGGTGGGCGACGCGTGCGCCGAGGGCAAGTGCGCGGCCGGCAAGACCGCGCTCGCGTGCGTCGACGGCAACCCCTGCACCACCGACAAGTGCGACCCCGTGGTGGGCTGCGTCTACCCGCCGGCCGACGCCTCGCCCTGCGACGATGGCGATGCGTGCACCTCGGGCGACACCTGCGCCGGCAGCAAGTGCAGCAGCGGCTCGTTCGTCTGCGCCTGCAAAAGCGACGCCGATTGCGACGACGACAAGACCTGCACCAAGGACAGCTGCGCCACCAACCCCGACCAGAGCAAGTCGTGCCTGAACACCGCCTTGGCGGGCAACTGCAGCGACGGCTCGGCCTGCACCGTGGGCGACAGCTGCAGCAGCGGCGCCTGCGTGCCGGGCAAGGCGGCCAACTGCGACGACAGCCTGCCCTGCACCGACGACTCGTGCGACCCCTCGACGGGCTGCGTGCACAAGGTGGCGGCGGCCACCACGCCGGCCTGCGACGGCACGGTCCTGGGCGGGCGGTGCCTCAAAGCCTTCAAGAAGTCGAGCACCTGGACGGCGGCGGAAAGTGCCTGCGCGGCCTGGGGTTCTGGCGCGCATCTGGTCAGCATCACCAGCGCCCAGCAGAACGCCGACGTGCTGAGCGTGGCCACCTCGACCTGCGGCGCCACGCCGGCCTGGATCGGCCTGAACGACGCGGCCGTGCAGGGCGGTTGGGTGTGGAGCGACAACGCCGCCTTCTCGTACTCGAATTGGGGCTCGGGCCAACCCGACAACGCCGCCTCGGAGCGCTACGTGGAGATGTTGGTGGGCGGCACGTGGAACAACGCGACCGCTACCAAGTCGGACGGCTGCTACGTGTGCGCCAAGGTGGCGCCGCTCGCCTGCGACGACAAAAACCCGTGCACGGTCACGGACTACTGTGCGGCCGGCGCCTGCACGCCCGGCAGCGCGTTGAGCTGCGACGACGGCAACGCCTGCACCCAGGATTCGTGCGATCCGGCCAAGGGTTGCGTGCACAGCAACGTCAGCGACGCCACCGTGTGCGTGGCCAGCGCGTGCCAAGGCAGCAACTTCGTGCCGCAGTCGGTCTGCAAGAGTGGCGCGTGCACCGCCAGCGCCGCGGCCAAAAGCTGCAGCGACGGCAACGTCTGCACCAACGACGTCTGCGACGCGGCGGTCGGCTGCAGCAATCCCAACAACACCACGGGTTGTGACGACGGCAACGCCTGCACGGTGGGCGATACCTGCGCCAGCGGCAAGTGCGGGGCCGGCTCGGCAAAGAACTGCGACGACAACAACCCGTGCACCACCGACACCTGCAACGCCGGACAGTGCGGCCACACCGCCGCGGTCGTCTCGGTCGCAGCGTGCACGGGCACGACCTGGTTCAACCACTGCTACGAGGCGGTCAAGGCGGGCTCGGCCGTCAATTTCGCTGCGGCCGAAAGCGCTTGCGTGACCAAGGGCGGTCACTAGGTGTCGATCAGCTCGCTCGACGAAAACGTGATCGCCCGCGAGCAGGCAGGCAAGATCTGTGGCAGCAACCCCTACTGGGCCGGCGGCAGCGCCATCAACAACACCACCCAGGTCGTCACCTTCACCGACGGCACCACCCACACCTGGGGCAATTTTGGCTCCAGCGAGCCCAACGGCGACGCCAACGCCCGCCTGGAGATCGCCTCGAACGGCAGCTGGAACGACCTGAGCTCGACCGCAACGCGCAGCTGCTACGTGTGCGAGCGCCTGCTGGCGACCGCGTGCGACGACAAGAAGGCCTGCACGACGGGCGACGTCTGCCAGGGCAGCACCTGCGGCGGCCTGCCGGTGGAGTGCAGCAGCAAGTGCAAAGTCAGCCAAACCTGCGCAGAATCCACCGGCTGCCCCACGCTGAGCGCCGCCAGCCACCTGCAGCTGAGTCCGGCCTTCTGCGACAGCTCGGCAAGCCTCACCTGCAATGCCGGCACGTGCGGCACCAAGGCCAGCGCCTGCGGAAGCAGCACCTGCGGCTACGACAGCGGTTCGTCGGACTGCGGCAAGTGCAACGCGGGCTCGGCCTGCAAGACGACCAAGACCTGCGCGACCTACGCCAGCCTCGCGGGCACCGCGCTGCTGCCGGGCGGCGCCTTCGTGATGGGGTGCGTCCTGAGCGACACCTTGTGCGACACCGACGAGCTGCCGCGCCACTCGGCCTACGTCTCGCCGTTCTACATGGACAACACCGAGGTGTCGGTCGCGTCCTACCAAGCGTGCATGACCGCGGGCAAGTGCACGTTCCCTGCGCTGATCGGCACCATGCCGTCGAATGCCAACTTGCCGCTGACCAAGATGACCTGGGACCAGGCGCGCGCCTACTGCGCGTGGAAGGGGACGACCTTCGCCACCGCCGGGGTGACCGGCGACCTGCCGACCCAGACCCAGTGGGAATACGCCGCGCGCTACCACAAGTCGGGCGTGCTCAACCCCGGCATCTACCCGTGGGGCAACGCCTGGCCACCGCCCGGGGGCAGCGCGCCGGCCAACTGGGGCGTCAGCACGCTGACCGACGGGGCGGCGGGCGTCGACGTGGTGGGCCATGTCTTCGACGACATCACCGGCATGGGCCTG
>JACRCU010000011.1 GCA_016218865.1 Deltaproteobacteria bacterium | reverse complement strand
GGCACTGCACTTGGCGGTGCACGGCTCGGGCTGGCAGCCGACCGGTTCGGTGCAGTTCCCGGTGCCACAGGGCTTGCAGGTCCAGTCCATCCCGGCGCAATTGACGTAGTTGCCCCAGGTGTTGTCTTGGCCGCACTGCGAGACCTGGGCCGGCGCCGTTGCGGTCGCAGCGATGCAGCGGATCGCGCCCGCGTTGGAGCAGGGTAGGCCTTCTACGGGGCCGCAGGCGGGCAGGGCAAGCCAACCGCTGAGGGCCAGCAGGGACAGTCGAACCGTGGTGGCCCAGTGGGCACGGTGGGTATGGGGCATCGAGCGCCTCGCAAGTTGTCGACCTGCGGGCACATTACCAAGATGTCGAGCATCGGTCAAAGTCGCACTGCCCGGCCTTGCACTGCCCGGCCTTGCACTGCCCTGTCTGGGTCGGGCACCCGCGCCAGCCCGGCCGATCCTGCGCCTGTCGAGTGCCCGCAATCCGCCCTGTCGGGGCAGTCTTGCTACCCCACCTGGGTACTCGGTGCGCGTACGACCTGCGAACGCTCCGCCCTGGAGGAGCCCGCTGCCTACCCCGCACACGCGCTCGGCCCGCGTCCGACGGGCTCAGCGCCGTCCTGCCTCACGAACAAACCCAAAATCAAACGAAGTTTCGTCCACCAGCCCCTCTCTCCAGCGCGTTGGAGAGAGGGGCAGCCGCGCCAGCGGCGGGGTGAGAGGCGGCGTGGCAGGCGTCAGCAAGCAGGCGAGAAAGGTCGCAACGCGACCGCTGAGCAACTGCTTACTTACAGGTCGGCGAAGTCGCGCCGCCCGTCACCGTGCCCACAAAGGCCTTGTTCACGTAGCACGGCGTGATGCACCAGTCGCCCTTGGGCTGCCACATCAGGTTCTGCTTGGCGGCGCAGGATTGGCCCGACTGGTAGCACGCCTCGAAGACCTTCTTGTTGCCGCCGCTGGCCAGGTTGGGCCACCAGAGCTTGCCCACGTACCACATGTCCAGCGGATTCATCTTGATCTTGGTGAACTGCAGCACCTGCGCGCCCTGCACGTAGATGGCCACGGTGGCATACGACGGGCCGTAGCCGTGGTCGTTCCAGTAGTGCACACCCACCGAATAGTATTGCGGATCGTCGACCGAGCCCTCGGGCTTGGCCAGGTTCAAGTTCTCCGGGCCGGCGCCGTCGGTGTCGTCCAGGTCCAGGCCGGGGTCGTCCTCGCTGCTCGACGAGCTGCCCCACGGCGGCTTGTTGTTGAACCAGAACGTATCCCAGGGGTTGTTGAACCACGGATCCGGAGTGGTGTCGCAATCCAGGTCCTGCTCGCTCGCCAGCGGGTGGGCAAAGTGCAGGTCCAGATCGGCGCCCGCCGCCGGTCCCGTGTCGCCCTGGTCCGAGTCGGCCGGGGTATCCCACAGCAATTCCACGTGGATGGCGTTATTCGGCACCACCAGCACCTTGGTGCAGGTCGGCGTGCAGCTTTTGGTGCCCATGTTGTCCCACACGTCCAGGCAGAACTCGTACTCGCCCGCGGTGTTCGCCAGCAGGGTCGGCGTGGCCACCGTCGCATTCGGGTTCAGCGGCTGCGCCGAGCCGAGCGGCTGCTTCACCGTCCACTGGTACTTGGCGATCGAGCCGCCGCCCGGGGCAATCGACTTCAGGCCGCTCAAGTGCAGCAACGTCTGCGGCACCACTTCCTCGCCCTCGACCACGTTGATCTTGGGCAGCGGACAGGTGACCTTGATGCCCGTGCCCTTGACCACCAGCTGCGGCACCACGTAGGCGTTGCTCTTGAACTCGATGACCGCCTTGTCGGGATCGGCGTTGTCGGGCGTGACGTCGGCCGGCGAGTAGGTGATGCGGATTTGCGCGTTGCCACCCACCGGAATCTTCAGCATGTTGCTGGGCGAGATCGGCTCGTTGGCGGCCAGCTTGCCGTTCTTGACCAGATCGCTGACGTCGATGCTGAACTCGGTGCTGTTGCCCAGGGCGGCATTGAAGGCCACGCTCGTCAGCTCTAGCTCGATGGCGCCGCAATTGCTGATGACGGCCTTGAGCTCGCCTGGCTCGTAACCGGGCACCGCGCCGTTGAAATTGTACTCGCCCGGCGTGACCAGGATGCACGGCATCTGGCTGTTGGCCTGCACCAGCAGATCGGCGGCGTTGGGGTCGTTGCTGGTGGTCTTGATCGAAACCAAGCCCTTGCGCATTTTGTCGTCGGTCGGCTTGAAGGTCATCTCCAACGTCGCCGAGCCCTGCGATGGCACCGACAATACGCTGGGCAGAGTCCAGATTTCGCCGCCGGCATGGCTGCCCACGTCCACATCGGCCGGGTTGGTCAGCTTGAAGGTGAAGGTGTTGTCCAGGGTGGTAAGGTCAAAGCCCGTGACGCTCAGGTCGGCTTCGCCCGTGTTCAAGAGCTTGATGACGCGCGTCACCGTCTGGCCCGGCTGCACCGCCGGCAGGTTGACGCCGTTGGCCGGGTCCGACTGGTCTGTCGACTGGAATTTCGCCGACGGCGAGCCCAGTTTCGTCTTGACCACAAAGGAATAGGTCGCCTGGTTGCTCGCCACGCCGCGGAGGCTCAGGGTTACCTTGGCGCTGCGCTCCTTGTCATCAAAACGCTTGAAAAGGATGGTGAACTGCTCGGTCATGCCCTGGCCGGCGGTGGGTGTCACGCCAGCGGGCACCAGCTTCTTCCACTGGCCGGTCTTGGCGCCGCACGCTTGGCCGTCGGTCGCCAGGCAGCGAAATGCCGGGTCGCCGGCCGTTTCTTCGCCCGGCAGCGGTGTGTACTCCAGCTTGATGTCGTCGATGACCAGGCCGGCGGCCGACACCGCGCTGGCCACGTTGCTGATGCGGTAGGTGAAGCCCAGGGACTTTTGCTTGGCCACCGAGCCGACCGCCAGGGTGTCGGTCTGGCCGCTGCCCACCTTCTTGCCCGAGGTGGTATTGATCACTTCGGGCGTGGCCTTGCAGTCGATCTGGGTGCTGCCGCTGAGGCAGGCGTAGTCGGCGATGGTTTGGCCGCCACCGCCGCCGTTGGTCGGCGAGGGGTCAGAGCAGCCAAAGGCCGCGATTGTGCAGGCCAACAGCGCCAGGCCGGCGCGGAAACCGGCCATGTAGGGGCGGGGCAACATTGGGATCTCCTTGCCGCGGCCTGGCAACAAGCGCCAAGCGGCGAAAACACTTGAAGCTAGCGAGTGTCACGGGCGGCGTCAACGTGAATTGCGGGGCAACGCCGTGCAGGTGGGGTGCCTAGGGATCGAAGCCGTTGTTCTCTACGGGTCAAAGCCATTGTTTTGGGCCACCTTGCCGTAGGCCTGACCGGGCGGCGCCAGGGTAAAGGCCTTGGTGGCCGTGTCCAGGTCGTACAAGCCCATGTGCACGTCGAGCATGCCGTGGTTCCACTCGTAGTTGTCCATCAGACTCCAGTAGAAATAGCCCTCGACCTTGGCACCCTCGGCGATGGCCTTGTGCAGCGCCAGCAGGTGCGGCTTCAAGAACTTCTCCCAAATCTCGCCCTTGGGGTCGCCGGCACCGTTCTCGGTGATGATGATCGGCAGACCGTAGCCGGCGGCGAACTTGACCACCTCGTACAGGCCCTCTGGGTAGGTGTCGAAGGGGTTGGTGTTGGGCAAGAAGTCGAACAGCGGGTACTTGGGCGCCAGCGCCACCGGCTGCGGCGTCACCTTCAGCCGCGTGTAGTAGTTGATGCCGATGAAGTCCATGCGGCCCTTCATGTCGTCGCGCGTCTCGGTCACGTCGATGGCGCCGTCGACGTTGCGGTCGACCTGGCCCTTGATGGTCGCGTCCAGGAACAGCTGGTTGTACACATAGTGGCCGTGCTCGGCGGCCTTGACATGCTTGGGATCGTTGGGATCCTGCGGCTTGACGGCGGCCAGGTTGCTGACGATGCCCACCCGGGCCGGTTTGCCGTCGCCGTCGGCATCCGCCTTGTCGTACTGGTGCACGGCGTCGTACATCCGCGCGTGGCCCTCCATCAGGGCAAAGGCGACGTCGAAGGCCGTGTCGATCTTCATCGTCAAGCCGGGCGGGTTGCTGCGATCCTTGGTCGGCAGAATGTAACCCGGCACCACCACAGCGAACGGCTCGTTGATGGTGCCCCACAGGTCGACCTCGGCGCCGAACTCCTTGGCGCACCAACCCGAGAACATCGCAATCGCGCTCAGCATCCGGTCCTTGTCGACCCAGCCGCGGTTCTTGCAGGTGGCCAGGTCGGCGTGGCAGGCCTTGCCGTCGTGGATCCACAGCGGCAGCGTGTAGTGGTTCAGGGTAATCAGCAGCTGCAGCTTGCGGTCCCGCGCGCCCTTGAACATGGCGTGGTAGGCGGCCACCGCCTCCTTGCTCACAAAAGCGTCCATCTCTTCAACGGTTTTGACCTTCTCGACCGCGCCGTCGGGGAACAGCCGGCTCCACTCCAGCGAGTAGCGCAGCGCGCCCAGGTGCAGATCGGTCTTGCCGGCGTCCAGGTACTTGGGCCACAGCTCCCAGAAGCCGGGGCCCTTGCTGACCGGATCGCCGACGATGTGGGTGGCCGGATCCTTTTGCAGATCGGGGTCCATCACCCACTGGTACCAGTCCGAGTTGGGGTCGTCGCACTTGCTGGCGGGCAGGGTGGGGCAGCCCATGTCGACCTGGAAGCCGGCGATGGCGGCACCCCACAGGAATCCCTTGGGAAAAGCCACGCCGCCCGCGGCCGCGCCCGTGTCGCCCGCAGCATCGCTCGCGGCGCTGTCGACCTTGGTGTCGCTGCTGGTGGCGGGACTGGGGTCGCTGCCGCAGCCAACGAGCATGGAGGCGGCAGCGGCGACGGACAGGCAGAGGGGC
>JACRCU010000473.1 GCA_016218865.1 Deltaproteobacteria bacterium | reverse complement strand
TGGAGCTGCCGGCCACGCCGACCAGACCGCAGTGGCCCACGGCAAAGGCCAGCAGTAAGCTCATACCGAACAAGGGGTTGTGTGCAGTCGCCGCCGCCGTCGCCCCCAGCACCGGCGCGAGGAAGGCAAACGTGCACGGCGACAAGCCGATGCCCAGCACCAGGCCCACCGCCACAGCCGCGACCACGCCGTGGCCCCAGCGCTTGCCCAGGGTCAGGCCTTTGTCGGGCAGCGGCACGATGCCCAGCAAGTTCAGGCCCGCCACCAAGAAGATGGCCGCGATCAGGTAGTTGCCAAAGGCGAGCTGGCCGGACACCGCGTGGCCCAGCGCCATCACCAGCGCGCCCACGCCCAAGATGGCCAGCAACATGCCGCCGGCAAAGCTGAAGGCGAGCAGGGTGCCGCGTCCTTTGCCGCTCGCCGCCCGGCTCCGGCCGCGGTCGGCGCTGATGAAGCCGACCACCAGCGGGATCATTCCCAGGTGGCACGGGCTCAGCAGCACGCTGGCCAGGCCCCACAGGAATGCGGCGAGCAGCGCCAGCAGTGGTGCGCCGCTGACAGCATCGTTCAGCCAGAACAATAAGTTCTGCATCATGGCCGCGCGCCGTCGACCAGATCGAGCGGATAGCCGAGCTCGCGCCACTTGGCCACCACCTCGGCGGCGCGCATCACGCCGGTGTGGCGAAACAGTTCCTTGCCGTCGGGCGCCAGGAACAGCTGCGACGGAATGGCGCGCAACCCCAATTCCTGCATGACTTCGGGCCGCTGGTGGGTGTTGATGAACTCGATGGCCAGGCGGTCGGGGTACTGCGCCTCCAGCTCGCCCAGCACCGCCATCATCACCTTGCACGGCGCGCACGAGGTGGTGCCGATGTCGACGAATTTGGGGAGCTTCTTGGGCAATGGCGCAGCTGCCGGCGGCGCCGTCGCAGCCAGCTTGGCCGGCTCCACAGGGAGCGGCGGGTTCTGCGCCTTCAACCACAGGGGCACGCCGACGACCACGCCGACAATGGCGAGGCCGATCCATAGCTGGTGATTCTTCATGGGATGGCCGCCGGTTGCGCCTTGGCGGCGACCAGAAGGTCCTTGATCTCGGCGACGGGCAGGGCGCGGCCCATCACCACCACCTCGCCGTCGATGGCCAGCGCCGGGGTGCCGGTGATGCCCATGTCGAGCATGTCTTGGATGCGCCTCACGTTTTCTACAAAGACCGGCCAGCCGAGCTCGCGCACCGCCTGCTGGGTGTTCTCGAGCATCACTTTGCACGGTGCGCAGTTGGTGCCATAGACCTGAACTTGCATGACTTCACCTCGCCGCTTGGGCCGCCGCGGCAACCGCGGACTGGGGCGCCAGGGCAAACGGCACCCGGAACATGCGCTGCGACAGCGCTTCGATTTCGCGCAGATACTTCCTTTCGTTGGCCTGACGCGCCCGCAGCAGCGGATGCGTTACCGGCAGGCCGCTCAGCACTTGGTTGACCACCCAGGCGTACACCGCGATGCCGGCGCGCTGCAGGTCGGCCTGGAGCTGCGCCGCTTCGTGGACCGGGGTGGCCTCGGCCACCGTGACCAGCAGGACGCGGGCGAAATCGGAATTGCGCAGCCGCGGCAGCAGGTTTTGCACAGCCGGCGTCGGCGCCTCGGCGGTCCGCTGCACGTCGCGGTGGTAGGCCTGGGCCGCATCCAGCAGCAGCAGCGTGTGCCCGGTCGGGGCGGTATCGATGAGCACGATCTCGCGCTCGCCCTTGGCCACCACCTCGGCAAAGGCGCGGAACACGGCGATTTCTTCGGTGCACGGCGAGCGCAGCTCCTCGGCCAGCAGGGCCCGGCCCTGGGCATCCAGGTGGGCGCCGCTGGTGGCCATCACGTCGTCGCAGTAGCGGCGCACCTCGGCGGCCGGGTCGATGCGGCTGACGCGCAGGCCCTGGGGAATCGCGCCAAGCGTTTCGAGCACATGCGCCGCAGGGTCGGTGGTGGTCAGGTGCACCGGCAGCCCGCGGGTCACCAGCGCGCGCGCCAGGGCCACCGCGACCGAGGTCTTGCCCACGCCGCCCTTGCCCATGGTCAGGACCACGCCGCTGCCGGCCGCGGCCAGTTCGTCGACCAGCGCAGCCAACTCGGCGCCCGGCAAGGGGTCCGTGGCAGTCGGCGCCAGCTCCGGTGCCTCGGCGAGTTGTCCCCGCCGGGCCGCCGCAAAGGCGCGCAACCCCGGCAGCCCCAGCGGCGCCTGTGCCAGCAGCGGCACCTCCTGGGTCGCAAGTCCTTGCAGGTTCTCTGGAATGCTCGCCAGCGCCTGCTCGGTGCGGCGGGTCCACGCCTGCGCGAGCGGGTCGGCGTGGGCCGGGTCGCGGAACACGCCGTTGAGCAGCAGTTGCAGGCTGTGGATGCCCAGCGCCGACAATTCACTTGCCGTTCGGCTGGCTTCGCGCAAGGTCGCCGGCTCGGCGCGGGCCACCAGCACCACCAGGGTCTGGGCCGGGTCGCGCAGGGCTTGCAGGGCCGTCGCGAACACCTGGCGCTGCACCTTCAGGCCGGACAAGGGGCCCAGGCAGGTGGCGCCGGTGGTATTGCTCTCCAAGAAATCGGTCCACGCGGCGGGCAGTTCCAGCAGGCGCAGCGTGTGTCCGGTCGGCGCGGTGTCGAACACGACCCGGTCGAACTGCCGCGTTGCCGTCGGGTCGCCCAGCAGGTGCGCGAATTGGTCAAAGGCCGCGATTTCGGTCGTGCAGGCGCCGGACAGCTGCTCGACGATATTGGCCACCGTCGCCGCCGGCAGCAGGCCGCGCACCGGCCCGACCACCCGCTCGCGGTACGCCGCCGCCGCCGCTTCGGGGTCGATGTTCAGCGCCCACAGCCCCGGGACCGCTGCAACCGCGGTCGGCACCTGGGTATCCAGCGCCAGCCCCAGCACTTCGTCCAGGTTCGACGCCGGGTCGGTGCTCACCAGCAGCACCCGCAGCCCGCGGTCCGCCAGTTCGACGGCTTGGGCGCACGCCGCCGAGGTCTTGCCCACGCCGCCCTTGCCGGTGAAGAACAGGTTGCGCGGGCCAGTGTCAGTTTCCATCAGCATTCCCCTGGCTTGCAGCCGCAGCCGCCCTTGTTCTCGGCGCGGCGCATGCCTACCCGCGGCGCGACCGTTAGGCCGAACCAGCCGGCCAGCTGACTGCGGGTGGGGTAGATACCCGAGCTGAGCACCCGCCCGTCGGTCAGCAGCATCGGCAGGGCCTTCTCGCCGGCGGCCTGCAGGGCCTCGCGCACCGCCGGGGTTTCGGCAAAATTCATGGGCTGTTGCGCCAGGTTAAAGCGCTCGACCGTCACGCCGTGCTCGCCCAGCCACTCCAGATCCGCGGCAAAACGCATCAGCTGGGGATCGATGGTCGGCCCGCACACGCCGGTGGAACAGCACATGGCGGGGTCAAAAACAGAGAGACTATTCATAATCTTCCTCTACAGCGCTGCTACCAGGGCGCGCAATTGGGCGATGGCGGCCGGCTCGACGCAGTAACAAACGCGCGGCCCGTCGATCTCGCCGCGAATCAGCCCCGCCTCTTTCAGTTGCTTCAGGTGCTGCGACACCGTGGACTGGGCGAGCGGCAATTCGTCGACGATTTCGCCACATACGCACGCCTCGCGCCGCAGGAGCAGCCGGACGATGGCGACCCGCGCCGGATGCCCCAGGGCCTTGGCGTAGTTGGCCAGGGTCGCGGCAAATGCCTCGTCGTCGCTGGGGAAGGCCAGGTCGGTGTGCGGGGCCGGGCAGGGCGCACTGTCGCCGCAGTCGCAACTGGCTTCGCAGGTCGGCTCGCTGGTTGGGGGGACGTGCATCGCGGTTCCTCCGTATATCGTCGATATACGATAAAGGCCTCGGCTTGTCAAGCTCTAGAACCCGCACGGAAATCATCGTCGCGGTTCGTGTTCCGGAATCTTGTCTGATGTCGGTAAGTTGTGCACAGATGCGGGCTAGAAATTGGCCTTGCCGCCCGCGCCCGTCGAGCCGTCGCCGCCGCTTTTGCCCAAGCTCTTGCCGCCAGCGCCGCCAGCGCCGGGCACGCCCAGGATCTGCACGGTGTTGACCGCCAGCATGCCGGCCTTGTCCAAGCCGTTGCCGCCGCTGACGAACAGGCCGTAGCTGACGCCGCCGCAGCCACCGCCGCCGCCGCCGCCGCTGCCACCGTTGCCGCCCTGACCGCCGCGGCCGCCGCCCGATGCACACCAGGCCAGGCCGCTGGGGTCGTCGGCGCCGCCGAATTGGCCGTCGCCGCCCAGGCCGCCCACGCCGCCGAAGCCGCCAGGCGCGCCGTCGCCGCCGTTGCCGGTGATCATCTGGTTGTCGGCAAAGCTGGGCAGGCTGGTCGGGTTGCCGGTAAAGACCATGAAGACCGCAAAGCTGCCGCCGCCCGAGCCGCCCGCCTTGCCGCCCGTGCCGCCGCAGCCGCCCGAGCCGGCGCCGCCGCCCGAGCCGCCGAGGTCCGGGTAGGTGAGCGGGG
>JACRCU010000474.1 GCA_016218865.1 Deltaproteobacteria bacterium | reverse complement strand
TCGTAGGGACAGAGTGCTGCGAGCACATCGACCGAGGCCAGGATCTTGGCCATCTGCCGCGACTGCTCCACAAAACCCAGGCAGTGCACTTCGGGGTAGCGGGCTGCCAACGCCTGGGCCTCCGGCAACCCGGGGCCGTGGCCGGCGATCACCAGCACGGGCTTGTGGTCCGTGGTGCTGCGCAGGATCTCGTATGCGTGCAGCAAGGCGTGGTAATTCTTCTCCTCGGACAGGCGGCCGGCCCAGGCCATCACCACCTGTTCGGGCCCCGCGCCCCAGCTCTGGCGCAGTGCGTGATCGCGGTGCTTGGGGTGGAACATCTGCGTGTCGACGCCCAGCGGCGTGTGCACCACGCGATCGACGCCATTGCCGCGCAACTGCTCGATCATGCAGTCGGTGGCGGCCATGGTGGCGGCAAACTGGCCGTAGGTGCGGCGCGCCCACCACCACGCCAGGCGCTCGCCCAGCTTGCCGGCGCGCTGGCCCTGCCGCGCGAACACCCGCCCAACGTCGGTCACCGGGTAGTTGGCGTGCCAGAAGCCGACGATCGGAACTTGGCGGCCCCACAAGGCAAACCGCACCATGTCCGGGGTGTTGTAGGGGCTGCCGACCTCGACCAGATCGGGCTGGATGGTCTGCAGCACCGCCCGGAGCCGCAGCGGGTTCAGCATCAGCCGATAGCCGGCGCCCACGTGCAGGGCCGGCACGTGGTGCACGCGAGCGTTGCCGAACACCTCGATGGCGGCGCGATCGCTGGGCAGCAGCAGGTGGTACTCGATGTCGCTGCGCTTGGCCATGTAGCGCAGCTTCTCCAAGTGGTAGCGGCGCACGCCGCCCCCGGTCAGGTTGAAGAAGTCGTTGACGTCGGCGGTGCGGAACTTGGGCATGGCGAGGGCAGTATAGGCGCGGCCGGGCGATCTGTCGCGCAATGGCTTGAATCTGGGGCGGGAACCGTGTCTGCTTGCGGCGTCGCGCCAGCCCGGCGTCCAGGATTGCCCTATGCCAGCCGCCCCGAGCCGTGCCTATTATCGTCAACTCGTCGTGGATAGTCCAAGTCTGCAAGCCAACTTGCTGGGCGATCCGACCCGGCGACTGCTGCCGGTGTATGTGCCGCCGCAGTACGAGGCCGAGCCCGAGCGGCGCTTTCCGGTGGTCTTCTACCTCGCGGGCTACGCCGGTTGGGGTGGTCAGAAACTGGGCGAAAAGAGTTGGGAAGAGCCGATCCACCTGGCGCTGGACCGCTTGATCGGCGCGGGGAACCTGCCGCCGCTGCTGGTCGCCTTTCCAGACGGCTTCACCAAGCTGGGCGGCGCGCAGTACCGCAACTCGCCGGTATGCGGCAACTACTTGGACTACCTCTGCAACGACCTGGTCGCCGCGGTCGACCGCGAGCTGCGCACCCTGGCCCACCGCGATGCGCGCGGCGTGATGGGGAAAAGCTCGGGCGGCTACGGGGCCCTGCTGGCCGGCGCCGAGCGGCCCGACGTGTTCGGCCACGTGTGCTCGACCGCCGGCGACAGCGCCTTCGACCTGAGCTACCGGCTGGATCTGGGCAAGTGTTTCCAGGTGTTGCGGCGCTATCCGCAGCCCGCCGACTTCGTGGAGCAGTTCATCGCCAAGGCGTCGCGCAGCGCGCAAGAGTTCTCGGCGATGATGGTGATCGCCTACGCCCAGGCCTACTCGCCCAACCCGGCGGTGCCCGGCATCCTGTGCGACCTGCCGTTCGACATGGAGACCGGCGACTTGCGCAGCGACGTGTGGCAGCGCTGGCTCGACTGCGACCCGGTGCGCTTTGCCCCGCGCCGCGCCGAGGCCTTGAAGTCGCTGAAAACACTGTATCTCGACGCCGGCACCTCGGACGAGTGGTGCCTGGACATCGGCCACCGCATCCTGGCCAGGCAGCTGCAGCAGGCCGGTGTGCCGCACCAGCTGGAGGAATTCGAGGGCGGGCACATGGGCAACGACCAGCGCATTCTGGTCAGTCTGCAGCGCATAGCTGCGAACTTATAGACGAGTCTCTGCGCGAGCCGGCGCCGATCACCGGAGGCCCGCCGGCTCTGGCGGCAGCGGCGTACTGCCGCGCGGCTGCGGCGGCCACCAGGTTGCCATCAAGAACCGCACCGTGCCGCGCTGATCGTCGGGGGGCCGCGGCTTGGCCGGCTGCAGGTGCCAGAGCGCCGCGGCCGCCGCCAACCCCAGGGCCAGCAGGGTCGCGGTCGCCGCCAGTCGCCGCGGCAAGTGGCGTTGGCCAAACGGGTTCATCGTCGCCGCCACGCCGATCATGCCGCCCCCGAGCGCAAGCGCGTAGGGTAGGGCCGCCGTCCGCGCCGAGGCGCCCAGCCAGTACGGCGGACTGGACCAGACAAAGCCATGCGCCAGAAGGGGTTGCACTACCTCGTTCAGCGGATTCCACACTTCGAGCGGGAAGCCCTGGCACACGGCTGTGGCCGCGCCCGTGACGACGATGGCCGCGATCCCACCGATGCCGAACAGGATTCGCCCGGCTGTCTGCCAACCGCCGCGCAGGCTGTCTAGACCGTGGGCGGCCGCCAGTGCCAAGAACGGCACGATCGCGGTGATGTAGCGCGGCCCCACCACCCAGCCGCCGCGCCACAGGGCGTGGGTGGTCTGAAAGAACAGGAAATACAGGCAGACGAGCCAGGCGACCAGCGCCTCGTCGCGCCGGGTCCCCAGCAGACCGCTGGGTTCGACGTGGCGGCGGGCGCCCAGCACCCCCAGCCACGCCACCACCGCCCAGGGCGCCCAGAAGTACAGCCCGGTGAACGGAGACACCAGCGAGCCGAAGAGCTTTTCGGCCGTGGGCAGCGAGATGCCCATGAAGCCGGGCGCCATGTCTTTGACGAATTCCGGGTTTTCCAGGTGGCTGTACGGCAACTGCCAGGGCGCGCCAAAGGCCAGCGTGTCGAAGTGCGCGAGCGCCAACGCCGGTAGCAGGCCGCCCAGGCCCAGCCACAGCACGTCCTGCAACTGCCGGCGCCGCAGCAGCAACCAGCCGGCGAGCAGCAACCCGGCGGGAGCACCAGGAAATTCAATCAGCACCGCCAAGCCGATGCCCAGGCCCGCCAGCACCACCCAGCCGCGGCCCTGCGGCGCGCCATGGCCGGCCGGCGCGGCGCGCACTCCAGCCAGGAAGGCCAAAAGCAGCGCCAGACCGGTGGGTTGATGGCCGGCAAACATCTGGCCGTAGGTCAGCGACAGCGACCCCAACGCCGCGGCCAGGCCGACCCCCAACCCAAGTTCGGGGCGGCGCAACCGCCGGGTAAGATGCAAGATCAGCAGGTACGAACCCACCACGCTGGGCAGGACCACGCAGCAGAAGCGCAGCCACCACACGATGGCCGGTTTGGTCAGCGGCGCCCCGCGCAGGGCAAAAAACTGCTTCTGCAGCCAGTAGGGAGCCACCCCCAGCAGCGACAGGCCGGGCGCCTTGGCGGGGTACAGCCAGCCGGCGCAATCCGGCGGTTTCTGAGTCGGATCATCGCACTGCAGGGCCTTGTCGTTGACGTAGCCCCACTCGGCCACCACGGAGCCGCGGTCGGCAAACCCGCCGCCGGGCAAGGCCTCGCGCCGGCCGATGGCGTAGGTGTGGTGATCCACGATGGCGCGCGTCATGTAGATGCGCACCAGTTCGTTGGGGTTGTTGATTTGCTCGCTCCAGGGAAACAACCACGCGTAGCCCAGCAGCAGCGCGATCACTACCCCCAGCCGCCGGCGTGCGGTCATCCAAGCGGGCGGGGTGGGCGAGCCAAGGGCCATGCAAAGTCCGGCCGCCACGGGCGACTGCGGCGGAACCTTGCCAAACCTTGTGGTGTACTGGCAAGCGGCCGGCCCGCCGCGGGCGACCGCCGTGGTCGCGCCAACCGCCTTGAGTCCGCGCGAAGACTGGCCCTTTTGCCCCGCAAGCGCTACCTTGTCGCCGCCGCGCCCAAGGGCGCACCCAGCAGGAGCCATGGCAAACTCTTTGACTTCGATTGTCATCGTCGGCGCCTCGTCGGGAATCGGCGCCGCCCTGGCGCTGGAACTCGCTCAGCCGGGCCGCACGCTGGCGCTGGTGGCACGCCGGCAAGCCGAGCTGGAGCGAGTGGCCGAGCAGGTGCGCCGCAAGGGCGCCGTGGCGCGCGTAGAGACGTGCGATGCCGCCGACCCCGCCGCCGTGCAGGGTTGTTGGGATCGCCTGCAAGGTGCGAGCAAGTCCGTGGACTGCCTTGTATATGCGTCTGGAGTTATTCTAGACGTCGCGCCGGACGAGTTCGACACGGCCAAGGACCGCGCCATGATCGACGTCAACGTCGGCGGGCTGGTGGCGTGGCTGAACTGCGCCGCCCGCGACTTTTCGGCGGCGGGTCGGGGCACGATCGCCGCGCTGGGCTCGGTGGCGGGCGACCGCGGTCGTCGCGCCGCCCCGGTGTACGGCGCCACCAAGGCCGTTTTGGACACCTACCTGGAGTCGCTGCGCAATCGCCTGAGTGTGCGCGGCGTTTCGGTCGTGACCATCAAGCCCGGTCCGGTCAACACGCCCATGCTCGCCGGCAAGAAGATGCCGCTGACGGTCGAGCCGCAGGTGGCCGCCCGTGCCATCGCCCGCGGCCTCCAGCGCGGTGCCCACACGGTCTACGTGCACCCGCTGTGGCGCTGGATCATGTTGGCGATTCGCTGCGTTCCATCGCCGATCTTCCGCCGCCTGGCGATCTGAGGCCCGCCGTGACGTCCACGCCGACAGCTGCCGCCCTGGCCACACAAGCTCCTGTTCCTGTTCAACAAACCACAGTAAGCGGCTGGGGCATGGCCGTGGGCGGACCGGCCGGTCTGGCCACCCCCACCAGCCAAGAGCAGATGGCGGCGCTGATCGCCTGGGCCCGTGCGCAGAACCTCCGCGTGGCCCTGCGCGGCTCCGGTTGCTCGTACGGCGACGCCGCTTGCGGCACCGGCAAGCTGGTCATCGACTGCAGCCTGATGAACCGCATCGTCGCCTGGGACAAGACGACCGGCCGCCTCCGCGCCGAAGCGGGCGCTACTATTGCGGATTGCTGGCGAACCGGCATCGGCGACGGCTGGTGGCCACCGGTGGTCAGCGGCACCATGGCCCCCACCCTGGGCGGCGCGGTGGCGATGAACATCCACGGCAAGAACGCCTATGCGGTGGGGCCAATCGGCGACCACGTCAAGGCGCTCAAGGTGCTGTACGTCGACGGCACCGTCGCGGAATTGACGCCCGATCATCCACACTTCCAGGCCATCATCAGCAGTTTAGGCGAACTGGCGGTGGTCCTCGAAGTCGAACTGCAGCTCAAGCGCATCGAAGCCGGCGAGCTGGAGGTTCTGGGCGTGAGCGTGCAGAATTTCGACGAGCTGTTCGCCTGTTTCGACCAGTACGATCACGACACCGACTACCTGGTCGCCTGGGTCGACGCGTTTGCCGGTGGCAAGTCGGCCGGCCGCGGGCTGGTGCACGTGGCCTATCAGCTGCACGGCAACATCCCGCCCGCGTCCAAGGCCAAGATGACCGTCGCCGGTCAGCAGCTGCCGCCGCGGCTGTTCGGCATCATTCCCAAGGCGTGGATGTGGATGCTCCTCAAGCCGTTCTCGCACAACCTGGGGATGCGCCTTATCAATTGGGCCAAGCATTGGTCCGGGCGCCTGCTGGAGCACAACAAGCGCTACCTGCAGACCCACGGTGCCTTCCACTTCTTGCTGGACTACGTGCCCAACTGGAAGTTCGTCTACAAGCCCCACGGCCTCATCCAGCACCAGATCTTCATCCCCAAGGACCGGGCCAAGGCCGTGTTTGCCCAGGTGTTTGCCATCGAGCAGCGCTACGGCCTGCCGTCGTGGCTGGCGGTGATGAAGCGCCACAAACCCGATCGCTTCCTGCTGACCCACGGCCTGGACGGCTACTCGATGGCCCAGGACTTTGCCGTGACGCCGGGCAACCGCGAGCGCCTGTGGCAGATGTGTCACGAGATCGATCAGGTGGCGCTGGCGGCCGGTGGGCGCTTCTACTTTGCCAAGGACGCCACGCTGGAGCCCAAGACGGTGGCGGCGTTCTTCCCCCGGGAAAACCTGCTCAAGTTCAAGCAATTGCGCAGCGAGCTCGACCCCGCTGGCGTGCTGGCGACCGACCTGTACGACCGCGCGGTGGCGCCGGCGCTGGAGCAGTTGGGCGCGCCGCAGTAGTCGACAAGCTAGCAGTCAACCTCTAAACTATTCCGCTCCTTGGCCTGCCAGCGCGGGCTCGTGAGTCGCGTCGCCATGTCCGAGTCGCCGTTCACCGCCAAGGGGGAGTGCAACCGCCCTGCCTTGGCCCAGATCCAGCCCGAGCGGGTCGCCCTGGTGCACGACTGGCTGGTGACGGCCCGCGGCGGTGAGCGGGTGCTCGATGCACTTTGCGAGTTGTTTCCGCAGGCTACCGTGCACACCCTGGTGCGGGCGCCGGGCATTGCGTCGCCCCGCATCGAGGCCATGCGCCACGTCACCTCGCTCGCCGACCGGGTGCCGGGGGCCAGCAAGCGCCACCGCTGGCTGCTGCCGCTGTACCCGGTGGCCATCGAACACCTGGATCTAACTGGCTTTGACCTGGTGGTGTCGTCGAGCCACTGCGTCGCCAAGGGCGCGATCGTCCGGCCCGGAGCGGTGCACGTGTGCTACTGCCACACGCCGGTGCGCTACGCCTGGGACCGAACCGACGATTATCTCTCTGGAAGCTCGCCCGTGCTCAAGCTGGCGCGGCCGGCGATCGGGCTGGCGGCGAGCTGGCTGCGCAACTGGGATGCGCGGACCGTGGGTCGCGTCGACGCCTTTGTCGCCAACAGCCAGAATACGGCTAACAAGATCAAAGAGTTCTATCCTCGCGATGCCCGGGTGGTGGCCCCGCCGACCGAGTGCGCCCAGTTCGAGGCCGTGCAGCGCAGCCAGCCCGGCGGCGACTACGACCTGGTCCTGGGCGGCATGGTCCCCTACAAGCGCGTCGACTTGGCGGTGCGCGCCTGGGCGCTGATGCCCGAGCGCCAGCTGGTGATCGTGGGCGACGGACCCGAGCGGCCGCGCTTGCAGCAGATGGCCGGCGCCAACGTGCGCTTCGTCGGCCGCGTGGCCGAAGAAGAGCTGGCCGGCTGGTATGCCCGGGCGCGGATGCTGGTTTTCCCCGGCGAGGAAGACGCGGGCATCGTGCCGGTCGAGGCGCAGGCCGCCGGTGTGCCGGTGCTGGCCTTTGGCCGCGGCGGGGCGCTGGAGACGGTGGTCGGCGGCAAAACCGGCCTGTTCTTTGACGATCCGACGCCAGAGGCGCTGGCCAAGGCCGCCCGCGCGCTCGACGCGCTGGCGATCGGTCCAGAGGCGTGTCGGGCGCAGGCGCGGCGCTTCGACCGCAGCGTTTTCTTGCGAGAAATGGCAGACTGTGTCGAATTAGCGCTCGGCCAGCGCAAGGGCCAGGCCCGGAGCGCCGCATAGACCGCGCGAAAGGCTCGGCCTGGAGCGACACGTGAAACCGCGCGCCGGGCTCGACCCACAGCGCAACTTGGACAGCAGCGCACCCCGCATCGGTCGGGCGTTCGCCAGGAGCGAGATGGAAAGCGCCACGAATACGCCAACCTCGGTGCCGAGCGCGTCCCGCCCACTGCGGGTCGTCGAGCCGTCGCAGGCGCTGGATCCGGCGTTTGCGCCCGACCTGCACGACAAGGCCGGTCCGTCCAAGCAGGTGGCGGTCGCGGTCGAGCCGCAGGGCCCGGTCTTCGCCATGCCGGCCGAGCAGCCCCCGCACAAGCCCTTGCAGCGCCTGGTGAAGCGCGCCATCGACGTGGCGGCCTCGGGCACCGCGCTGGCCGTGGGCGCACCGCTTTTGGCGGCGGTGGCGGTGGCGGTCAAGCTCGACTCGCCCGGCCCGGTGCTGTACCGCCAGGAGCGGGTGGGCAAGAACGGCAAGTCGTTCGACTGCCTAAAGTTTCGCTCGATGACCGTGGACGCCGAGAAGGACGGGCCGCGCTGGGCGCGCTCGTTCGACAGCCGCGTGACCCGCGTGGGCGGCGTGCTCCGGCGCACTTCGATCGACGAGCTGCCGCAGCTGTGGAACATCCTGGTCGGCGACATGAGCCTCATCGGCCCGCGGCCGGAGCGCCCGGTGTTCGTGGCCAAATTCCGCCAGCAATTCCCCGATTACGACCTGCGGCACACGGTGCAGCCGGGGCTGTCGGGCTGGGCGCAAGTCAACGGCCTGCGCGGCAACGTGTCGATCGCCGACCGCACGCTGTACGACGTGTGGTACGTGCGCAATTTCTCGCTGGCCCTGGACGCCCGCATCCTGCTGCAGACCTTTGGCGCTGTGGTCGCAGGCGAGTAGGCCCCTTCAAGTTCAAGTAGGCGAAACCCGGTGCTGACCAGCAAAATCGCAAGGAACATTGGCTGGAAGACGCTGGGCACGCTTGCCGAGAAGTCGCTGCGCTTCTTCTTGGTGGCGATGATTTCGCGCGCCCTAGGTCCGCGCATCTACGGCCAATACACCTACGCCACGGCCCTGGCCCTGCTGTGGGTGCAGATGACCGACATGGGCCTGGGCCTGTTCCTGGCGCGCGAGGTGTCCAAGCACGACGTGCCGCCGGCCAAGCTGATCGGCCACGTGTTCTCGCTGAAATTGGTGTTGGCGCTTCTGTACTTGCTGGTGATCGCCGGCCTGACTTGGTGGCACTTCGCCGACCCTGAGTTCAAGTCGACGGCGCTGTTCCACCCGCGCCCGGGTCCGCTGGGCTGGACGGTGGCGCTCGCCGGCTTGGCGGGCCTGGCGGTGTCGACCATCGAGTCGATCTGGCAGGTATTCCGGGGTGTTCAGCAGCTGAAGCTGGAGGCGCGCTCGTCGGCGGTGTTTGCCGGCGCGCAGTTGGCGTGCGTGTCGGTGGCGCTGGCGCTGGTGCCGACCATGCCGGCGGTGGCGCACGACAAGGGCATGGTGATGGTGGCGATCGCCGTGGCGATGCTGGCGGCGTCGCTGGTGGCGCTGGGTTACTCGGTGATGCTGCTGATGCGGGTGGTGACGCCGCAGTTCGGCTTCTCGATGCCGATGCTGCAGCGCTTCACCCGCGAGGTGCTGCCGCTGGGCTTCGCGATCGTCGCAAGCCTCATCTACTTCAAGATCGATGTGCCGATGCTCCGCATGCTGCGCGGCGACGTCGACGTGGGCTTGTACAACGCGGCGTATAAAGTCCTTGAAAATATGAGCATCGTCCCGGCGGTGCTGCTGGCGGCGACCTTCCCGGCACTGTCCGCAACCGTGGACAGCGACCCGGCGGCGGCCAGTCGGCTGCACCGAACCACGCGAAAGGTGTTGCTGCTCGCCGGCTTGTGCGGTGCGTTCGTGTTGCTGGCGGTGCCGGACCTGTTGATCGCCATCCTGAACGGCCGCGAGTACGCCCCGGCGGCGGCGACGCTGCGGGCATTGGCGCCATCGGTGGTGTTGACGTTTGTCAACTACTTGGAGACGCACATGCTGGTGGCGATGGGGCTGGTCAAGGCGCAAATGGCCTTTGCCGTCGCACTGATCGCCGTGAACGTCCTGGCCAATCTGGCGCTCATTCCGGCGCTGGGTGGTGTGGGTGCGGCGCTGGCCACCGCCGTGACCGAGGTGGTGCTGCTGGCCTTCGTGCTGCCGCTGGTGCACCGCGAGCTGGGCCTGCGGGTGCGCGCTCAACATCAGGCGCAGCTGAACGCCGACGGCCGGTCGGTAGCGGCGGGGTAGCGCAGCATGGCCGCCACCGCGCTTCCACGGCTGGACTTGCCGGCGGCCTTTGGCTTGGGTCTGGCGGCCTTGCTGGCCCTGGGGCCGCTGGAACTGCGCGACAGCCTGCCCCTGGGGCCGGTGAACCTGACCACGACCGAGATCTTGGCGGCGCTGGCGGCGGGGCTGGGCCTGCTGGCGACCCTGCAGCGGCGGCTCGTCGACAAGACCCCGATGATTCCTGTGGTCTTGCGCTGGCCCCTGGCGGCGCTGGCGGCGTGGGCCGCGGTGCATCTGGCCAGCGCGGTTTGGGCCAGCGGCGACCGCGGGCACGTGGCCAAGGCCGGGCTGCGCATCGCCGGGCAGATCACCTTGGCGGGGCTCGCGGCCCTGTGGGCGCAACATCCGCGGGTGCGGCAGCGGGCCATGGCGGGGGCGCTGACCGGCCTGGGCATCATCACTTTGCTGGGGCTGGCCGAGCGGACCCTGGGGCGCGGCGCCGAGTTCCTGCTGGTGCAGTTCCGCGACGAGCCGACCTGGATGTTGGGCGAGCAACGTCTGTCGACCGTATTCTACCACGCCAACACCTGCGCGGCGTACCTGGAGATCACCGCGCCGCTCTTGCTGGTGGTGGCGGCCGCGCCGGGCCAAAAGCGCTGGGTTCGCGGGGTGTTTCTGCTGTGGGCGGCGGTGGTGGCGGTGCTGCTGTCGCTGACCTACTCGCGCGCGGGGCTGGCCGCCGGCATGGTGGGCGCGCTGACCCTGGTCTGGGCGGCGCGTTGGCGGGAGCAGTCGCGGCTTTGGCGTGGTATTGCCATAGGTTACGCGTTGCTGGTGCTGGGCGCCTATGCCGCCAATCCCGACATGCGCGCGCGCATCGGCCTGGACGAGCGGTCCTACCGGCCGCACTACCACTGGCTGGAGGGCTGCGTCGGCCACCCCGGTGAGCGCCTGCAAGTGCCCTTGCAGATTCGCAATCGCGGTACCTGGGATCTGGCCAACCGCCAGGCCCCGGCGCACGTGGTCCACACTTGGCTCACCCGCACCGGCCAGCAATTGCTGGACGCGTGGGACTACACCGCGATGCCCGACCTGCCCGCGGGCGCCACGGTCACGGTGGTGGTGCCCCTGGATCTGCCGTCGCGGCCGGGCGATTACGTGGTGGCGGCCGACATCTTGCGCGACCGCGTGCTGCGCATTTCGGGGGTAGGTGCGCCGCTGGCCTTGCTGAACTGCACGGTGGTGCCCGCCGGGGAGCCGCTGCCGCCGCCGAGCGATAAGCGTTTGGACATCAGTCAGTTCGATGGGGTGCGCGCCTGGCGCGGCCTGGACCTGGAGCGTCGCCACTACTGGCGGGCGGCGCTGCTGCTGTGGGAGCGCAAGCCGTGGCTGGGCTGGGGTTCGGACCGGTTTGCCCTGATCCACCGCGAGTACGTGCCGGCGCAGGGCTATGATCCGCGCGCCCGCGCCCACTCGATCGTGCTGGAAACAGCGGTGGACCTGGGGCTCTTGGGCGTGGCGGTGCTGGCGCTGCTCCTGGTGACAGTCGGGCGCGCGGTGCGGCTTGCATTCCGCCAGCGATGGGGTTCTGATCGCGGTGCCGCGCTGGCGATCGCCGCCGGCCTGTGCGGCCTCATCGTCCACAGCACGGTGGATTTCTTCTTTGCCTATACCCAGATCGCGGTGGTGGTCTGGCCGCTGATCGGGCTGCTGCTCGGTCTGGCGGGGCACCGCGCCGCGCCGGTGGAACCTCCAGCCGCGAGCCTGCCATGACCCAGCGCAACCCCACGATTCGCATCGTCCTCAACGGCGAGCCCAGCGACGAACCGGCCGGGCAGACGGTCGCCGACCTGCTGCAACGCCTGAAAACGCCAGCCTTTGGCGTGGCGGTCGAGCGCAATCGCCAAGTGGTGCGGCGCGCCGACCACGCGTCCACACCGATTTTGGAAGGCGATCACATCGAAATTGTTACCTTTGTCGGCGGTGGCTGACGATTGGAGCCGCAATGAGCACACAGAACACTTCCACTGCAGACGCCTGGACCCTGGCCGGGCGCACCTTCTTCTCGCGCCTGCTGGTGGGCACCGGCAAGTACGCGGACAACCAGGTGGCGCGCCAGGCGATCGACGAGTCGGGCGCCGAGATCGTGACGGTGGCCGTGCGCCGCATCGATTTCTCGGCCAAGGAAACGGTGCTGGACGCGCTGGATCGCAAGCGGCACACGCTGC
>JACRCU010000478.1 GCA_016218865.1 Deltaproteobacteria bacterium | reverse complement strand
GCGGCTGCCGAGGCGGCGCACAGGCACAGCAGCATGCCGAAGGCGGTACCCACATGGAAGTAGAAGATTTTCTGGACGATGCCCAGGTTCTCGTCGGCGGGGGTGACGAAGAACACCCAGCCCAACGCGGCGATGCAGAGCAGGGTACCCAGCACCAAGCCGGCGAGCAATCGGGTGGGCAGGGTGGAGGTATTTGCGGTCATCGATCCGGCCCTTACAGCAGTCGCGTTCGGGGCCGTGAAAAATCTGGTCGATTTTCCAGCGCCCCATTCACTTGCTGGGTGGGTCGCAAGTGCGCGCCCGCTATCGCGTTCGTCGCACCGCTCCATGTGAAGTTTTGACGACTAGTGTCTGCACGAGCCCCTAATCGGTCACCCGGGCAAAAAGCCACGGCGAGAGTACCACGACCACCGCGTCGAAGGCGAGCATGAGCTCGATCCAGCCTGAAAACGCTGAGTAAGGTGCGCGCGTCAGTGCCAGCGCCGTCACCTTGACCCCGCCCAGCACCAGCGGCGCCAGCAGCGGATACAGCACCAACGGGAGCAGGGCCTCGCGCAAGCGCACTTGGGCCAGCAGCGCCGCGGCCAGCGTGCCCAACGCCGCCTGACCGATCAGGCCCAGCACCAGGGCCAGGGCGATCCACTCCAGACCGTGCAGGCTGGCGTCGAAGAATACCGCCACGATGGGCAGCAGAAACGCGGTGACGATTCCCGAAAACAGCAGCTGCAGCGCGGCTTTGGACCAGAACAGCGGCGCCGTGCCACTGAGCGTCCGCGCCACCAGGTCCAGGTTGCCGGCTTCTTCCTCGGGGGCGAACAGGCGCAAAAGCCCAACAGTTCCAGTGAACAGCAGTGTCACCCACAGCACACCGGGCACCTGGTCCTGGGCGGCCTGGCCTTCGCGCAGGAAGCCGAACGCGAACACCACCACGCACAGCATCGCGAAAAGCAGCATGAAGCCGAGCACTTCCCGCGAGCGGGCGGCGATCCGCACGTCTTTGGCCAACAGCAGCCAGGTCAGGCGCAGCATCGTCATGGCTGGGCCTCGGCGAGCTGGCCACCGCGCACCTGCAGCCAGCGGTCAGGCACGGGAAGCCAAGAGAAATCGTGGGTTGCGACGACCACCGCGGCGCCGCGCTGGCGCGCTTCGTCCAGCAGCAAGCCCAGGGTGCGGCTGCCGGCGGCGTCCAAGCCGGTCGAGGGCTCGTCGAGCAGCCACACGTCGGCACCGGTCAGCAAAAGCCGAGCCAGCGCGGTGCGTTGCATCATGCCCCGCGAAAAGCCGCGCACCAACCGACTCTGGTCGCGGCGGTCCAGGCCGACCCGGTCCAGGCACTGCTGCACTGCTTCGTCGGTGGGGGCTGCATGGCACAAGGATGCAAGCAGCTTGACGTTTTCGTGGGCGGTCAAGTCCAGGAACGCGCCGGGCTTGTGCCCCAGCCGCGCCAGGCGCCGCGCCAGATCGGCCGGGTGCACGTCGCCCACCGGAACGCCGTCCAGCAGGACCTCGCCGCGGGTCGGCGCGCGCAGGCCGGCCAGCAGGTCCAGCAGACTCGACTTGCCCGCGCCGTTGTCGCCCCACAGCACCGTCAGGCTGCCGGCGGCAAAGGCCACGTCCACGCCCAAAAGCACGAAGCGGTCCGCCACGGACCAAGCCAGCTGGCGGGCACTCAGGCGCGCGGGGCTGTTGGACAGGGCTCCGGTCACGCCGGCTCCACCTGGCGCGCGCCACCCGGCTGGCTGGCAGCGGCCGCCTCGGCCCTGCGCCGCTGCCGCAACCCGTACCACGCCGCTGCAACGGCCGCAAACAGCGCCAGACCCGACAGCACCCGCCGCGGCATCGCCGGGCTCGCAGGCAAATCGTCCAGGGAAAACGTAGCTGTTTCACCACGCTGCAGGCCCTGCGCCAGCGATGCTCCCACCAGCCGCTCGTTGCCTTGCTCGGCCGCGGACACCCGCGCCGGCCGGCTCGCTGCCACCCGCACCCGCGTCGGCGGCGCCATCAACACCACCAACGACGCCCAGGTTTCGGAGCCGGTGCCGACGATACCCAAGTCCAGGTGACTGCTAGCGAAGCCCACCACCAAGCGCGCGCGAGCCGTGCCCACCTCGCCGGCTTTCAACGTGCCGCGGACCAGCAGGCCGCCGTCTTGCTTGTCCACGCGCAGCGGTGCCACGCCTTCTACCTCGACCGACTGGGCGCCGTTCGGCAGCGCGCCGTGGTCCAGGACCGCGCCGCCGATCATCGGGGCCAAAAGCGGCAGACGCAGCGGGTGTGCATCCAAGTCGATCGCCTGGCCCACGTCGCCCGCAATCTTGGCCTCGACCGTGATCAGCAGGTAGGTTTCGTCGACCTGGGCTTGGTACTGCACGTCCAGTCGCGCGCCAGCGGCGCTCTGTGCTTGGGCGAGCGCCGGCCGACCCAGGGCGGTTGCGGCGATCACGGCCAGCAGGGCCAATCCGGCGCGGCGCAGACCGGTCCATGCGGCGCCGGGCCGCCGTTGCAGGCTGGCGATCATGGCGTACCCCCGCGGCTCTGCTCGAAGGCGTCCATGCGAGCAAGGACTTCCATCGCCTCGCGCTCGTAGCGGGTGCGCAGCCGCTCGTAGTCGGCCTGATCGAGCTTGCCGGTGTCGCGGTCGAACTGGATTTCGCGCAGATGGTTGATGGCGCGGCGGCGCTCGTCTTCCAGCGCCACCCGCTGGGGATCGCCACTCAGGCCCGGCCCGCCGGCCGGGGTGCGCGCGGTCATCACCATCGCCTTGACGGCGTACAGACCTGCGGCGATCGCCGCTGCCGCCGCCAGCAGGGCGCTCAGGTTGGCTAGCCAATCCTTCATGAATTTCCTTTGTTCAGTGCCCCGGTGAATCTGCGCGTCAGCCGCTGCCACAGCGACGCGGTGCCGCTGACTTGGGTGGCGGCCAGCGCCTCGGCCAGGGCGTTGGCAAAGCTTTCGACCGTGGCGAACCGCCTAGCCGGGTCGCGCTGCAGCGCTTGTCCGACCACGTCGCTGACCGCCGCGGGCAGATCCGGGCGCAGCTCGGCGAGCGGAACCGCGGGAATCGGCTCGCCGCCGCGCAGGAAGGCCAGTACTTGGGCGGCGCGCGCCGACTCGATGGCGATGGCGCGGCGGCCGGCCAGGGCCTCGTAGGCGATCGCCGCCAGCGAAAACTGGTCGGCCCTTCCGGTGACGACGCCGCCCGTCGCCTGCTCGGGCGACATGTACGCCGGTGTTCCCGCCGGGCGATCGCGGTCGAAACCCACGCGGAACCGGTCGGCGCGATCGCTGATTTGGCTGGCGGTACCCAGGTCGTAGCTGCGCAACTGGCTGCCGTGCGGGCCGCGGGCCACTACGACGCTGTTGGCTGGCGACACATCGCGGTGGACCCAGCCCAGCCGGTGTAGTTCGCCAAGTCCATGCGCCCACTGGCGAATCACCTCTGCTACCTGCCGCAGCGGCCGCTCGCCGCTCTGCAGCCACGCGCCCAGGGTCGGTCCCTCGGCCAGATCCATGGCGATATAGGGCCGCCGATCCGGGGTTTCGCCCGCGCCGACGATGCGCACGAAACAGGCCGACGTCAGGCTGGACAAAAGCTCGCCCTCGCGCCGCAACCCGGCCGACGCCTTGCGAAAATCGCCCTCGGGCAGGCTGAGGTAGAGGGGACTCAAGATCTTGACCGCCACCAATCCAGGCTCGCCCGAGCGCTTGCGCGCGGAAAACACGTCGGCGTGGCTACCCGAACCGAGCAGCGCAACCAACTCGTACTCGCCGTCCAATACGGTGCCAGTCGCGGCAGCGACCGACGCCCTTGGGGGCGTAGCGACCGAATTTCCAGAGCTTTGTAGCGCCATCGAAGAGTCAGGGGGATGCGCGGTGGCGCGCCGATTGCCAGTGTGCCACGCGGGCGGAAATTCGGCTAGGACCCAACGGCAACTCCACGACAATTCCGAGCAAGGCGCACGCCGCCGATCATCAGGGGTTGCGCGCGGCGGCCGCTACGGTAACCTTGCATGCATGAGCGACCTCAACTCCATTGCCAATGTCCACGACCTCCGCGCCGCCCTCCAGTCGGGTCACCTCGACCGCTGCGACGTGGGACCAGTCGACCTGCCACCCGTCGAGGCGCCGCAGGTTCGCCTCAACCATGTGCGCATGACCGGCACCAAGCTGGTGGGCGTGCACGCCGCGGGCTGGAACGCCAACCGTTGGATTGCGCGCGGCATCTTGCTGCGCGGTACCCGCTTCGAGCGGGCCGAGCTGCACCACTGCGAGGTGTCCAATTCACAGGCACAAGAGCTGCACTGGCCGCAAGCGCGCATGTTCGACAGCCGTTTTGTCGAGACGCCGCTGACCAACGCCAACCTTGGTCGTTCGATTCTCGCGAACTGCGATTTTGCCCAGAGCGACCTGAACCACGCCAACCTGACCGAGTCGCTGCTGCTGAATTGCCGCTTTGCCGACCAGCGCCAGGGCGGCGCGGTCCTGGACAATGCCAATCTGGCTGGCGCCGTGCTCTGCAACGTGGACCTCCGCGGCGCCAACCTGTTCCGCACCAACTTCTCGCACGCCGTGCTGGTCAACGTGGACCTGCGCGAGGCCAACCTGACGGGAGTCTCGTTCCGCGAGGCGGTGATCATCGACGTCAAGACCGAACGCGCCGACCTGCAAGGCCAGACCCAGCAAGAGTTCCAGTCGGCCGGCTCGTCGGTGGGCGACATCTTCGAGCGCATCCGCCACCTGCCGCCCGACGTGGCGGCCATGATTGCGGCGTCGCTGTTGGTGCGGGCGCAGCCGAGCACCGGCGCTTCTGCCAGTCAGTCGAGTTCGGCGGCGCCGGCCGACCCCTTGGGCGCGCTGCTGCGCCTCAGCTTTGCCGCCATGGTGCGCGAGCTGCAGGGCCGCGGCGGGCCGCAAGAGCTTGGGCAGCTGCGCGTCGACGGCGAGCATGTCTACGCGCGCTCGGTCAGCGGCGACGAAGTGCGCTTGACGTCTGCCGATCGCGCCCCTCCGCGCCAGGCGCCGCAGATGCGGGCCGCCGAGCCGCCGCGCGAGAGCCCGCCCGCGCGCCCCGCAGCCGTGCCGGCGCCGCCAGCGGCCGCCCCTACGGGCGGGCGGTTCTCGGGTCTGGAAATCGACTAAGTAGAAACTCATGTGAAAGAGCTTCTATTCTGAAGTGTTACGAGGTCGGCGGCTCCGGCTTTGTGCAAGGGGTGAGCTGTCTGCGGCGCGACGCGTTCAGGCGGATTCATCTGCAGCGCTGTGTGGGCCTGGGCTCG
>JACRCU010000477.1 GCA_016218865.1 Deltaproteobacteria bacterium | reverse complement strand
TAATCGGCGGCGGCGCGGCTGTGCGTGGCGACGTGGGCGGTGGCGGCGGCGTGACCGCAGGCGCGGGCGGCGGCGCGGGCCGGACCTTCGGGCGCCTCGCGGGCGGCAGCGTGCGCGGCCAGGGCGAAACTGCGGGCCTGGCCGACGCGAATTTCCCCGCGAACCCACGCGCGCGCCGCCTCGATCGCATGGCGTGGCCGGGGATCGCCAGGGCAGGCGGCTTCGAAAGACGTCACGACCGCCTCGGCGCAGTCGGCCGCCCATAGGGCCAAGGTGTGGTGCTGATCCAGGGGCAGTCGCGGAGGAGTTTTGGCCATATTCAGCCTCGCAGCCGGCGCCAGGCCGCCCAGAAGTTGCCGGCGCAGACCCGCTCGATGCGCTCGGTGCTCCAGCCGCGGGCGAACATCGCCGCTACCAGCCGCAGGTGGCCCAGGCCGTCGCGGAGCGCGCGGGGCGGGATGATGGCGCCGTCGAGGTCGGTGCCGATGGCTGCCACCGCTTCGCCGCCGACCTGGATGGCGTGCTCCGCATGGACCAGCAGGGCCTGCAAGCTGGCGTCGCCCAAGAAGTTGCTGGCGGCGATGATGCCGACCACGCCGCCGCTGTCGGCGATCGCGCGGACCTGCTCGTCGCTGAGGTTGCGCCAGTGCGGGGCGACGCCGCTGACGCCGGTGTGGGTGGCGACGAGCGGGCGGTCGCGGTCGTGGCAGGCGACGGCGTCCCAGAAGGTCTGCGGGTGGGCGTGCGCCAGATCCAGCCACACGCGGTGGCGGTCCATGGCGGCGATGACCTGCCGGCCGCGCTCGCTCAGGCCCTTGTGGCGCCGCCAGCTGAGCGGACTGGAGCTGGCCCCCAGGTCCGAGTCGGTCAGGTGCACCAGCGTGGCGCGGGTCAGCCAGCCGTCGGCAAAAACCGCGTCGAGATCCGGGGCGGCCGAGAAGGCGTTGGCGCCCTGCACCGCCGGCAGGACGGCGTGGCGACCGCTGGCCAGGATTTCCAGTGCCTGTGCGGTGTTTTGCGCCGTCGCCACCGCCTCCGGGTGGGTAGCGATCCACGCCGAAAACGCCGCGCGGTTGCGCTGGTAGGTCCGCCAGCGCGATCCAGCCGGGCGGAAGGGATTGGTGGTCAGCGACCAGCCCGCCGCGCGGACGCCCGCCTCGCCCAGCCGCGGCAGGTCCAGGTGGCCAAAGAAGTGCCCGCGCAGCAGCCCCAGGCCGTGGCGCCGCGCCGGGTCGTAGCCCCACAAGCGCTTGGGAATCCAGGTGTCGATGTGCAGGTCGCACAGGCCGTGCTGGGCCAGGGCGGCGCGGGCGGCGTCCAGCTGGGCGGCCTCGGCAAGGCTGGCAAGGGGCGCGTCGGTCATGGCTCCTCCGGACACTAGCAAGCCGGCGCCGATCGTGCCATGGTCGGGCGACCCAGGGCCAGCGGTCGCCGGAGGCCGCGCCAGAGGTGCCCATGCGACGGTTGGCGACATTGGTGATTCTTGCAGTGTTTGCCCAGGCTTGTGGTGTACACTACTTGGCCGCGCCACCGCTGCCGCCGCAGGTCGCGCCGCCGGTGGTCAATCCCGATCTGCCGCCAGCGCAAGGCGAGACGCTGGTCACGCTGGACGTGGTGGGCGAAGCGGCGCGCGTCGACCGCATCGTGGGCCGGCAGCAGTATCCGCAGGTCAGCTACGGCGGGCGCGGGCGCTACAGCCAGACCCTGGTGCCGGGCCTGCAGACCGTACCGCTTTGCCAGGCGCCGTGCGTGGTTTCGCTGCCGCCGGGCGACCACGAGCTGCAGTTCGCCGCGCTGGACCCGGGCTCGACCTCGACCAGCACCGCGTTCGTCCGCGTGGGCCGCCAGCCGCTGCTGGTGCGCCACGCGATGGGCTACCGCGAGGAGCACGTGGGGCAGCTGCTCGGTGCGATTTTGCTGGGAAGTCTGGGGTTTTCGGCCTCGCTGACCGGCGGCCTGCTGGTGGGGATCGACCGCTCGCTGCCGCCGGAGCAGCAGGGGATGGCCACCATCGGCTGGTCGGTCTTGGGTGTGGGCGCGGCGGCCGCGGCGGCGGCGATCTGGCTCGGTCTGAACTCCGAGACGACGGTGCAGCCCGGGGCGACGGCGATCTACCCGCTGACCGCCCCGAACTAGCCGCCCATTTGCCGGCTACAGCTCGCGCACCTGCAGGATCGGCTCGGCGTGCTGGCTGTTCTGCCCCGGGTAGCTGGGCAGGGCGAGCTGCAAAAGCCCTTCGCGAACCTCAGCGGGACTCGCCGCGGGGTGCCCGACCAGGTACAGCGCCGCCGCCGCCGCCACGTGGGGCGCCGCCATCGACGTGCCCGAGAAGGTCGCATAGCCGGCGTTTTTACTGGTGGAAAAGATGCCAACTCCGGGCGCCGCCAGGTCGACCCGCGGGCCGTAGTTCGACCACGCGGGGAACGTGGCGGTCTTGGTGTCGTAGGCCGAGACCGCGATCACCGCCGGGTAGGCCGCGGGCACCGAGGTGGTGGCCAGCGCGCCTTCGTTGCCGGCCGCCACGGCGTAGGTCACCCCGGCTTTGACCGAGTTTTCGATCGCGACCTGCAGCGCACTGGGCGTGCAGCCCGCATCCGGTGCGCAGTAGCTGCCCGGGCCACCCAGCGACAGGTTGGCGACGCGGAGCACGCCGGCGTGGGCGGTGACGTGGTCGATGCCGCAGACGATGGTCGACCAGCTGCCTTTGCCGTTGCGGTTCAGCACCTTGACGGGCACCACCTTCAGCGCCGTGCCGATGCCGAGCGAGCCGATGCTGTTGTCGACCGCGGCGATGGTGCCGGCGACGTGGCTGCCGTGGCCGTCCAAGTCGTTGCCTGCGGTGGTGTTTTCGCCCACGCAGTCCTTGAGCAGCGCCGCGCCCGCGTCCAAGTTGGCGGCGAGGTCGGGGTGGTCCAGGTCGATGCCGGTGTCGAGTACGGCCACGTAGCCGCCCGCGCCCTCGTTGGCGGTCTCGCCGGCGCCGATGTAGGTGTAGCCGATCGGCACGGTCTGCACCGGCGTGGGCGCGGGACCGGGCTTGCCGATGGCGTACACGTCGAAGTCGTAGTCGATTTGTGCCACCCGCGGGTCGGCGGCGAGCTTGGCCAGGATCGGCGCGGGCACCTGCACGGCGGCGCCGCGGAGGGCGTGGTGGTAGCGGTGGCGCACAGCCAGGCCGAAGGTGCCGGCGAGCTCCTTGGCGGTGGCGTCGACATCCAGGCCGGCGGCGAACTGCACGATGTAAGGTTGCGGAACACTGGCGCTCAGGGCGCCCTCCAGGGTCGAGAACGACTGCGTGGGCTGCTCGTCGCTGGCACAACTGGTCAACGCGGCGGCAGCAGCCAGCAGCGGCGCCAGCCAGCGCGCGCGCATCAAGGTCTGCATCGGCCACCTCTGCCGATCGGTCGCAAAAAAGGGCAAAACCGCACAGCACTATGCTGCACGGTTGGCAGGGCGGAGCGGTCGGCGCCTACAGATTAGGCGGACTTAGGTGGGTGTCGATGGTGCGGGCGCGAAATTTTTTCGCGATGCGCACGGAATTTACGACAAGGTATCGTGGGATGTGTTGATATTCGATGGAATTGGCAAGGTCGCTGGCAGCTAAGTGCTGGAAACTTGCTCACCCGCGGCCTGCTCGTGCCAGCGCGTCGCCGCCAGCATGCCGCACGCCGCCTGCCGCTGCTGGCCGCCCGAGTAGCGCCGGACGATCGGCTGACCGAGCACCTGCAGCCGGTCGCGAAAGGCCTCGAGCTCGGCGGGCTCGGCGCGGGCGTAGCCATTTTCGCGGGCGTCGTTGACGTCGATGAGGTTGACCCGCACCGGCAGGTCGCCCAGGAACTGTTGCAGCGCCTGGACTTCCTCGCTGCCCGTGTTGACGCCGGCCATCACCACCCACGCCACCGTCAGCCGCTGCCCAGTCGCTGCGTGGACCGTGCGCAGGGCCGCCGCCAGCTCGGCCAGGCCGTGCTTCTTGGTGATGGGCAAGAGCTCGGCGCGCTTGGCCTCCAGGGCCGAGGTCAGCGAAACCACCAGGCGGTACGGGCGCTTTTCCGCGGCGAAGCGGAGCATCTGCGGCACCAGGCCCACCGTGGAGATCGAGATGGCCGCCGCCGCGATGCGGCCTGTGTAGGGCTGGGCGATGGCCTGGGCGGCGCGCATCACCTCGTCGTAGTTGTGGAACGGCTCGCCCTGGCCCATGAACACGGCGCCCGAGACCCTTCCTGGCGCCTCGGCGCGCACCAGGCGGAAAGCCTCCACGATTTCCCACGCTTGCAGGTGGCGCTGCAGCCCCAGCCGGCCGGTGGCGCAAAAGGTGCAGCCCATGGCGCAGCCGACCTGGGACGAAAGACAGACCGAGAAACAGCCCTGGGCCAGCAAGGGGATGCGCACCGCCTCGTGCAGGGCGCCGTCGGGCGAGCGCAGCAGGTACTTGACGAAGCCGTCGCTGGGATCCGTTGTCCGATCCACGACTTGCAAGGTGTCGCGGCGGGTCAGCTCGGCGCAGGCCTGGCGCAGGTTGCGGCGCACCGGCCGGGGTGTCTCGCCCGGCACGTCGGGTCGGCCAAAGTGGCTCGCCAGCAGGCGGCGGGCATCGGCGGCGGTGGCGCTGGGGTCGCGCCGGTGCAGCAGCGCGAGGAGCTCGGATTCGCTCAGGGCGGCCAGGTGCGGCAGGGCGTCGGTCAAGGTGTTTTCCGCAGGAAGTCGAGGCGGTTGCCGAGTGTACGCGATGGTGTCACGCATTTCCACTTGCCCCTTTGGCCCCTGCCCGCGGGCGCCGCAGCGCTGGCCGGTCGGGCGCGCCATGCCAGTAGTTACGGCGGAGTAGCGCCGAGCGTTTGACACGCGCTCCGACACGCAGCACCCTTGTGTCAGATCCATGATCTTCAAACAGAAAATCTGCCAGTGAGGCTCCATGCGCGCATTGATTTCTTTGTCCGGCGACAACCCGCTGCAGTGGCGCGACTTCGCGCTGCGGAGCCTTGGGCCCCACGACTTGCGGGTCAAGGTGGCGGCGGCGGGGGTCAACCCGGTGGACTGGAAGATGCGCGACGGCGACCTGCTGGGGGTGCTCCAGCGGCTGATTGGGCCGAGCGGGCCGCTGGTGCCGGGCATCGACTTTGCCGGCGAGGTCGAGGCGGTCGGCGCCCAGGTGCGCGATGTGGCGGTCGGCGACCGGGTGGTGGGCGGCACCGACTTCTCGCGCGGTCAGCACGGCAGCTACGCCACGCACGTGCAGGTGCGGCAAGACCAAGTGGCCAAGGTGCCGGACAGCGTGGACCTGGCCCAGGCCGCCTGCCTGCCCGTCGCCGCCGGTACCGCGGCGATTGCGCTGTTCGAGGTGGGCAAGCTCCGCGAGCGAGCGTCGAAGAAAGTCCTGATTCTGGGCGCTTCGGGCGGTGTCGGTCACATCGCGGTGCAGCTGGCGCGGGCGGCGGGTGCGACGGTGTTCGGTGTGTGCTCGGCGCGGAACGTCAAGCTGGTCGAGGAGCTGGGCGCCACCGCGGTCGACTACACCCAGGAGGGTTGGCAGGCGAGCATCGCCGCGGCGGGGCCGTGGGACGTCATCGTCGACGGCGTGGGCACGGCGAGCTATCCGGCGCCGCTGTGTCTGGGTTGGCTGGCCAAGGACGGCGCGCACGTGATGGTGGTACCAAAAGGCCTGGATTTCTGGCGGGTCGTCGTGCCCGGGCGGTCGCACACGGTGCTGACGCGCGCGACGACCGAGCGGCTGCAGCCCCTGGTGGCGGCGCTGGCCGACGGGTCGCTGCGGGTGGTGATCCAGGAGCGGGTGCCGCTTGCCGAGGCCCAGCGGGCGCACGAGCTGTCGCGGTCGGGCAAGGTGGTGGGCAAGGTGGTGCTGGTGGCCTGAATGGTCCCGACACACAGCACCCTTGTGTCAGATCCATGATTCATCAACGGAATTGACCTCGATGTGCCGCCCGCACCTGCTGCGGCCGCGCGGTTGTCGCACTATGCTCCCAGGGCTATAGTGCTCGCGGTGTTCGCCGTGAACACGCACGACTTCCCCGAGGTCACACCATGCGCAACAAGCTGCTTTTGCTACCCCTTCTCGCCGCCCTGCTCCCGGCGCGCGCCACCGACGCCTGCATCCACACCTCCGAGGCCACCACCGGGGTCGCGCAGAGCCGCCTCGAAGCGGCGGTGCTCTACTCCAAGGGCCGCGAAGTGCTGGTGATGTCGTCGGAAATCACCGTGGGCGCCCAGGGCCCGGCCTCGCTCGGCTGGGTGACGGCGGTGCCGACGCAGCCCGACGCCTACGGCACAGTCGACGCCAAATTCCTCAAGGATCTCGCTGATTTCGTGCTGCCCAAAGAGCAGAACAGCTTCGGCGGCGACGCCGGCACCACCGACGCCCCCTCCAAGGGCGGCATCGACATCCAGGAGCCCGTCAAGGCCGGCCCCTACACCATCACCGCCATCAAGGTCAGCGGGGCCGACGGCGTCGCTGCCCTGGCCACCTGGCTCAAGGACAACGGCTACGCCGCGCTTCCCAGCGAGATCTCAAAGTATTACGCCGACGCCGGCTGGACCTTCCTGGCTGTGAAGGTCACGCCCGACCCGGCGCAGACCGCCCTGAACGCTGGCGTGCTCCCGTCGCTCCGCATCGACTTCAAGTCGACCGACGCCGTCGTGCCCTTCAAGATGGAGGCCGGGAGCCCCAAGTTCGACTCGCGCGTCGTGCTGCTGACCGACGGAAATCCAACGAATACTGCCGAGTTGGCGGACTGGGGCTTCCAGCAGCCGGTCAAGCGCAAGCTGAGCGAAGTGCCGTCCGCGCTGACCAGTCAGCTGGGCGCGATTGCCCCCGGCATGGACTTTGCCACCGCCGCGGCCTGGCAGGTGCTGGGCATGCGCGCCGAGTCGCCGCTGAATCAGACCGGAACGGAAATCCTGAAGTGGAAGACCGACTTTCACCTGGTGATGGCCGCGGGAACCCAGCCCCAGCCCGACGCGGTCGGCGGCGACGCGAGCAAGACCACCACCACCGCCACCACCACCAGCTCCAGCGACGGTTGCGGTGCGGCGCCGGTTTCGGGTGCGGGCGTGGCCGGTCTGCTCGCCGGTCTCGGGCTAGTGGCGCTGGCCGTGCGGCGCCGCCGGACCTAGTTGCGGCCGTCCGACACGAAGCACCCTTGTGTCAGATCCTTGATCTGTATAGGTAATCGGTCGTTTCTGGCGAGGACGGCCCGCCCGTTTTGGCGGACCTATTTGGCAATGGGAAATACCTGACACCAACCCCAAAGCACAACGGCCAGCCCCCTTGCGGAAGCCGGCCGTCGGCACGGAACTCTTGGTTGCTACCGGTCCGCGGCTAGATTCCGAGACCGCTCAGGTTCATCTGGGCGATGGCCGCCCACGGCGAGCCCTTCTGCTCCTTGGCGATGAACTCGGAGTAGACCTTCTTGGCCTCTTCCTTGTCGCCCTTGTTCTGCAGGGCCAGGGCCAGGCAGTACAGCGCGCGCGGGTGATCGCCCGAGCTTTTGCGCGCCTCGGTGAACGCCGCAACCGCGTCGGGCCACTTGCCCTGCTCGGCGGCCAGGATGCCCGACACCACCGACACCAGCACCTTGTCGGCGCCCGCCGCTTTGGCCCGCACCAGGGTCTTCTCGGCCGCCTGGAATTCCTTCAGGCCGGTCTGCACCGCCGCCAGGTTGATAAGGGCGCGGCCGTACTTGGGATCCAGCTCAATCGCCTTGTTCAGGCTGTCGCGGGCGCGCTCCAGGAACACCACGTCGACCTTGTCGGCCCGGCGCTTGACCGGCGGCAGCTTCTGCGCCACGTTGCGCTCGATCGACAGCGGCGTGTACCACTTGGAGAGCGGGCTCTTGTCGCCCTGCTCGATGACGCCGATCTTGGCCTGGGCGATCGCCAGGTTGTTCCACGCCTCTTTGCTGGTGCGGAAGAAGCGGGTGTAGCGGTCCAGCTCGACGATCGCCACGTCGTACGACTTGCGGGCGGCGACCAGGTCCTTTTGCTCCAGCTTGGCGGCCTGCTCCAGCGCGTCGGTACCGGTCTCGAAGGCCTGCCAGGCAAAGCGGACTTCGTTGGTCCAGAAGTCGAGCAGGAACGACACGCGCTCGTCGAAGGTGGGGTGATCCACGGCCGGCGGCGGGTCGCCGATGTCGCGGGCGGCGCGCTCCATCCACTCGACCATCGCGTTCGGGTTGTAGCCGGCGGCCAGCATGTACAGCAGACCCTCGCGGTCGGCCTCGATCTCGCCCATCCGGGTGGTCAGCTGGAACTGGTCGGGGGTCAGGTCCGTGCCGCCGGCCTGCAGGGCCTTGCGGAACGAGTCGCGGTTGACCACGTGGTTGCGGATGACGTGCACCATCTCGTGGGCCATCACGCCGGCCATGTACGAGTTGTTCTCGTCCAGCGGCGTGCCGGGC
>JACRCU010000047.1 GCA_016218865.1 Deltaproteobacteria bacterium | reverse complement strand
GTCGATGTCGGTGCACGACGTGTCGCAACAGGGCGTGGCCCACATGGCCTACGTGCACGTGCGCTTCCCCAAGCCGCTGCACGCCGGCACCACGGTCAACGCGGTGTCGCGCGTCATCAACACCCGGCCGAGCGGCGGCAGGACCCGCGGTGTGGTGCACATCCACACGGTCCTGCTCGACGATCACCACGAGCGCGTGGTCGACCTGGAGCGCCTCGCGCTGGTGCGCCCCGGCCGGCTGACCAAGCGGCCCGGTTCGCCGCAGCTGCGCGACGACGACCTGGAAGGCAAGTTGTGGATGGGGCGCTTGCCGCAAGTGGATGCCGCCACCCAGCTCAGCAATGCGACACCGTCGTCGCTGCGCTTCGAGCCGCCGCTGTTCGGCTGCTTCGAAGATCTGACCCCCGGCACGGTGTTCGTCCACGCCGTCGGCCGCACCATCGGCGAGTCCGAACCGATGCAGCTGGCCACGCTGCTGCGCAACACCCACCCGATGCACGTGGACGAGCGGTATTGCCGCCGCGAGGGGCCCACGCCCACCCGCATGGTGTACGGCGGCCTGGTGATGGCGTGGGTGGTGTCGCTGGCCTCGGTCGATCTGGGCGGCCACCTGCTCTGGGACGTGGTGTGGAAAGAGGGCGCGCACCCCGGCTTTGTTGCCGCGGGCGACACCGTCTACGCCGCCACCAAGGTGCTCGAGGCCGACCCCGTCAACGAGCGGGTCGGGCTCGTCAAGCTGCGCCACGTCGGCGTCAAGAACACCCGGCCGTCCGAGCTGCTCGACGCTGGCGCCGATTTGTTCGGCCCCGAGCTGGGCAAGCCCGCCGACAGCCGAATTCAGGCAAAAGTCTTTGAAATAACCCGCACTATCCTGGTGCGCCGCTTTGGCAAGTAGGCTGCCGTGTCCAGCGAGTCCCCGTCCGTCGCGCCCGAAGTCCACCCGCCGCCAACCCCGCGCTCCTGGAAGCAGAAGCTCGGCGCGGAATTGCGCAGCTGGGCCGTGACACTGCTGGTGGTGCTGACCGTGTGGATGGTGGTGCAGTCCCTGCGCGGCGGTGCGAAAGTGGTGGGGCCGGCTCCGGATTTCACCGCGACCACCTTGGACGGTCGCAGCGTGAAGCTGTCGGAGTTGCGCGGCAAGCCGGTGGTCCTGTACTTCTTTGCCTCGTGGTGTCCGGTGTGCAAGGTGGCGTCGCCCGTGGTGGATCGCTTCGCCGCCGGCCATCCCGACGTGACCGTGCTGGGCATCGCCGCCGAAGACGCCGACGAAGCGCGCGCGTACGCCAAGGACCATCCGCGCACGTTCGCCATCCTGCCCGAGACGCGAGAGATGGACACGGCCTGGCAAGTCCGCGCGCTGCCTACGACTGTGGTGGTCGACGCCCAGGGGCAAGTGGTGTGGAGTCGCCAGGGCGCGCTGCTGCCCTTCGAGCTGGAGTGGCACACGCCGTGACACGCAGCCCACCTGATTCGCGCGGGCACGGCTTCCAAGATCCGATCAGCAACTGGCGAGAATCAGGCGGCGACCCCGGTTCGGGCCCGTAGAATTGCCAAGCTCTCCGATCCGAATTGACAGGGCTTGCTACGAGGGGACCGGCCAGGAGCGCAGCTACAGACGCGGCACGTCGCGGTAATCCCAGGCATTCTGAGCGCAGATCTCGCGCAGCAGCCCGGCGCAGCCCGCCCAACAGACGTCGAACACGTGGTCGAAGCCGTGGGCGCCGCCGTAGTACGGGTCGGGCACGCTCAGATCGTCGGCGGTGGGGTCCAGAGTTCGCAACAAACGGAGCTTGCTGCGGTCTTGCGGGTGGCGCGCCTGCTCGACCAGCGCCGCCAAATTGTGGCGGTCCATAGCCAGGATGTGATCGAAGCGGTCGAAGTCCGCGACTTGGAACGGCCGAGCCGCATGCTGCAGGGGCACGCCGCGGCGGGCGCTGGTGGCGCGGGTCCGCGGATCCGGCGCCTCGCCGGTGTGGTACGCCGCCGTGCCGGCCGAGTCGATGTGCACGCGCTCGTGCAGCTGCAGCTCGCGCACCATGTGGCGAAAGATGCCCTCGGCCTGCGGCGAGCGGCAGATGTTGCCCAGACACACGAACAACACGGAAACAGGCGGGGAAACAGGCGGGGAAGCAGGCATGGCACTCGCGATGGGCAGGGGGATGGCGGGCGCGGCGGCCGGCGGTCAAGCGTCGATCAGGTCATTCAAGGTGTTCTGCATCAGGGCGAGGCCGACGATGCCGTACGAGAAGAACGCCAGGACCAGGCAGAGCACCGGGAAGTTGCTGTCGACCCGTTTGCCGCGCTGTTCGGCCACTTCGTTCAGCAGCTGGGCCCAGCGGTAGCTCACGACGAAGTACCAAAGGCCGCACGTGATCAGTGTGAGGACCAGGTCGGTGGTGGGCTTGGGCTGATCGTCGCCGCGCAAGGTGGCGATGTCGTTACCCATTTGAAACATCCAGAAAAGACTGTAGATTCCGCACGTGACCACGGTCAAGAGGATGGCGGTTACCAAATCGCGTCGCTGCATGGTGCCCTCCGTGCCCCGCAAGGTGACATGCGGCCTGGGCGCCGTCAACTGGCAGCACCGCTACGGCAAGTGCTCGACCCGGAGGCCCGAATTGTGCCAAAGTGCGGCCAGCGCAGTCCTACCTGCCGAGGATCCGATGTCTGTCTCGCCCCACCCGCCCCGCGTCACCCTGCTGGGCCCGCAGCGCCACGCCATCACCGTCACCGAAGAGCTGGATGCTACGGGACTTCTGGGTCGAATTGCCGTCATCACTGCGGGCTGGCAAGAGCGCGAGGCCGAGGATGACGAACTGCAAGAGGCGGTGGGGCGGCGCGCCGTCAACTTGCGTCTGCACCAGCGCGTCGACCGGGTCTTTGCCGAGGACGCCGAGCTTTTTGCCGCGCACCGCAAGCGCCAGGACCGGCTGCGCCACCTGCAGGACCTGTACCGCCTGCGGCTGGACGCCTACCTGGGCGCCGCCCAAGCCCTATACCACCGCGAGGATGCCCACGCCGACCTGCTGGCGGCCGAGCGCGCTGGCTCGGTGCGGGCGCTGCAAGAGCTCGACGACCACCACCTGCGGCAGATCCGGGCGATCCACGAAGAATTCGAGGCGCAGGTCCAACCTGGAAGCCGCGGTCCCCTGCGGCGCGAGCGCCAGGAAGTGCTCGATATTTTGAGCGGTTGTGAGCTGGTGGCCATCGCCGGCGGCCACGTGGCCACGCTCCTGGCCCGCATCCGGCTGATGGGGCTGGCGGACCTGCTGGGCCAACGGCCGATCCTGGCGTGGTCGGCGGGCGCGATGGTCCTGAGCGAGCGGCTGGTGCTGTTCCACGACAACCCGCCCGAAGGGCCGGGCAACGCCGAAGTCCTGGACATCGGCCTTGGCTTGGCGCCGGGAGTGGTGCCGCTGCCGCACGCCAGCAAGCGCCTGCGCCTGAGCGATGGGCCACGCATGGCCTGCTTCGCCCAGCGCTTTGCCCCGGCCATGTGCCTGGTGTTGGACCCTTACAGCCGCGCCCGCTGGGACGGCACGGCCTGGCACCTGCACGATGGTACCTTTTGCCTGGACGCCAGCGGGCAACTGGCGTCGCAAGATGTGGCCGCAACCGGCGGACTTACCTAAGTTTGCTGGGCCCACACCGGCCCCGCCCCGCGGCGCACCGCGCCCGCAAGGAGCTCCATGCAGCCTGCCCTTTGGATGACCGTGCGCCGGGCCTGCCGCGGTGGCGCCTTGCTGATGACCGCCGCGGTGCTCGGCTGTAGCGACCCGGCCGCCAGCACCTCTGCCGGCAGCGACAGTGGCCCAGGCAACGACGCCGCCGCCCTGAGCGACGCCGACAGCGCCGGCAGCGACAGCCAGACCGAAAACTGCAGCGCCGGCCCGGACATTGCCGCCGCCAAGGACTGGGGCAGCGCGCCCAGCTTGCCTGCCACCGCGGCCTGCAACTCGGGTCTGGGCTGGATCCCGGGCAAGTTGCCGTCGCTCGCCTACGACGACGGAGAGGCAAAATCCAGCCTGCCCAAGCAGAATTGGCACATCGCCGGCAGCTACACCATGAACGACCACCCTGCCTGGGAGGCGGTGCGCTTCGACGTGGAAAAGCCCAGCCGGGTCTGGGGTTTTTCGATCCAGTGGGCGGTGACGCCGACCGACGACAGCGCCCAGGCCGCGGCCGAGCTGGTGGCCGGGCTCTACCCCGATTTCTCGAACAACGGCTTCGACTTCTACCGCTGGAGCCCGCTTTGGCAGGGCAGCCGCTGCCAGGGC
>JACRCU010000464.1 GCA_016218865.1 Deltaproteobacteria bacterium | reverse complement strand
GCTGGCGGTGCGGCCGACCAGCGACCTGGTGCGCGGCGCTGCCATGAGCCAACTGGGCGGCTTCTTCCAGGGCCAGGTGGCGCTCGATCTGTGCGCCGGCACGGGTGCGGTGGCGCTGGAGTGGCTGTCGCGCGGCTGCAGTCGGGCCGTGGCTGTGGAGCAGAGCCCCGAAGTAGCCAAGCTGCTTCGCGAAAACGCCGCGCACACCCGCCTGACCGCCAAGCTGGAGGTGCTGGTGGCCCCGGCCGACGCCGCCCTGCGCAGCCTGGCCCAGCGCGGCGAGAAATTCGACTTGGTCTGGTTCGATCCGCCGTACGACGCCGGGCTTCATTCAGAAATACTTCACCTTCTCGCAGAGTTGCCTCTACTTCAGCCCGACGCCGACGTCCTGGTCGAGAGCCGCAGCGGCCTGGACCCAGCGTGGCTCGGCGACCGCTGGGAGGTGGTGTCGACCCGGCGCTACGGCGCGTGCTGGCTCGACCGCCTGACCCGGAGCGCGCCGTGACCACACTGCCCGCACAAGTCCCTGTGGGACCAGAGGATTTGCGGATCGAGTCCTACGACTTCGACCTGCCGGAGGCGCTCGTCGCCCAGCGCCCGGTAGAGCCGCGCCACGCCGCCCGACTGCTGGTGATCGACAGGCAAAGCGGGGAGTTGCGGCATCATCGCGTGGCCGACCTGCCAAACCTGCTGCCCAAGGGCGCGGTGCTGGTGGTCAACGACACCAAGGTGGTGCCAGCGCGGCTGCGGGCGCACAAGGCTAGCGGCGGCGCAGTGGAGCTGCTGCTCGAACGGCCCTTGGGCGCCACCGACATGGGTCTGCAGGGCCAGCCCGTCCTGTACAAATCCTCGAAAGGCTTGAGAGTTGGCCAGGAGCTGAGCATCGAGGGCGGCGCCCGCGCGCTGGTGGTCGACGTGAGCGAAGGCGGCCGGGCGCGGGTGGACCTGAGCGGCGCCGGCGACCTGGCCGAGCTGCTGCAACGCTGTGGCCATGTGCCGCTGCCGCCCTACATCCGCGGCGGCCGCGACGACGACGCCGACAAGCCGCGCTACCAGTGCACCTACGCCCGCCATGCCGGGGCGGTCGCGGCACCCACGGCGGGCCTGCACCTGTCGACCGAGTTGCTGACGGAGCTGGAATCGGCCGGCATCCCGGTGCTTTCCATCACCTTGCACGTGGGCCCCGGGACCTTCTTGCCAGTGCGCCAGGCCGACCTGAGCCGCCACCAGGTCCTGCCCGAGCGCTACGCCGTCGACGCAGAGACTGCAGAAAAATTAAGCACTTGGCGGGCCCAGGGGCGACCGATCGTAGCCATTGGCACCACCACCACGCGGGTGCTCGAGCACCTGGGGCGGCGGGCCGAGGGCACGCAACTACCGGCAGGGATGGGCGAAACCGACATGACCATCGTGCCCGGGCACCGCTTCGCCGTGGTCGACCACCTGCTGACCAACTTCCACCTGCCGCAGTCGAGCCTGCTGGTCCTGGTGGCGTCGCTGCTGGGGCGCGAGCGGGCCCTGGCCGCCTACCGCTGCGCAGTCGACCAGGGTTACCGCTTCTACAGCTATGGCGATGCGTCGCTGATTCTGTAGCTGTTTCTGTGGCTACTCGCCCAGAACCTGCTTCTTCAGGTCCTTGTCGTTCGGGCTGGGGCCGAACCACATCGAGAACATGGCCTTGGCCAGACCCTTGTCCGGGCTGCTGAACTTGACGGCGCTGCCGATCTTCAGGGCAAAGCCGCCAGCCGGCGTGTAGATGAACTGCATGTCCAGGTTCTTGCTGATGTCGCTGGGGAAGGCGGCCTTGATCTTGTCGACGTCGGGGGCGATGCGGGCGCGCTCGGCGGCGGCCACATTCTTCTCCAGGCCGGTGTCGATGGCTTCGCGCATCTTGTCGGCGCCGATGCCGCGCATCATGTGCAGCCACATCATCTTGGGCTCGTCGTTGTTGATGAGGGCGCTGGCGCTTTTCTTGGGGGTCGCCATGTACGCGCCCATGACGTAGATGTTCATCATCCACTTGGTGCGCACGCCCACGCCCACCAGCTTGACCGGTTGACCGGCGGCCTGGGTGTCGTTGGGGAAGTTGTAGCCCTCGATTTCGGTGGCCTGGGCCGGAGCGGCCGACAGCATCAGCGAGCCGAGCGCGGCCGCCAGCAGGAATTTCGAAATCCCAATGAAGTTCTGGATCATCTTGGCCTCGTTGACTGCGGCGTGCACAGCGCGCAGCGGGTTTGCGGGTGCCCGCTCCGAAGATGGCATGCCCGCGGGCACCTTGCCCGCGTCGGAGCGGCGGATGTAGCATCCTGACCTGCAGGCCGAGCATAGCGCAGACCGGCGGTCATCGTCACGCGTCTGAACTCCGCGCCATGTGTGATTGCCCTGTGGCCATGGCACCAGCAGCGAGGACGCAATGCGCAAGACGTGGATCATCGTAGTTCTATTCATCTTGATCGCGATCGGCGCCGCCGTCGCCTGGTTTACCTGCGGCCGTTGCGGCGGCCGCGGCAGCCTGCTCGCCGATCTGGACGCCGAACAGACCCTGGGCGGCGCCGAGCTGCGCCACTTGGACCAAAGCGCCGAGCGCCTGCTGACCATGCTGGACAGCCTTCCGCCCGCGATGCGTCCGCCCGAGGCCAGCCGCAGCGCCGTGGTCGCCAAGCTGGGGGCCGACCCGTCTGTCGCCGCGAGCTGGGCCGCCTGGGGCGTCGACCCCGAGCGCGGTGTCGCGATTGCAGCGGATCGCCGCCTGATGCGCCACCACGGCAGCCGCGCCGAGCCGCTGCCGGTGCTACTGCTGCGCGTGCCGGATCGCGGCAAGTTCCAGGCCATGCTGGGCAAGCTGGGCGCCGACATCAAGCTGGGCAAGCAGGTGGGCGCGGCCCAGGATATCGAAATCAATAATGAAAAGGCCTGGTTGGGCCAACGCGGCGACGACCTGGCGGTGCTGCCGGTGCCGCGCGCGCTGGAGGCGGCCGAAGAGGCGCCCCTGCGAGCCAATTTTGAAGCGTTTCTACGGCCTTCGGCAACGAAGCTGGCGAGCCAGCCGCAGTTCGCCGCCGCAGCGCGCGAAGCCGGCGATCGCCTGGCCCTGGTCTGGCTGGACAGCAAGCAGTTGGAGGCGTTGGAGACCGACCAGAAAGTCCGCGCCGACATTGGCTTCTTCGCGGCCCTGTTCCCCAGCGCGGCGGCGTGGCTGGGCGACAGCGCCGGCCTGCGCATCGCCACCAGCGAAGCCGGACATCAAGCGCTGGCCGAGGTGGTCAAGCCCAAGCGCAACCCGCCTAAGTGCGCTCGCTTGCTGCCAAAAACTGGCTGGACTGCGGCGCGGGCCTCGGTCAATCTGGTCGACCTGATGACCGGCGTGGGCAAGCTGTTGCCGCCGTCGACGCCCAGCCAAGCGCGCATGGCGCTGCCCGGCGCGACCATGGGTCTGGCGATGATCGGCTTGTCGTACGGTGACTTGACCGAGGCGCTGTCGGGCCACGCTTGTGGCGGCGTCGAAGTTGCCTCGCTCCTGGCGATGGCCGGCCAGGGTCCCAAGGCCAATCCGGCCTGGCTGGCGGTGATCGGAGTGGTCGACGCCGCCAAGGCCGACGCACTGCTGGAGCGGGCCATCGGCCTGGCCCAAGGCAAGGGCGGCCTGCAGCCGCGCGCCGTGCAGGTCAAGGGCAAGAAGGGCTGGCAGATCGACGCCGGACCGCTGTCCTTGGTGGTCACGCGCGTCGACGACGCCATCCTCGCGGGCCCGAGCGTGGCGGCCATCGAGGCGGCGGTGGATCGCAAGGACGCAGAATCGCTGGCGAGCACCTCGCTGGCGGCGGCTCTGGACGGCGACGTGGTGTGGGCGACGGTGACCGATGCCCAGCCGCTCATCGACCTGGCGCGCACCGCGACCGCCATGGGCGGCAAAGACGCCGCGGCGATGATCGAGAAGATGACCAAGGACTTGGCGGGTCAGCGCTACGCCGGCACGGCCCTGAAGCTCGACGGCGACGGGCTGCTGCTGCAGGCGGTGGGCGATCCGCTGCTGCAGCAAAGTGCCCTGGGCGCGGTGCCGATCCTGGCGGCGATCGCCATTCCCAACTTCATGCGCTACACCGAGCGGGCGCGCGAGGTCGAGGCCCGCGTCGAGCTGCAGCAGATCGCCCGCGGCGCCAAGCTATACTTCGAGACGCCGCACCCGGAAGCCGGCAGCGCCTGCCAATTCCCGGCCAGCGCGCCGCAGAATCCGCCACAGAGCTGCTGCGACCCCGGCATGGACAAAGACGGCGACAAGCGCTGCGACGAGGGCACCTGGCAGACCGGCCCCACCTGGACGGCGCTGGCATTCTCGCCGAGCGGCGCGATGCGCTACCGCTTCAGCTTCGAGTCGAGCGGAAGCTTGGGCGACGCGCACTTTGCGGCCCGCGCCTACGCCGAGCCCGGCTGCAGCGGGCGCACGTCGGTGTTCGAGCTGACTGGCCACGGCGTGGTGGGGAGCGACGGCGCCTGCACGGCGGTGATCGATGGCGAACCGCGCGCGGTCGACTAGCTTGTGGGAGTCGACTAGCGTGTACCGGTCGACCAGCCGCAGGGGCAGCCAATGGCTTCAGGCAAGCAGTATTCGCGCCAAGAGCTTCAAGAAATTCTAGAAGTCGCGCTGCGCAAGCAGGCCCAGCCGGGCGACTACGGCCGCGACGAGCTGCTGGAGACGGCCCGCGAGCTGGGGCTCAGTCCCGAGCAGGTGGCCGCGGCCGAGACCGAAGTCGCCGAGCGCCGAGAGCTGCAGGCGCTGGCCGACCAGGAAAAGGCCAAGGCGCGCCGCGGCCTAGCCAATCACTTGCAGGCCTTCGTGCTCATCAACGCCGGCTTGTTTGCCGTCAACGTGCTGGTCGGCGCGCCGTGGTGGTTCCAGTGGCCGCTGCTGGCCTGGGGCTTGGGCGCGGTGGCGCACCTGCTGGCCCTGGCGCGCACCGGCGACGAGGTCTGGCTCGCCCGCGCCGAGGAGCAGCGCACGCTCGCCCGCCGCAAGGCCGAACGGCAGCAGGCCAAGCGGCGCCTGGAACAGCGGGTGGTCGAGCTGCTGGCGCCGCATACCGCCAAGAAGAGCGACGGCGAGCGCGCCCTGGACCAGGCGGTGGACGAGGCCGTCGATCGCGCCCTGGGCATGGCAGCCCAAGTGCTCCAGCGCATCAGCCGGCCCAAGGACCCCAGGCCACCGGGCGATCGTCACTGAACCCCCTGTCTATTCATGCAGTTTTAGAGTTGAGGCGGCCCAAGGTCTCGCGCGCGGCGGCCAGGGCGGCGGCCTGCCCGGTCTTTTCGGCGTGCAGCACCGCTTGCTTGGCAGCCAGCCGCGCTCCTTCGACCTGGCCCAGGTCGTGCAGCGCCAGCGCCTGCAACCGCAGCGTCTCGGCCAGTACCTCCAAGCGCCCGACCCGCCGCTGCGCCTTCTCGCTGTCGCGCAGCAGTTGCAAGGCCTCGCCCGGACGCCCTTGGTCCAGCAGCACATTGCCCAGATTGGTCTGGGCGGTGGCCGCACCCAGCGAGTCGTCCAGGTTCTCGCAGCGGCGCCAGACCCGGCGATACACAGCCTCGGCCTCGGCCAGCTGCTTGCTCCGCCAGGCCAGGTTGCCCAGCGACAAGTCGGCCATCGCGGCTGCGGCACCGTCGCCCGCTTCGTCAAAGGCGTGCTGCGCGCGCAAGTAGTTGAGCTCGGCCAGGGCGTACTCGCCGCGCCGCGCCGCCGTGTGGCCCAGCCAGGTGTGCAGCCGACCGATGCCCAATAAAAGCTCGCGCTCACCGTGGGTTTCGCGCCCTGCCGTCTCTTCCAGCGCCCGCCGCGCCAGCTCCTCGGCCTCGGCGTGGCGACCGCAGCGGAGCAGCACCATCGCCACCAGGCTCAGGGCAAAGATCATCGCACCGAAACCCGTGCCAGTGTGGCGCGCGTCGTCGACCGCCAGTCGCAGCGCCGCCAGCGCCTCGTCGGGCTTGCCCAAGCTGTCCAGGATCTGCCCGCGAATGCAGCGCGCCCGGACGCGCTCGCCGGCCAGGTCGTCGCGGTCGCCGGCCACCGCGATCGCCGCCTCGGTGGCTTCCAGGGCGGCGGCCAATTCGCCGATGCGAAAGCCGGTTTCTGCTTGGCCGACCCGCGCGCGCACCAGGGCGGCCTGCGACGCCGGGTCGCCCGCCGCGCGCCAGCCTTGCGCCACCTCGGCGGCCAGGGCGTAGGCGTCGAAGCCGTCGCGGGTGGCAAAGGCGCGCACGGCTTGATCGGCGTTGCGCAGGAGGTGGCGCACGGCCTCCTCGGCATCGCCGGCCTGCAGGTGGTGATGCGCTAAGCGCGCCCCCAGACTCGGCGGCCGGGCGCCGGGCCAGCCTTCGAGCCACAGCGCCGCGCGCCGGTGCGCTTCCTGCAGCGCCTGGCGCGGCATGGCCGCGAGCAGCAATTCACCCAGAGTCGCCGGCCGCAGCGACCACTCGCGGTGACCGGCGTAGGTCTGGGTGCGGTTCTCGACCAGCAGGCCCGCCTGCACCAGACGGTCGGTCTCGCTGGGGCGGATCTCGCGCTGCAGCAGGGCCGCCAGCATGCCGCGCGGCGCGGTACCGCCCGCCACCGCCACGGCTTCCAGCAGCGATCGCTCGCCGGGCGCCAGCCGGCCGACCCGCCGCATCAGCAGCTCGGCCAGCGACCGCGCCAGCAGTTGGTCCAGATCGGCCGCGCCGTTCCAAACCCATTCGTCGCCCTGCAGTTGCAGACGCCCTTCGTCGACCAGGGTGTCGATGGCCTGCTCGATGCGGCCCGGCAACCCCTCGCCAAAGCGGTGCAGCGCCGTGGCCAAGCCCTCGGGCACCTGGTACCCGCCGCACAGCGCCTCGACCAATTCGGCCGTTTCGTCGCTTTACAGGCGCTCGAGCTCCACCGTCACCACCCGCGACGGCGGCAACTGCAGAGCCTGCAGCACCGGGTCCGCCCGGTCCGGGCGCAGCGGCAGGATCAGCGCCAGCGGCAAGTCCGCGCACGACCGGGCCAGGTGGGCCAGCAACTGCAGCAGCATCGGCTTGGCGTATTGCAGGTCTTCGACTACCAGGGCCATCGGCTGCTGCCGGCACAGGCCGCGCACCACCGCCACCCAGGCCTCGAAAGCGGCGGCGAGCTCGGCGTCGCTGGCCGGTCGCGGCGCCTGGGCCTCAGCCGCCTCGGAGTCGTCCATCCCCAGCATCCGCAGCAGGGCCTGGGCGCGGCGGGCCGAGCGCTCGGAGTCGTCTTCCTGGATGCCCGGCAGGCGCGACACGCGCAAGGCCACGGTCTCGTCTTCGGTGGACACCACGGCGTCGCGCACCAGGCCGGCGAGCGGTTGCCAGCCGCTCGGCACGCTCAGCGGGCTGCAGCGGATCAGCTCGAACCGCCAGCGATCATCGGTGGTTTCAAGGCGCCGCAGCAACTCGCCCAGCATCCGCGACTTGCCGACCTCGCTGGGCCCCACCACCGCCACCGTCAGCAGCCCCTGGTCGCGCCGTACCCGCCGGCAAGCCCGCTGCGCCACCGCCAGCTCGGCAGCCCGCCCGACAAAGGGCCGCGCCGGGTCGCGGTTCATGTAGTCGCCCAGGGCCTGCAGCGCGTCGCGGCGGCGCAGAACCTGGCGCTGACGGCCGTCGCTGCGCACTTCGAACAGCCCGCGGCAGTCGCGCCACGCCGCGTCGCCCACCACCACCGTGCCGGGCGGGGCCTTTTGGCAGGCCGCGCGCGCCCTTTCGACCACCTCGCCGGCCAGCAGCGCCATGCCCCAGGTGATGCCGGTGCCGCGGCTGACCAGCGCGCCCACGTCGACCACGGCCCGCAGGCTGGCGGTGGATGTGGCGGGATGGCGGGCGGTCATGGCCAGTGCCGCGTCGACCGCGCGCGCCGTGTCGCCCTCGCGCATACCGCCCAAGCCGAACACCGCGACCGCGTCGGCGCCGATCAAGGCCAGAGTGCGGCCGCCCTCGCGCGCCACGGCGGTCACAAAAGTCTCTGCTAGCTCGGCGAGTTGCGCACCCTGCACGTCGCCCAGGCGCGCCAGCAGCAGCGCCGCACTCGACGGCCGGAGCGACCCGAGCACAGACGACGAGGAGCTGGGGCCCTGCAGCAGCGACGCACCGCACACTTCGCAGTCGTAGCGCTCGCCGGCCCGCTCGGTGCCGCAGGCCGTGCAGTGCTCGGCTGGGACCGCGCTGCCGCAGTGCACGCAGAACCCGCCGCCGGTGGCGGAGTTGCCGCAGCCCGGGCAGTGGCTGCTCTCGCCGTCGCCGCTCCAGGTGGTGCGCCCCAAGGCGCGGTCCAGGGCCAGGGCGAACTCGGTCACGCTGGCATGGCGGTCTTCGGGCCGCTTGCTCAGGGCGCGCCGCAGCTCGCGGTCGACGGCGGCCGGGATGCTGCGCGCCTGCTCGGGCGTCAGCGGCGGCGGCTCGTCGATCAGGTGGGCGATCAGCATCGCCTGCATCGTCTCGCGCTGGTACGGCAGGTGGCCGGTCAGCATCTGATAGAACATAACCGCAAGCGCATACAGATCCGCGCGCCCGTCGACCTTCTGGGCTTGGATCTGCTCGGGCGCCATGTAGGCCGGCGTGCCCAGAATCGCGGTGTCGCGGGTGACCACGTTCGAGTCGCTGCTGACCATCGAGCGCGCCAGCCCGAAGTCGGCGACCTTGGCCAGCAGTGCGCCGGTGGCCAGCGTCCGCAACAGCACGTTGCCCGGCTTGATGTCGCGGTGCACGATGCCCAGGGCGTGCGCCTCGGCCAGACCGGCGGCAATCTGGCGGGTCAGGTCGACCGCCACTTCCACCGTCAGGGCGCCCTCTTGCAGCATCGCCTCCAGGCTGCGGCCCTCCACGTACTCCATGACCAGGTACCAGGTCTCGGCATGGCGGCCAAAGGCGTGGATTCCGACCACGTTGGGGTGCAGCACCCGCGACAGCGCGCGCGCCTCGCGGCGAAAACGCGCCTCGGCTTCGTCGCTGGCCGCGATCTCGGCGTGCAGCAGCTTGATCGCCACCAGCCGGTCCAGGCGCAAGTCGCGCGCCAGATAGACCTGACCCATGCCGCCGCCGCCGAGCGAGCGCTCGACCACGTAGCCGTCGCCGAGCGTGGCTCCAGGGGCAAGGATGGGCGTGGCGGTGGGCATGCGGGCTCGACTCCGTCGCGGCGCCGCGCACCATAGCACGCCGCCAGCGAGCGGCACAGAGACCTCAAGCGCACGGCGGCCGCAGGTCTTGGCGGGCATGGTCAACGCGCACCGATGTGGTACGCTCGTTGCCGATCCGGCGCGGCACAGGTCGAGCAAGGGCAGGGTTCATGGCACGATTCATGTATTCCGCAGCATGGCTGGTGGTCGCCGCGGCGGTCGCACCGGCCGCAGCATGGGCGAACCCATCGGCCGGCGTCGATCCGGTAGAGGCAGTCACGCCATCGGCACTTCCTGCAGAGATTTCGCCAAGTTTCGAACCGCCACCGGCCGAGGCGGCGCCGCCTTTGGCGCGCGTCGAAGGGCCGCGCATGGTCGTCGAAGAGCGGGCCGAGCCGGAAGCCAAGGGTTGGCACCGCGGATTCGACCTGACCGCGCGCTTGCTGGCCGACGGGGTGAGCGCGATCGAGACCTTGGGACCGCTCGCCACCGATCTGCGCCGCAGCAGCGGCCCGGCCCAAATGGACTACCGCAGCCGCGCGGGCGGCCACGTGCTGTGGGTCGGCGACGGCTGGCTGCGGCGGGCCGAGGGCCGAGTCGAAGTGGAGTTCCGCCGCAGCGATGCGAGCACCCCCGAAACCGACCTGAACGGCACGCATCTGCGCCGCGGCGGGGTGGAATTGACCACCGGTATCGGCCGCTTCACCGTGGGCCGCACCGTGTCGCAGTGGGGCCTGGGCCTGGTGGCCAACGACGGCGGCGACGACCAACTGCAGTTCGGCGGCAAGCGCGGCGGCCACACCGTCACCCGCTTGGGCTGGGCGATCCTGCCCGCGGCCCTGTTCCAAGGCGGCGATCCGACCGCGGCGTTTCCCTTGGCGCTGGCGGTGGCCTACGACTGGGTTGGCCGCGACGACCTGGCCAACCGCGCGGGCGACAGCGCCCACAACGCCGTCGCCGCTTTGCTGTACCAGGGCAGCATCCTGAACGCTGGCGTGTACGGCGTGCTGCGCGACCAGCGCGACGAACTGGGGCTGGCGACCGACGCCAAAATCGTCGACGCCTTCGTGCGCTGGCGGGTGGCGGCACCGCAGGGGCGCTACGCCATGCTGGCCGGCGAAGGTGCGCTCATCCAAGGCCACACCGGCTGGATGAAGACGGTCGGCAACCGCGACGGCTTGGATATCAAACAGTTTGGCGGTGTGGCGCGGGTCGAGCTGGGTTCGCCGTTCTGGGCAACCCGCGTCGAGGCCGGCATCGCGAGCGCCGACGCCCGCCCCCTGGACGGCACGCTGCGCAACTTCCGCTTCGCCAGCGACTACCACGTGGGCCTGGTGCTGTTCCCGCAAGTGCAGCGCGCCATGGCCGACAACGCCGCAGCCAACCTGGGCGATCCCAAGTACAGCGCCTACCCGCCCGCGGGTGTCGAGCGCCTGGCCACCGGCGGCGCGGTCACCCAAGCGACCTACATCCACCCCGTGGTGCGCTGGCAGGTCTCGCCGATCGCCGCGGTGCTCCTGGGCGGACTGTGGGCCGAGTCGCCAAGCGCCGTGGCCGACCCCTACCGCACCTGGCTGGCCGGCGGCCGCCCGACGGGGCCGCGCGGTGGCGCAGGTTCGCGCGACCTGGGCATGGAGTTCGATGCCGGCCTGGAGACCGTCCACGGCACCGGCAGCTGGTTGCAGCTGGTCGCGCGTTTGGACGCGGGCGTCTGGTTCCCGGGTGCCGCCTTCGACGACGCCGAGGGACGGCCCATGGCGGCGGTGGGCGCGTGGCAAGGTACGTTGCTGCTGCGGAGTCAACTCTAGCTGGAACCTTGGCGGCGCGCCGCCCCACGAGCGCGCCCCCCGACACGCATCGTCGCGCGACAAGCTGGGAGCACCACCATCATGCGCAACTTCCTGATCTTCTGCACCATCGCCGCCACCTTGGCGGGCTGCACCAGCTTCTTCGAGCCCGAGAGCAGCGAGCCCTACGGCCTGGCGGCGACCGACAAAAGTCTGCCCGGGCCACAGGTGGTGTTCGACCCGCTGCGTCTGCCCCAGCCCGAGATCCCCTTCCCCAACGACCTGGCCCTGCGGCGGCGCAGCGACGGCGGCACCTTCGTCAACGTCAGCAACCAGAGCGAGACGCGCGTCGATCGCCTGAACCGCGAGCACCTGGACGACATCGACGGCTTCTCGGGCCTGTCGCCGATCCAGCTGGCCTTCGACGGGCCGATCGACCTGACCACCGTGACCGACAACACCGTGTATGTGGTCAACATCCAGCCCGGCAGCCCGCGCTTTGGCGAGCGCCTGCCGATCGATCTGGGTCGCGGCTGGTTCCCGCAGACCGCGGTGCCGCACGCCTATTTCCCGCGCGATCCCTTCAAGAACTTCGACAGTTTCATCATGCCGCCCGACAACAAGGTCGACAGCGACGGCGACGGCGCGCCCGACAAGTGGGTGTACCACTACGAAGTCTCGACCCACACGCTGGACATCCGGCCGCTGATGCCGCTGCAGGCCGGCGCGCAGTACGCGGTGGTGGTCACGACCGGCATCAAGGGCTGGGACGCCCAGGGCCGCTACGGGCCGATCCGCTCGCCCTTCGACATCGTCAACCACGACACCCAGACCCAGGACCTGCAGCGGGCGCTGCCCTCGCTGGCCGAGGCGGGGGTCAAGCCCAAGGACATCGCTTTTGCCTGGACCCTGACCACCGGCGACCTGTCGCGCACCTTCCGCGCCCTGCGCGACGGCCTGTACGGCAAGGGCAGTTTTGCCTGGCTCAACAAGGAGTTCCCGGCCAGGATCGGTGCGGTGTACGACATGGGCATTTCGTTCGATGGCGACGCCACCTACGGTGCCCTGGGCGGACCGCCCTATCCCAAGGTGGGGTGGGACAGCACCTGGGTCCTGCAGGGCGCCTACATGCAGCAAATCGTCAAGTTCATCGGCAGTTTCGTGCCCGCCGGCGGCTTCGACCACGTCAGCCACCTGGTGTTCGGCGACTTCGACACCGTCAACTTGCGCGCCACGCCCGACAACGTGTGGAAGCTGGATGTGCAGACCGGCACCATCCAGGCCGAAGCGGCGAAATTCCACGAAAAAGTGCCGTTCATGCTGATCGTGCCCAAGACCACCGAGCAGCACAAACCGCCGTTCCCGGTGGTGGTGTACGCCCACGCCACCGGCACCTCGCGGGTCGAGTGCCTGCTGATGGCCGATCGCTTGGCGCAGGCCGGCATCGCCGTGTTCTCGATCGACGCCGTCGGTCACGGACCAGTGCTGACCGATCCGATCAAGATGCTGGCGGGCATGGGCGCGCAGTACATGCCGCTCATCCGCTCGCTGCTGCCGCAGCTGGTCTACACCGACTACAAGACGCGCTTCCCCGAGAGCATGACCGACGACGAGGTGTTCAAAGAGCTGATGAAGAACGGCTTCATCCAGCAGCTGGCGGTCAAGGGCCGCGCCACCGACGACGACGGCAACTGCAACAAGGAAGGCGGCGAGGCCTACTACGCCCCCAACGCCTTCCGCCTGCGCGACGCCATGCGCCAGACCACCTTGGACTACATCGTGGCGGTGCGGATGCTGCGCTCGCTGACCGCGGCCAATGTGCCGACCCCGCCTGGACTTTCCGACGACCCGACACCGGCGGCACCGCTGGTCAACCCGCACACGGCGCCGGCCGAGCGGCTGATGCCGAGCTTCCTGGCGGGCGACTTCGACCTGGACGGCAAGGTCGACGCCGGCGGCCCGGATGTGCCGTACTTCATGATGGGTGTGTCGCTGGGCGGCATCCACACCGCGCTGACGGCGCCGCTGGAGCCCTACATCGTGGCGGCCGCGCCGGTGGTGCCGGGGGCCGGCCTGGCCGACATCTTCATGCGCACCAAGCTGCACGACCGCGTGACCGCGCTGTTCCTGTCGCTGGGCGGGCCGATGATCGTCGGGTGCCCCGTGCCGGACCAGCCGGGCAAGGTGCGCCTCAGCTGGAACGACGACTCGGACGGCTGCAGCGACCAGATCCGCAAGGTCTACCGCGACCCCAAGACCCAGGCCTGCGTCGATCACGCCGTGGAAGTGCCGACCTGGTTCCAGGAAATCAGCGTGCCGGCCGGCGCCGAGGTGGTGCTGACCAACACAGTCAACGGCAACACCAAGACCGAAACCATCGCCGACGACGGCGGTTTTGCCCTGGCCGTGCCCACCGATCAAGGCGACAAGTTGCGCCTGACGGTGCGGATGCCCGGCGGCCCGCCGGTCGCGCAGGTCGAGGCGGTGGCGCCCAGAGAGGGTCTGGCCAAGGGTCGCAACACCCCAGATTTCCGCAAGTTCGTCCAGCTTGCGGCCAACGTGCTGGAGGGTGCGGACGCCATCACCGCCGCCGACAAGGTGATCCTGAACCCGCAAGCTGGCAGCCCGGGCACCAACATCCTGATGATGCTGGCCGTCAACGACCGCACCGTGCCGTTCACCACCGGCGTGACGCTGGCGCGCGCCACTGGTCTGTTCGGCCGCGACAAGCTCTACGGCCCAGACGCGCCCTACCGCAGCTGGTTCGAGCAGGCCATCAGCTCGGGGCTGCTCAACGGCAAGGATGTGCCGCCGCCGCTGCTGTCGCCGAACGCCGCCAAGCCCATGCAGAAGCTGTGCAATCTGGTGCCCAGCGGGCCGGGTCAGCCGGGCGGCATCTCGGGCCTGTGCCTGGCCGACGTCCACGGCGTCCACGAGTACATCGCCCAAGCCAACGACAACGACAGCTTCCCGCCGGTGGCTGGTACGTCGGCGGCGACGGGCAAGGCGTACCGTGGTACTTTCACGGAGTTCCACCGCAACCTGATCGTCAGTTACTTCCACTCGCTGGGCACGCGGGTGCTGGACGACGAGTGCTGGGGCGACGCCGCCTGCGTGGCCGACCAGAAGCTGACCGCGATCTGGGATGCGCCGGTGGGCAAGGTCAGCAAGTAGCCGATTGATCTGCCTTAGTGACCGACACTGTCCTCGGTCAGCCACGGCGCCAAGAACAGCAGCAAAGCCATGGCGGTGTACCCCGCGGCGTGCGGCCAAGCCGGCGCAAGCACGAAGGTGGTGTCGCCCGGCGTAAAGGCCCAGCTGTGGCACAGGCCCAGCGCCGAAGCGGCGGCAGCGCCCAGACACCATAGCCCGGCGTGGCGGAAGCGCTTTTTGATGATCTCGACGGTGCAGGCCGACAGGCACATCGCCGAGAAGATGAAGCCCTGCTCCAAGGCGAAGGCGCCGGTGATCCAGGTGTCGCTGCGCTCGAAGGCCGCGATCACCCCGTCGCTGAAGGGTTTGCCGGGAGCGCCCAAGCCCGCGGCGCGCATCCCGTTCTTGGCCAGCAGCGCGCCCCACGCCGCCACCGCCGGCAGGATCCCGACCACCACCGCTGGCGCTTCTTCGCGCGGCACCGCCTGGAAAGCCTGGGCGGTGATGACCAGACCGATCCAGAGCACGATGGCCATGCCCGCGTCGATCGGCACGGCCCAGGCGATGAGGCCCAAGGTGCCAGTGAGACAGACGATCGTCGCGAACAGGCCGTTCAGCACCGAGTAGCCGGCGCGCGCGCCCAGGGCCTTCCAGCCGGGGTGGCCGATGTAGATGGTGGTGGGGAAGGCCGAGCCGAACAGGCCCGCCACCAGCGAGCCGATGCCGTTGACGGCCAGGGACGGCCCGGTGGGGTACAGGTCGCCGGCAGCTTCGGCGGACTCGATGTTCTGCAAGCTGCCAAGGACATTGAACAAGCCCATCGGCACGATCACCGACAGGTAGGTGAGCATGTGGCCGCCGGTCAGACTGTCGATGACGTCGCCGATGACCGGCACGGGCAGGTGCAGGCCGGCGGTGCTGGGCGCGGGTCCGTTGGGCGCGAGGCCGGTGGCCCAGGCGAGCAGCGTGCCCAGGGCAATCGCGACCGCGCCGCCCGGCAGCGAACCCTTGAACTTCACACGGCCAAAGTAGGTCAGCAGCACCACGCCCAGGCTGGCGAGGCCCACGATCGGGTGGGCAAAAGTGCGAAACAGGAACCCGAGCGAGATGAAGCCCAGGGCGATGCCCGACAGCGTGGACAAAAGCGCGGCGCGCGGCGTGGCCTTGCGGATCTTCTCGGCCACCGCGGCGCCGACCAGCTCGATGGCGCCCGAGGCCAGGGTCGCCACCAGACCGGCCTGCCAGCCCACGCGCACCGGGTCGGGGTGGCCGGCCGCCTCGGCCGCCAGCTTGGCGGGCAGCATGATGAGGAACACGTGGGCGAACAGCGACACGGTGTTGATGCCGTAGGGCAGCGCGCAGACGTCGGTTCGCCCAGTCTTCTTGGCCAGTTGCATGGCCTGCCACGCGTAGAAGGCGTTGCCCACCAGCAGCGACATGGCCGCGCCCGGCAGCACCCGGCCGTACAGCAACTCGGGGCTCATGCCCAACACGTAGCGGCACAGCGCGTCGATCAGCAGCAGCTGCACCAGGTTGTCCAGCGCCAGGCCAAAGAAACCGTCCAGGTCGCCGCGGGTAAACCAACGCATGGGTCCTGCCGTCTGCGGGCACGCGCCCGGTGGCGCAAGCCTAGCGCGAAGGGGCGGCGGCCGTCACCTTGGGCCAGCGGAGCTGCAGCAGATCCGTTAATTGTCTATTTATTTCATTAATCTGACACAAGGGTGCTTCGTTTCATTCAGAATCCGTCCAATTCGGGTCGGAATCCTGAGCAATTCGCCGGGCCCGACGCGGGGTCCCCGCCTGATTCTCGCCAGTTGCCAATCGGGTCCGGGAAGCCGTACCCGCGCGAATCAGGTGGGGTGCCTATCAGATCACCCGCCACGGGCTGGTGTAGACGTTACCGCAGCCGCCGCGGACAAAGCCGACCAGGGTCATGCCGGCGCGGTCCGCCAGGTCGACGGCCAGCGAAGTGGGTGCTCCGACCCCGACCAGCAGCGGCAGCCCCGCCATGGCGGCCTTTTGCACCAGCTCGTAGCCGATGCGGCCCGACAGGACCAGCACCCCGGGCGGCCCCAGCTGCTGGGTCAGCACCAGATGGCCCACCAGCTTGTCCAGGGCGTTGTGCCGGCCGATGTCCTCGCGGGCCAGGACCGGCTCCCCGGCCGCGCTGAACAGCCCCGCCGCGTGCAGCCCGCCGGTGCGGTCGAAGGTAGTCTGCAGGGCGCGCAGCTGCGCCGGCAGCCCGGCCAGCACCGACCACGCCACCGCCGGACCCAGACCGTGCAACTGCCCGCGACCTTTGGGCAGAGCCGCGTCGAGGAGCGGCGAGCCACAGGCTCCGCAGGCCGCGGTGGTCACCAGGTGGCGGCTCAGGCGCTTGGGGTCGAACGCCAACCCGGGGCGCAAGCGCGCGGTCACCACCGGAAGTTCTCCTGTGCTCAGACTGACTTCCAGCACGTCATCGCCGTGGCCGATGGCGGCCTCGCCCCACAGCAGCCCGGCGACCAGCTCGGCCTCGTGCCCCGGCGTGCGCAGCACCACGCCGATGGTCGCCCGCCGCCGCCGGCCCACTTGGCCATATTCTACACGAATTTCAAGCGGTTCTTCGATGGCCAGCCAGTCGTCCGCCGGCAGCGCCCCCCGCGGCGACCACCGCTGCAGCGCGACGGGCAGATCCTGGCGCACCGGCTGGGCCTCGTGCAGGGCCTGCAGCTCCTCGGGCCGATCCAGGCGGCGCACCCGCTCGGGCCACGCGCCGGGCCGCGCCACCGCCCGCGCCGGCAGCGCCTCCAGCAGCCGCCAGAGCGCCGTTTGCCCCGTCGCCAGCGCCTGTTGCACCGCGGGCAAGGCCGCGGCGGCGACCAGCAGCGGCAGCGGCTCCCAGCCCAGGGCCTTGGCGTCGACCGGCGCGGCGAGGTCGCGAAAAGCGGCTGCCGCGTCGCCAGGTTGCAAAGAGTCGCGCAGCTGCAGCAGCCACTCGGCGGGCACGCCCACGGTGTCGCACGGCGCCAGCAGGACCCACGCGCGCTCGCCGTAGCGAGCCTGCGCCTGCAGCAGCGCCGCCTCTAGCCCGGCCAGCGGCCCGCGGCCCGGCTGCAGGTCCACCAGGGCTTCCACTTGCAGGTCGTCGTACTTGCCGGCGCGGTCGGCCACCGCCACCACCGCCGGGCAGAGCGGGCGCAGCGCGTCGGCGGCATGGAGCAGCAGCGGCCGGCCGTGCAGCAGCGCGCGGGCCTTGTCGCGACCAAAGCGGCTCGATCGCCCGCCGGCCAGGATACAGCCAAGGATATCGTGCAGTTGATTCACTTGCCCCGTTGACCTACTTGCACGGAGCGGGCGCGGCGTCGATGCGCGGCGCCTCGAAGGTCGCGGACAGGCACACCGCCGGACCGCCGGCCTCGTCTTTGCACAGGTACTTGAGCGCGCCGAACGACACCAGCAGCTCCTTGAGGTTGGTGTACTTGGTCGGCGCACAGCCCTTGCAGCACTCGGTGCAGAACTCGGGCGGCTGGCCGTCCTTGTTCTTGCTGCTGGGGTAGCCCTTGTAGTTCGGGTCCAGGGTGCCGCAGTCCTCGGCCTTGCTGTTGGCCGAAATGGTCATGCAAGTGCAGGTCGCGTCGAGCGCGGCCTTGCCAATCGAGCCCTCGACCAACAGACCGTTGACGATGCCCGTGCACTGCGGCGCAATCTCGGCCTCGAACTTGGCGTTGCGCACCGGAATCGAGTTGGGGATCTCCAAGGCCGTGGTGCAGTTCTTGGGGTTGGCGACCGTGCCGGCGTAGACGTTCAGGCCGGTCAGCTGGGCATTGCTGATCTTGCAGCCTTGGCGGTGCATCACCACCGTGCTCTCGGTCACGGGCAGGGTGCACACATCGGTCGAGTTGGCGATGCGCGCGCCGTTGACGATGCGCATGGTGAATTCGTCGCCGGCAACGTCGACAATCTCCAGATAGAAGTTCAGCTCCTGCTTCTTGATGTCGCCCGACCACAGCGAGTTGAGCGTGTTGATGACGAGGTGCGGCCCGCCGTCGAGCGACTTGATCTGCAGGGAGCCGAAGCGGAACGCCATTCCCTTCTGCAGGCACCCGCAGTCGTCGCCCGCACTGGCGCCATCGGCCAGGCTCACGCCGTCGCCGCTGGCGGTGTCGTTTGTGGCCACGTCGGCCAGCGGCAGCTTGTTCTTGCCGTCGTCAACCTTGTTGGGTTCGTCGACGCCGGTCACGATTCCTGCAAGCGTATTGCAGCCTTGCAAGGCCAGCAGGCCGATCACCGCGGCCAGCACCACACCCAAACCCCGCTGCCCAATCCTGCCCATCTCGCCCTCCAGACCCAGCCCGTCCAGCCCTTGCCCGGCCAAGTCAGCTGCTTGCAGTCTTGCGCGAATCCGCGCCGCCGTCTATGGTCGCCGAGCCCCCTTTTGCCCGCCGCGAGGTCGCTATGCCCAAGGTCGCTCTGAACGCCCGCCGCTTGGCGGCCCTTGTCGCCGCCGGTCAACTGCTAGCTACATCAGCATTTTCAGCAGGTTTTGAGGTGCCGGGCAACTCGGCGGGCGGCATCGGGCGCGGCATGGCCTGGACCGCCGCGGTCGACGACGGTTCCGCGCTGGCGCACAACCCGGGTGCGTTGACGCGCCTCAAAGGCCTACAGCTGACCTACCAGCACCAACTGCTGTGGGACAACACCACCTTTACCCGCAGCAAGTCCGCGGTCCCCCAAGACAACATCGGTGGCACCAGTTCGGCCGAAGCGCTGCAGCCGTCGAGCAACCAAAGTGCCCTGTTCCCGCTCGGCGCGATGCTGGTGGCCAGTCACGATTTTGGCCTGGAGGACTGGGTGTTTGCCCTGGGCGGCTACGGCCCTTCGTCCAGCGGCTACAAGGAGTACGACACCCAGGGCGGCCAGCGCTACATGCTGACCAAACTGGACGCGCTGGTGGCCTACCTGAGCGCCTCGGCCGCCTACGGCAAGAAAGACAAGTTCGGCGTCGGCGCGACCTTGCAGTGGGCAACCATGCCCAAGACCGACATGAGCCTCGTCGTCGACGCCTCGACCGGCCCGCAGCAGAACCCGTACTACGGCCCCAACGACGTGGTGGCGACCATCCGCCTCAAGGACATGGCGGGCTCGTTCTCGGCCATCCTGGGCGGCTGGTGGCGGCCGCACCGCAACGTGGAAGTCGCTGCATCGGGGCGGGTCATGCCGATCAAGTTCCACGCCACCGGCGACGTGACCATGGGCAACGATCGGGCCGGCGCCGGCGCCAATTTCGGCGACAAGGAATTGTCGATCACCGACTCGTACGCCGAGCTGGACATGAAGCTCGCGCCCACCGCAGCCTTTGCGATTCGCTACCTGCAGCCCCGCGACGACGGCAGCATCGCCTGGGACGTCGAGGTCGACGCCGTGTGGGAAGGGTGGCGGGTCATGAACGACTACACCGTCAAGACCAGCGGAGCGATCAACCTGTTTGCCGCCACTCCGATGCCCACCGTAGCCATCCCCAAGCGCTGGAACGACACCTGGTCGGTGCGGCTGGGCGGCTCGGCCGAAGTCGCGAGGAACCTCCGCGTCTCGGCGGGCGCGCTGTGGGAACAAGCTGCAACTCCGCTCAACTACTCGCATCTCGACTTTCCCAGCTTCGAGCGCTACGGCGTGGGTCTGGGCGCCCGCTACAGCCACGGCAACCTGGTCGCCTCGGTGGGCTACAGCCACATCTTCCAACTGTCGCGCACGGCGACGGAGGACTACGGCAAGGTCGAAATCCAGCGGCCGCTCAGCGCCTGCCCAGACGGCTGCGACGGCCACAGCGCGATCCCCGCCAACGCCGGCACCTTCGACAGCAGCTTCGACTTGGTCAGTTGGACGGTTGGCTACCGCTTCGGCGGCCCTGACGCGCCTGCGGCCGCCGCGCCCGCGCCGTGACGTCCGGCTGCACAAACCGTCGAATTGGGAGCGAAAGCCTGAGCAAATCGCCGGGCCAGAACCGGGGCCCCGCCTGATTCTCGCCGGTTGCAGAACGGCCCCCGAGCGCCGTGCCTGCGCGAATCCGGTGGGGTGCACATAAGGAAAGCCCGCCCATGTGGGACTCTTTTGCCGCCGCCCTGCAGGCCCCCAGCGCCTGCGAAGCCGCCCGCCAGTTGGCCAACTTGGGGCCCGTGCTGCTCGTGGTGGACCCGCACCACCCCCAGAGCAGCGGCTGGCCGCCCGAGCTGCCGGCCGACGTACTGGTGGGCATCGAGCTGCTCGACGCCGAAGACGCCGCGCCGATCTGCGCCGACCCCGACGTGTTCCCCTGGGCGGTGGTCGACCACGTGGGCGAGATCCACCTGGCCACCGTACCCTGGGCCTCGGTGGTAGCCCAAGTGGGGCCGCTGCAACGCCTGGGCCAGCCGGGGCAGGGGCCGCTGATCCGTTTGTGGCCCGAACACTGCGATCCGCAGCGCTTCGGCAGCGACACCCAGGCCGAGGCCGGCTTACAGGCGGTCTTGCAGAATGCCGGCATCGGTGGCGCCGCCACCACTGGCGAGAGCCGCGAAGTCGAGTGGTCGATCCAGCTGGCGGAGCAAGAGCTTTTGCCCGATGCCCGCCGCGACCACTGGTGTGGGGACAAGCGCGAGGCCTTCGACCGCTTGCTGCACCAACCGCCGTTTGCAGTGGTGGTACTGCTGCGCGACCACCCGGGCCTGGACTTGCCCGGCTTTCCGCGCCAGCCGGTGGTGCAGATCCCCATCGGCAGCCAGCCGCCGCGCCTGGACTACACCTTGCAGAGCGACGGCATCGTCCTGCACATCGACCAGCCGCCGGACCACGTGGGGCGCGGTTTCGTGCCGTGGGCGGCGATCGGCGCGATGCAGAACCCGCGGACCCGCCAGGGCTGGTTCTGGCCGCAGGATCTCCCCGAGCCGCTCAAGCAGGGCCTGGAGCAGGCCGGCACCCAGCAAGGCGATCTGTGGCAGCGGGTGCAGCAGCTGGCCGGCCTGCCCCTGGCCCAGGTCGAACAGGCGGCGGCACCGGCGCGGCTGTTGCGGTACGCGCCGCCGCCCGCCGTGCAAAAGCGCAATACCTTCAAGATCTACCTGCGCAAAGGCCCGGTAATGGCGCTGGCGGCGACCCGCAATGCCGGTTGGGAGGTGCCCGAAGGTTGGCGCAGCCTGCCTGTGGCGATCCTGGCGGCCGGGCTGGAGAATTGGGCCGAGCCGCCGCAGACCAGTCCGACCCACCTGCAGGTCACCATGCCCGACGACCGCGGCGAATTCACCACCCTGCGCGTGCCGTGGCCCGCCGTTTTTGCCGTGGGCTCCGGCCTGGACGAGGACGCGCTGGTGACCTGGCGCGAGGACCTGCCGCGCGAGGTGGTAGAAGCCATGGGCGCGATTGCGGAATTGGCAGAAGGGCACACGCCCGAAGCGCCGTCGCCGCACTGGCAGGCGGCCGAGGGCGAGATGGCCGACCTGCCGGCGCCGTTTCTGGGCATCGGCCGGACCAACGACGGCCACTGGGTCATCACCGTGCTCCAGCCGATTGGCCCCGTGGACGAGTTGGGCAACCAGCCGAAGATTCATGCGGTGTTTCGCCTGGGCGGCGTCACTCGGCTGCAGTAGATTTGGCCAGTGGCGAGTGGCACACTGCTGGGCCGGTGCCGGGGCCGCCCTGCCTTGCAGGCGCGCGGGCACACGGGCACAGGGACGCAGCCACACCGGGTCGGAGCACATCGATGCGCAGTCAAGCGGGAGCGGGCACAAGAGGGTACGCGGCAACGCGCTGGGCGGTGACCGCCGCGGCGCTGCTGGCAACGGTCGGACCGGCCCACGCCGCGCCCTTGCCGCTGGCCGACCAGATCGCCGAGTGCCGCAGCGTGGACGTGGCCGCCTGCCCGGCGCTGCAGATCGCGGCCGCCTCGCGGGCAGGCGCGGTCGCCGAGCTGGCCAGGGTGCTGGCGAATCCGGCAACCACGGCTGCGCACAAGGCCAAGCTGGCCCAGGCCCTGGCCACGTTGGATGCGCGCGACCACTTGGACGCATTGGAGCAAGCGGCCGCCGGCTTGGCGAACTCCCCCGAGCGCACCGACGTGCGGGTGGCGCAGGCCCGCCTCGGCGACGCCCGCGCCGCTGCGGACCTGGAAAAGGCACTGAATTCCAATGACTTGCGCACGAGGCTGTTGGCCGTGGCCGGGCTGGGTCTGCTGCGCGACAAAGCCTCGGCGCCGGCCCTGAACAAGCTGCTGAGCGCCGAGACCCCGGGGCGCCTCCAGGCCGAGGCGGCGCGCGCGTTGGCCGCGCTGGGGGACCAGTCGGCGGTGCCGGCGCTGCTGGACCTGGTGGGCGGCCCGACCACCTATCCGCCGGCGCGGGCCGAGGCCCTGCGGGCACTGGCACAGCTCGGCGCCACGCAAGCGCACGTATTTTCAGCCATGCTTGCCGACCACAGCTCGCGCGACGTGGCCAATGCCGCCATGACCGAGCTGAGCAGCGACTGGCAGGTGTGGACCGCGCCGGCCGTACTGGTGGCGCTGGAGACCCCGGGGCGGCGCGGCGTAGCGGCCCGGCTGGCGGCCGAGCGCATGGGGGCCGATGCCAGCGCCAGGCTGCTGGCGGCGGTCAAAGCCGGCGACAGCGACAGCGAGGAGCGCGCCTACGTGCTCGACGCGGTGGCGCAAGTCAAACCGGTCGGCGCCGCTGGCGTGTTCGTGGCCCGCCTGGCCGTGGCTTCGCGCGACGAACAGATCGAGCTGTTCCAGGCCATCCCCAAGCTCGGCGACCGCACCGTGGTGCCCGACCTGGTGCCCTACCTGGGCAGCGCCGACAACGGCATCGTCAGCCACGCTGTGTATGCCCTGGAAAATCTGACCAATCAGCGACTGGGACCCGACATCGCCGCTTGGCGCAAGTATGCCGGCCTGGACGGTGCCAAGCCCAAGGACGCCGCACCCTAGGCGCGCGTCGACCACAAGAAACAGGAGGACATCATGCCACTTTCTCGCGATCAGATGGCCGCGCGCGTCGCCGAAGAGCTGCGCGACGGCTTCTACTGCAACCTGGGCATCGGCATCCCGACCTTGGTGGCCAACTACATTCCGCCCGGCATGGACGTGGTGCTGCAGAGCGAGAACGGCATGCTCGGCATCGGCCCGTTCCCGTTCGAGGGCGAGGAAGACGCCGACCTGATCAACGCCGGCAAGCAGACCATCACCGAGATCCCGGGCTCAGCCTACTTCGGCTCGCACGAGTCGTTCGCCATGATCCGCGGCGGCCACGTCGACTTGACGGTGCTGGGCGCGCTGCAGGTGGCGCAGAACGGCGACCTGGCCAACTGGATGGTGCCGGGCAAGATGGTCAAGGGCATGGGCGGCGCCATGGATCTGGTGGCGGGCGCCCGCCGCGTCATCATCGTGATGACCCACACCGAAAAAGGCGGCGAGCCCAAGATCCTGAGCGAGTGCACGCTGCCGCTGACCGGCAAGGGCGTGGTCAACCAGATCGTGACGGATCTGGCCGTGATCGACGTGACCGCGGACGGCCTGCTGCTGCGCGAGATCGCTGGCGACACCACCGTGGAGCAGGTGCAGGCGCTGACCGCGGCCCCGCTGAAGGTTGCGGCCAGCCTGCGCATTTTGCCCGTGGAGGCGTAATGGCGCCCGCGGAGAACCTGGCCCACCATCTGGTGTGCGCGGTGATGGCCGGTGGCTCGGGCACCCGCTTCTGGCCGCTGTCCACGCCAGCCCAGCCCAAGCAACTCTTGAAGTTCCTGGGTGAAAATACCCTGCTGGCCGAGACGCTGGCGCGGGTGGCGCCGCTGTGCCCGGCCGAGCGGCAGCTGGTCATCACCAACCGCACCCTGGTGGCGGCGGTGCAGGCCGATGTGCCGCAAGTCCCGGCCTTCCAAGTGCTGGGCGAGCCCGCGGCGCGCAACACCTTGCCGTGCATGGCGGTGGCGGCGCTGGTGGCGCAGGCCCTGGATCCCGAGGCGATCCTGGTGCTGCTCCCGGCCGATCACTGGGTCGCGGACGCCCAGGCCTTTCGGCAAGCGCTGTTGCGGGCGGCCGAGCGGGCGGCCACGGGGGCGATCGTCACCCTGGGTGTCGCGCCGAGCCACCCCGAGACGGGCTACGGCTACATCGAGCTTGGTCAGGATCTGGGCCACGGGCTGCATCAGGTCGCCCAGTTCGTGGAAAAGCCGAACCTGGAGCGGGCGTTGCAGTACCTGCAGGGCGGACGGCACCTGTGGAACGGCGGCGTGTTCGTGCTGCGCGCCCAGCGGGCTCTGGCGGCGATCGCCCAGCATGTGCCGGCGATCACTCAGGAACTGGCGCCTCTGGCCGATCTGCCACTCGGATCGCCCGACTGGCAGGCGCACTTCGAACAGGCCTTTCCGCGCTGCCCCTCGATCTCAATCGACTACGGTGTCATGGAGCACGAGTCGGGCCTGGAGGTCGTGCGCCTGGACGCCGGTTGGTCCGATGTGGGCACCTGGCACTCGCTGCTGGGCATGCGCGGCGAGGGCCAGAGCAACTATGTCAAGGGCGCCGCGGCGGTGCAGGACTGCGAAGGCTGCGTGGTGATCAGCACCGGGCCTACGGTGGCCGCGCTGGGCCTGCGCGATCTGGCGGTGGTGGCAACGCCTACGGCCACCCTGGTGCTGCCGCTGGAGCGCAGCCAAGACGTACGCAGCCTGGTCGCCGAGATCCAGCAGCGCGGACTGTAGGTGGTTGCCCGCGTCACGGCTCGGTGACAGCTGGGCAAAAACGCGGCGACAAGGTCGCGACGGCGGCGGCGAGCCGCGCTACACTGTCGCCGTTCCCGCACGAGCGGGGGAGGCAACCATGGCGCGGCGCAGCGGACTGGCAAATAACCTGAGCAAGATCCTGACCTTGGCAAGCGCGGCCGCGCTCCTCGCGGCAGGCTGTGGCGCCAGCGGCGGCGGCGGGGGCGGCGGCTACTTCATCGACCCCGACGCGAGCACCAGCTTTGGCAACGACACGGCTTCGACCGCCGACACCGGCTCCGGCAAGGACACCGGCGCGCCGCTGGACACCAGCACGGTCAAAGACAGCACCACCGGCAGCGATGTCCAGCTGCAGGACACGACCGTACAAGACACGGCGCCGAAGGACACGACCCCGCTGGACACGACCGGCGGCACGGACAGCAAGCCGACCGACACCAAGACCGACACCGCGGTCAAGGACGTTCCCGTCGTCAACACCTGCGGCACGGGCGGCGACATCGCCTCGCTGCTCAAGTGCACCGAAGGCCCGGTCGACTTCACCTTGACCGGCGCCCTGGTCACTTACGTGGAGCCGAGCGGTTTCTTTGTGTACGACACCTCGAGCTCGCGCGGCATGCTCATCTACGTCGGCACCACCTGGCCGTACCCCAAGCCCAAGGTCGACGACGAAATCACCTTGCACATCACCAAGTATGCCTCGTACCAGGGCCAACAGGAAGTGACCGCCAGCGACAGCTTGGTGGTCACGGGCGCCGGCACGGCCTCGACCACCGCGCTGAACCTGGCCACCGTGGACGCCGCCAGTTTCGCGGAGGACTACGAGTCGCGCCTGCTGACCGGCAAGGGCTTGAAAGTCAAGGTCCTCAACGGTCCCGACGGCGTGGTGACCCTGCCGATGGCGGGCGACATCACCCTGCGCGTCGACGGCACCACCAACCTGTGCGCGGGCGCGACCTTCGAGCTAAAGTCCGGCGTGCTGACCCAGTTCGGCGGCGCCTACCGCGTGCAGATCATGAACGGCGCGGCCGACTTGGGCACTGTCGACACCGCCGGCTGCGGCGCGGCGCCCGGCTACGACAGCAGCAACTGGGGCTTCGAAGAGGCGAGCAGCGCCGATCCGCCGCCGGACTTCTACAAGGTCGGCTCGGGGATGAGCGTGGTCCGCGACACCGCCAATGCCCACGCTGGCGCCGCCGGAGCCAAGGTGGTGCTGACGTCGCAGGACAACCAGGACCTGTTCTCGGGTCTGCAAGTGCCGGTCGCAGCAGGTCAAAAGGCCACGATGAGCGTGTGGATCAAGGACAACGATCCGGCCGGCCGCGCCCGCCTGGGTCTAGTGTTCTACAAGGCCGACGGCACGACCGTGGCGGCGTCGCAGTACAGCGGCAGCTACAGCACCGACGGCGCCGCCTGGGTGCTGCTCAGCTACTCGTTCACCGCGCCGGCCGATGTCGCCAGCGTGCGCGGCCTGTTGCGCATGTACGACGTGGTCCCCACCGGCGGTACCTGGGCCGGCAGCGCCACGGTCTACATCGACGACTGGTCGGTCGCCGTGCAGTAGTGGCCGACGTTTCTGGGATCTTCTGCTGGCTCGGCGCGCTGCTGCAGGCCCTGGCGCAGCTGGCCGGGCTGAGCCCTGCTCCGCAAACCGTGGCCCAGGTGCAGCGCTGCCTGGCGGCGAACTCCCCACCAATCCCAAGCGGCAACGCGGTGTTGCGCAGTGCCCAGCCACAGTGGCTCAGGCGGGACGGGCTGGACACCGCCGCGTGCGCACTGCAGCTGGATGTGCCGGGTGCCCGTCCGGCCCACCATACCGCCTGCGACCTGCTACTCGCCGACGACCGCGGCCAGTTGTTCGGCCCACACCATGCGGTGCGCGTCATCGGAAACGGCCGCGCCTATCTGCACTTGCCAGTGGCCTGCCCCAAGGGCCTGGCCGTGGTGGGCGGTGCCGCGCCGCGGTTGCTGGAAGAAGCTGCCCAGGATGCCGGCGAGCGAGCGCGGTTGTGCGGACCGCGCGCTGGGGTCCTGCGCCGGACCGGCGCTCCGGTTCAGAACCCGTAACGTCCGGTAATTCCAAAACCAAACCAGGCGTGCCAGGTCTGCTGGTCGCTGGGGACGTCGGCGCTGGTGGTGGCGGCGGTGGTGGCCGAGCTGCCACTGGTCGACGAGCTGGCAGTGTAGCTGGTGTAGCTCTCGATCGCGGCGCTGACGTAGGGGCCCACGTACAGGTCCGGCATCAGCGAAAACTGATAGCCACCGCGCACTTCGGCCGAGAGCGGCGACTGCGACACCGTCTGGGTCTTGACGAACTTGCCCAGGTCCTCTCTGGTGATCTGCTGGTCGAGCTGGGTCCAGTACACGCTGAGCGAAACCCACGGATCCTGGCCGGCAAACGGCGCCCAGTGGTACTCGCCCAGCGCGCCCACGGTCATGCGCCACTGGTTCGCCGCGTGGAGGCCGGCAGTGGTGGTGCCCGGCGGAACCGGCCCGTAACTGCCCGTCACGCCAAAGCGAACCCGGTGGGTGTAGCGGTAAACGGCGTCCACTTGGATCGGCACGGCGCCGGCGGCCTGATCGGCCAGCGCCGCCCCCTTGGTCATGTCGCCGACCGGCAGCGCGTAGCCCGCGCCGAGGCCGATGTCGTAGGCGCCAGCGGCCCGGGCCGGCAGGGCCCACAGCAGTGCCACCGCCAGCAACGCTGCAACCATGGATAGCTTCGACATTTTTCCCTCGCTCTACGGCAGCGCGACACCCAGCGCGCGCAGTTGTGCTTCGGCCTGGCCGCTCCAGTCCTTGTTGGCCAGCGGACTGGCCGGGCTGGGGTGCAAAATGCGGCCGATCGGCACGTCTCCCAGGGCCTGCCGCGCCCGCTCTTCGGCGTACTGGCCCACGCCTACCACCAGCGAGGGCTGCAGAATTGCATAGACTTTGCGCAGGTGCTCGTCGCACGCCGCCTCGACCGCCTGGCGCTCGCCGCGCGGCAGCCGGTCGGGGGTGCGGTTCTTGCCGGTGGGCTCCAAGAAGCACAGCGGGCAGTAGTTGGCGACGAAGAACTGCTTGAAAAACCGGGTGGGTGTGCCAAAGCGGTGCCGCGCCCAGCCCCACAGGCGCTCGCCGCTGACTTCGTTGCGCCAGCATTGCAGGCCCTCGATGGGCACGCGCGGGTGCTGCTCGGCCGGCGGCACCACCTCGCCGCGGACTCCCAGCCAGTCGCGCACGATCGCCACCGCGCCAAAGGGCACACCGGTCTGGACCATGCCCCAAGGTCCCGGATTCATACCCAAGAGCAGCACCCGCCCGGTGCTGGTGCCGTAGCGCTCCAGGTACTGCTGCCACAGCGGCCGCGCATAGGTCAGCGGGTCGTAGACGCAGGCGACCGGAGCCGCAAAGCGCATCTGCGCCAATTGGCTGGACAATTCATCGCTGGCCTGCAGCAGCGCGGGCGCGAACATCTACGGAGTGCCCAGTACTTCGCCGGTGCGCCACAGGGCATCGGCAAAGGGGCCCAGGCGCGACAGATCGGGCGGGTCCGAGACCAGCGCGATCGCCGCGGTGTTCTGCCAGCCGCTGGTGTCGGCCGGGTTGGGCGTCTGGCCGTTGCCAAAGCGGATCGCGCCGTAGGTCGACAGAAGCTGGCACGCCGTCAGCACTTCCCACACGCTGCGCCGCAGACTGGCCGCCGCCGAGACCACGTCCACGGTCGCGCCGCGGTGGCGAGCGGCCAGCAGCAAGTACAGGATGCGCGCGGCGTTCTTCTCCAGATGGTTCTTTTGCGCCTCGTTCCACAGGCTCTGCAGGCGCCCCAGATCCACCGTCTGCGCCTGACCGGTCCAGTAGGCCTCGGCGGCGTGGCGCGCGGCCAGGGCCTGCAAGTCGCCGATCTGCTGGTTGTATTGCGCCTGCTGCTGGGCATCGGGCGCGACCGGCACCGCGACCATCCGGTCGTGCACCTGCGCCTGCCACGCCGAAGCGCCGGCGTAGCCAGCCGAGAAGGCGTTTTGGCCGTAGCTGCCGTCGCTCAGCTGCACCGACAAGAACTGTCCATGGACCAGTACGAACACGGCAACCTCCTACCAACGCTTCTGAGTGCGGGCAATAAAATCATACGGATAGCCAAGGTCCAGCGCCGACACCGCATCGAGCCGAGCCATGGCGTCGGCCGGCAGCACCAGCGCCGCCGCCTGCAGGTTCGCCTGGAGCTGCGCCAGGTTGCGCGCCCCAAAGATGACCGACGTGACCGCCGGCTTCTGCACCAGCCACGCCAGTGCCACCGCGGCGGTCGAGGTGCCGAGCTCGGTGGCAATCGCCTCGACCTCTTGCAGGATCAGCCAGTTGTGCGGGCGGTCGTACAGTTCGAGCGACTTCTTGCGCTTGTCGAGCCGCGAACCGGGTGGCGGCGCCTCGCTCGCCTTGTACTTGCCGGACAGGAAGCCCGAGGCCAGCGGCGACCACGGCAGGATGCCCAGGCCGTGGCGCAGGCAGGCGGGCACGTGCTCGCGCTCCAGGTCGCGCACCACCAGGCTGTACTGGGCCTGCAGGGTGGCGAACGTTTCCAGGTTCTGCAGTTGCGAGGTGTAGACCGACTCGACGAGCCGGTAGGCGGCGTAGTTGGAGCAGCCGATGTAGAGCACCTTGCCGGCGCGGACCAGGTCGTCCAGGGCCCGCAGCAGCTCGTCTTCGGCAACGTCCAGGTCCTGCATGTGCACCTGGTACAGGTCGATGCGGTCGGTCTGCAGGCGCCGCAGCGACTCTTCCACGGCGCGGACGATGCGGTAGCGCGAGGCGCCGATGCCGTTGGGCGAGGGGTCCATGCGGAAGCGGAACTTGGTGGCGAGCACCACCTGGTCGCGGTGGCCGTCGCGCGCCAGCCAGTCGCCCAGGACCCGCTCGGACAGGCCGTCTTCGCCGTAGACGTCGGCGACGTCGATGAAGTTGCCGCCGGCCGCCAAGAAGGCGTCGCACAGGGCGTGCGCCGTCGCCGTATCGCAACCCACTTGATGCATGAAGCTTTTTTCGTTGGCTTCGCCGAAGGTCATCGCGCCCAGGCATAGGGTCGAGACCTTGACGCCGGCGCGGCCGAGGTTGCGGTACTGCATGGAAACCCGCGCTGCCGCTGGGCAGTGGCTGCGTGCATAGCCCAGGGCGTGCGAGCCGGTCAAGCCGTGGCCGGCGGGCTGTGAAGATAATGCGCCATTTCAGCGTTTTGCTCGGTGTGCAGGCCGTGTAGATCGCCGGCCGCGCTGGCGCGTCGAAGGCACACCGACGCTACTTCGCGTAGTTGCTCGAATCCCCCGCAATCGGCTACCCTGCGGCGCGCAAGCACAGGCCTGGCCGGTCGCCCGAACGACGCCAACCCAGCTATTCCAAGGAGCACCATGATCCGCTTTTCCTTTCATCGCGTTGCCGTAGTCGCCGCCCTGGCCGTGCCCGCGCTGCTGGCCGCGCCGCTGGCCGCCGGCGCCAAAGAAATCGCCCCGTCGGCCAAGGCCTTCAACTTCGGCGGCGAGAAGACCAACCCCAACGTCCGCATGGCCCAGCTGGCCCTGGATGCCAAAGAAAACAAGCTGGCCGCCGACCAGGCCCGCCTGGCGCTGAAGGCCGATCCCAAGAACCTGGAAGCCAAGCGGATCCTGGCGGTGGCGCTGTTCCGCGACGGGCAGGCCAAGGAAGCGCTGGCCGTGCTGGACCAACTGGCCAAAGAGCAGCCGGGCGACAACTGGGTGGCGCAGACCCGCGCGGCGATCCTGCTGGAATCGGGCGACAAGAAGGGCGCCCTGGCCGCGCTGGAAGACCTGTGCAAGCGCCCGGGCACGCCGGCGGTGGCACACTACTTTGCCGCCAAGCTGTTGGACGAGCAGCGCAAGGCCGGCGACAAGTCGGTGGAAGCCCGCCAGAAGGCCCACATCGCCACGTTCCTGGCCGACAAGGCCAGCTGGGGCGCCGAGCAGGTCGACGACGCCGAGCGGATGCAGTTCGAGATCGAGTACGGCGCGCTGGGCACGCAGTACTGGCAGGCCCGCACCGCCTACTTCCAGGCGTTCCAGAGCGGCGGCGACCAGTCGGCGATGCTCATGGCCAAAAGCGAGGCGCTGCTGCGCCAGGTGCTGGGGCAAAAGAGCGACTTCGAGCTGGGCCACGCGCTGCTGGGCATGTGCTACGCCTCGGTCAAGTCGCGGAACTACAACCTGGAGAACGCGGTCAGCGAGCTGAAGCGCGCCCCCAAGATTGCCGACGCCTGGTTCGCCATGGGCCGCGTCTACCGCGAGCTGGACAAGCTGGAAGACGCCGCCAAGGCCTTCGAGCAGGCGCTGAGCCTGGAACCCCGCTTCATCGAAGCCGGTTACCAGCTGGGCGTGGCCTACAAGCTGCAGAAGCGCCGCGACGACGCCGTGCGGGTGTTGGAGCAGGTGGTCCGTCTGGCGCCCGAGAGCGCCGCCGCCGCCCGCGCGCTGGCCGAGCTGCAAGTCCTGGCGCCGCAGTCGCAATTCGTTCTGGCGGCTAGCCAGCGCATCGACTCGCCCTCGGACGACAAGGTCTTCAACACCGAGCGGTACCGCGCCGGCGTGGTCGCGCTGGAGAACACCTGGCTGCAGGGCCTCGAAGAAGGGACCGAGGTGGTGTGGCTCGAGAAGATCATGCGCAAGCTGATCGCCGCCAACGACCTGTCGGCGCG
>JACRCU010000463.1 GCA_016218865.1 Deltaproteobacteria bacterium | reverse complement strand
TGGTCCAGCTCTTCCAGCAGCGCTTCGCCGCGCTTCTTGTAGGTGGGCCCGGCGCCCAGCAGCGCATCGGCCGCCAGGGCCAGGGCGTACGGGTCCAGACCGGCGGGCGCCGCGAACATCTGGTCCACCCGGTGCAGCACCTTGCCGCAGGTTTCGCGAAGGTTCTTGGCGGCTTGCGTGGCGGTCGGGTCGGCGGGCAGGGTGCAGTCGGGATCGGCCGCCACCAGCGCCATGGCCGCATAGGCGGTCTCGGCCGGCGAGCCAAAGGTGTCGTCGCTGCGCTTGGCGTCGACCAGTGCCCGGCGGGTGCGGTCCAGCAGCTCGTCGTCCACGTAGATGACCTTGCGGAGCTCGCTCAGCAGCACCAGGCCCCAAGCGGTCAGCTCGGTGCGGCGGTCCGCGCCAAAGTAGCCAAAGCCGCCGCCGCTGACCTCGTAGCCCAAAAGCTCTTGATATCCCAGGGCCAACGTACGCACCAGCCGGTCCTGGCGGTCGCCCTTGCCCACGCCCGCGGCGCGGAGCTGCTGCAGCACCAGCGCGTCTACCAGCAGCGTCGAGGCCTGCTGCTCGAAGCAACCGTGCGGTTCCTGGGCCATTTGCTCCAGGCTGTCCAGTGCCGCCGCCAGCGGACTGCCCAGCACGGTCAGCTGCACCGAGCGGGCGTCGGCCAGCGCCTCGTCGGGAATCGCTACCGTCCTGCGCACTTCCGAGGTGACGGTGCCGGCAAAGGTCTGCAGGAACTGCTTGCCGTCGGGCACCACTTCGATGGGCTTCTGCAGGGCATCTTTGTCGCCAGCGAGGGCACCGCCCACGGTCACGGTCTGCACGCCGGCCGCCGTGGCCTTCACGGGCAGCAACAGGCCTGCAATCCCCTGCGCGCCCACGGCAATTGGCTGCAGCAGCGGCGCGGCGTCGACCTGGAGGCCGGGGTCGCTCTTGACCGTCAGCTGGGCCTCGCCCTTTTGCAAAGTCTCGTTCTGCACCGCCACTTGCGCGGCCACCTCGTCGCCCACGGTCAGGTCGCGCGGCACGTCCAGATCCAGGTGGAACGGCTTGGTCACGACCAACTCGCCGCTGCCGTGGCCCAGGGCACCCGCCGCATCGCTGGCCAGCGCGTAGATCTGCCAAGCGGTGATCGAGTCGGCCACGCGGAATTGCACCGCGCCGGCGCCGTCTTCGCCAGTGATGGCCGCGGGGTTGAAGTACAGGGTTTCGGGGAAGTCCTTGCGGACGGCTACCGCTTCCTCGGCGCGACCACCTGGGCCGCCACCCGTCTTGGCTTTTTCCGTCTTCTCCAAGGAATCGAAGGCTTTTGCCACCACCTCGCCTTCGTCGTCGCTCGCGCCGAACAGCTTGCTATCGCCGCCTTTGAACGCGCCCGCGATCGTCTTATGTTCGATGTTGCCGCGGGCTAGGCGCTGTGCCTCGTCGGGGGCCGCAGCTGTCGCAGCGCTGGGCGCCGGCTGGTCCTCGGCCCTGGCCTCTTCCTTGGCCTCGCGGCGACCCGGCGCTTCCGGTTCCGCCATCTGCACTTCCATGGTTGCCGCGCTGTCGCCGCGGCTCGGCGCCATCGCCATCTTGCCGCCACCGAGCGCGCCGTACGTGCCATAGAACAGACCTAGCCCGACAAAGATTGCGGCACCTGCCCACATCGCCGACTGCAGCCCGCGCAAAAGCCGTGGATTCGCTGCGGCTTGCGTGACCTTGCGCCGCTCGCGGCCGACCAGCCACAGCACCGTGCCGAACACCGCGATGGCCAGCAGCAGCACCACCGGATCCGCGGTGCGGCGGTCGATGTCCACGACTTCGCTCAGGATCCACTTGGCCAGGCCGCCCACGGCCAGCGCGATCAGGGCCGCCCCCGCCGCGTTGCGCAGCCAGAACGACACCACCAGCAGCGTCAGAGCCAGCAGGGCGCTCCACACCATCAGGGTCCAATGCAGGGTATTGTCGGCCAAAATCCGCGCGTCCACCTGTACATTGCGCAGGCGAGCCAGGTCGGACTGCTGCGAGCTGGCGTCGCGCATCGGCCCCGCCGTGCCCGTCTGACCCGCCAAAAGCCAGCGCGCCGCGGCTTGCTGGGCCGGGGTCCACTGCCCCTGACCGCCGGCCGTGCCCGGCTCTGCCTCGGGAAACAGCAGCGCCATCGCCCCCTCGGTCAGCTCCGTTTGCGAAAACAGCGCCGCGATGACCTTGTCGGGCGTCTCGCCGGCCACCCGCGCGAACACCGCCGCGTCGACCACCGCCAGACCCACCGCCGCCGCCTTGGGCTTGCCCGCGCTGTCGCTCACTTTCAGCTGCACCTGCGCTTCTTCGCCGGGCTTCTTGGGCTCCAGGCCCTTGAGCGCCACCCGCAGGCCGTCCTTGGGCGCCACCAGCACGTGCAGCACGTCTTGACTGGGCGCGTCGTCCACGGCGATGCGGACCAGGCCGACCACCTCGTCCGGAATCGGAATGACCACTTGCGCGATGCCCGGCTTGGCCGGCGTCGCCACCATCGCCACCGTGCGACCACCGAGCTCGGCGCGCACCTGCGGCCGGGCCGCCAGCGGGGCGAACACCTCGCAAGTCAGCTTGTCGCCTGCCCGCAGCAGCGCCTTGTCGCAGGCCAGCGGCAGGTTGCCCTCGCGCAGCGGCGGCGGCGCCAGCCGGGTCCAATAGGTGCGGCCGTCCTTGGGATCCTTGGCCAGCACCGCCAGCGGCCGACCGAAGAAGGCCGGCGGCAGGTCCAGCGCGGCGATACCGTCGGGGCCGGTGGTCCCTTCGCCCAGCTTTTCGCCAGCGCCCACGGTCTCTTGCTCGCCGTCGCCTGGGGCAAACAGCGCCACCTGGGTCTGCACCGGCGCGTCGTCGGCGCGCACCGCCCGCACCAGGATCTTGTTGGGCCGCGGAAGGTCGCGCCGCACCGACGGGGCCTGGCTCGCCACGGTCACGCGCATCTGGTCGCGCACCACCTTGACCGCGCCCGCGCCGCGCTCGGCCCGGCCGGCTGGGTCGCGCACCACTACATCCAGCTGAATGTGCTCGTAAAAGCGTCCGACGCTGCGCAGGCTGCCGTCCTTGTCCTTCGGCACCGTCACGTGGAAGCGCACCGGCGCAGCGCCCAGCGGCTTGACGTCGAAAGCCAGCGTCCGGCTGCCCAATTTGGCCGTCAGGCTCGCCTTGCCGCCAGTCAGCGGCGCGCCGGTCATCAGGTTGGCCGTGACGTCGACGTCGAAATCCTCGAGCTCGGCCATGGACTTGAGCGACGGTGTCACCTTGACGCTGAACGGCGGCAGGCTGTAGCGCTCCACGGTGATCGGCACGGAAGTCTCGGTGCCGTCGACGATCAGCACGGCATGCCAGGTGCCCAGCGCCGCGCCGGCCGCCAGCTCGATGTCGGCCGAACTCACGCCCATGGCCGACACCTGGCCATCGCTGCGGGCCACGCGGGTGCCCTTGGGATCGCGCAGTTCCAGGCGAACTGCTTTGCCGGCCAGGGGCTTGCCGCTGCCGGCGTCGAAGCTCAGGCCGCGCAGGTGCACCGTCTGCCCCGGTTGATAGGTGGGCTTGTCGGGCGAAAGGTGTTGCCGCACCAACTGTTCGACGCCAACCTCTGCGCTCGCGGTGCGCTCGTGCCCCGCCAGCTGCGCCGCAGCCTCGAGGCGGCCGTAGACGTGGGCGTGCGCCAGGGCCGGCACCCGCAGTGTGGTATGGGCGCTGCCGTCACTGCCCAACTGGGCCACTTGCGTCGCCAGCACGTTGTTCTGTCCATCCAGCAGCGTCAGCGTGACCTGGGCATTTTGCCCGGCGGCAAAGGGCACACCGCCGCTGTCCATTGCCGCCACCAACACGGCGGCCGCCTCGCCGGACCGCACCTCGGGACTGACCTGGACGCGCAACATCGGCCCGGGCTGCTCGTCTTCGATCAGCCGGTGGCGCACCTGGGTGATCGCGCTGGCCAGGCACAGGAGCAAGCCGGCCGTCATGGCCGCGAGACGTAGCGGACGCCAGCGGGCACCAGGCCGCATGCCCAGGAAACGCGAGACGCGGGGACCTGGTGCATTCTGCTCGCGCGTTGCCACTGCGGCGTCTACGGCGCTTTGGATGAGCTCGGGGGCCAGCGCCGGCAGGGGCACGGCAATGGCCTGAGCACTTTCAGCCAGTTGCGCCACCTCGCGGCGGCACGACTCGCACCATGCCAAATGGAGGGCAGTCTCGGCCGAGCGCGCCGGCGTCAGCGAGCGGGTCGCGGCTCCCGCCAGCTCGGTGCGGACCGGGTGGAACGGACCAGGAAGTGTGGAGTCTTGTAAAGGGTTTTCGGCTGGAACGCCGCCCTTGAGCACTGCTGCCTGCAGGGCCGCCGCAGCCTCGTCGGCCTGAATGCCAAGCGCTGCGCCCAGTTGCTCGGGTGTCCAGCCTGTCTGTGCCGCCAGCCACAGGGCGTGCTGCGCGCGGTCTGCGGCCGCGCCGGTGTGGGTGTGCGCCAGCAGCAGCGGCAGCCAGAGCTCGGCCACCCGGCGGTACGGCGTGCCAAGGAACGAGCTGATTGCATTGCAGAAATCCTGGTCAGTGGCG
>JACRCU010000466.1 GCA_016218865.1 Deltaproteobacteria bacterium | reverse complement strand
CAGCGCGCGGGCGGCGGCGCAAGGTGTCGCCCATGCCGTGACGGAAATATGACGCAACAGTGACGGGCGGGCGGCGGGCGCGGCCGCGGGCATCATGCGTTGACCATCCGCTCCGGCTGGCCAGTGGACTGCAACACCGCGCGCCACAAGGGATGTGCCGGGTCCAGGCGCTTGCGGCCGGCCGTGACCGCGCCGATCGGCACGTGGACTTGGCGGCCGCGGACGCGGCCCACGAGCATCGCCGTCTTGCCGGCCAGTGCGGCGTGGACGGCATTCTGACCCATTTCTTGGCAGTACACGGCGTCCGAGGCATCGGCCGGCGCACTGCGGATGGTGTAGCCCGGGTCGATGTAGCGCACCGCCACGGCCACCGAGCGCTCGCCAAAGAACCGCTCGATGCGCCCGCGCAACAGGCGGCCGATGTCGCCGAGCTTGACGTTGCCCGACGGGTCCTTGCCGGCCACGCGCATCTCTTCGGCCAGGTACTCTTGGCCGGCGCCCTCGGCCACCACCACCAACGCGTGGCGGCGCGCCATCAGCCGGCGGTGGATGTGGGCGAGCACGCCGTTGGGTCCGTCGAGATCAAAGGGAACCTCTGGCACCAGCACGAAATTGGCCTCGCCCGACGCCAGCGCCGCCTGCGCCGCAATGAAGCCGGCGTCGCGCCCCATCAGCCGGACCAAGCCCACGCCGTGGAAGGCGCCGTGGGCCTCGGCGTGGGCGGCGTCGATGGCCTGGCGCGCCAGACTGACGGCCGTGGAGAAACCGAACGTTTGATCCACAAACAGGATGTCGTTGTCGATGGTCTTGGGGATGCCGATCACCGCCGTCTCGAGCTTGGCGGTGCGCACCGCGTTCGAGATGGCCTGGGCGGCGCGCTGGGTGCCGTCGCCGCCGACCATGAAGAGCACGTTGATCGCCTCGCGGCTGATGAAGCGCACGATGTCGTCGACCGGCGGGGTGCCGCGCGACGATCCGAGCAGGGAACCGCCCTCGCGGTGGATGCTTTTGACCGAGTCGGGCGTCAGGCGCATCGGCGCGCAGTCCTCGCTCATGAAGCCGCGAAGACCGTAGCGAATTCCCAGGATTTGCTGCACGCCGTAGTGGTGCGACAGCGTCATCACCAGCGAGCGGACCACGTCGTTGATGCCCGGGCACAGGCCGCCGGCCGTTACGATGGCGGCGCGCACGTCGGTCGGCCGGAAGTAGAGGCGCTCGCGCGGGCCGGCCAGTTCGACCGTGGGGGGTTGCTCGCCGCGCTCGACGAAGGCGCGCACGGTCTCCCAGTTCTCGTGGAACAACAAGCGGTCGCTGTCGCTGGTAAATTCGGCCTGCCCCCCCTGGGCGGCGTGGGCCAGCTGAAGGGGCGACGAGAAACGGCAGGGACCAAGGGATTCGATAGCAAAGTCAGAAAGATGCAGTGGCTCCATGCGGCAGAAATCCTTGTGGCGGCGGCTCGCGTCGCGTGCGCAGTGTCCCACTCCCCGCGCCGAGCGGCAACGGCACCCCCATCAAGCCGGCCACCTTGGCGGGTTGCGCCCCCGCTTGACGCCACCTGGCGGCCCGCGCAAAGTCGCGACCCAGCAACGCGCGGCCGCGCCGCAAGAAAGACCGACCATGAACGACATCGCCGACGCCATCAACGACCTGCACCGGGGCACCTTTGCCGAGCTGCTGGGCCTGACCGTGCAGAGCGCCAGCCGCGACGAGGTGATCGCGCAAGTCACGGTGGCGCCAAGCCATCACCAGCCCCACGGCATCGTCCACGGCGGCGTCTACGCCAGCATCATCGAGTCGCTGGCGTCGATCGGCGCGGCGCTGGACGCGATGCCCCAGGGCCGCACCGCCGTGGGTCTGGACAATCACACCTCGTTCGTCCGCGCCACCCGCGAAGGTGTGCTGACGTGCCGGGCCGTGCCGGTGACGCGCGGGCGCCGCAGCCAACTGTGGGATGCCACCATTCACAACCAGGCCGGCGAGTTGGTGGCCAGCGGCCGGGTACGCCTGCTGGTGCTCGAGGGGGATGCGACGGTGGCCGGCAGCGAACTCAAGACACCGACGACGTCCGCGCAGTAGCCATAGAAGACCTTGATCTAACTGGCAATTTACCTATGTGGCGCGTCGCCATCCGCGTGCATCGCGCCCACCTGCATGACGATGGGACAGTGGTCCGAAGCCTTGGGTCGGTCGAAGCCGATGCCGTCCAATCGCGGGCCGCTGTACCGCGCTGCCCGCCCCGGCTGACCGCGCCGTTCGATGTGGGGAACTTCGGGCGACTGCTCGCCCAGGCGGCGCGACAGCAGCAGGTAGTCGAGCTGCTCGTAGCTGGCCGGCAGACCGCGCTCGGGCAGGCCGCGCCAAAAGTGCGTCCAGCGGTCGTTTTCGGGCCGCCGCGCCACCACATTGCAGGCTTCGCGCCAATGCACCAGCTCGTCGATCCCAGACGGGCCCTGCTCGTCGGTGGCCAGGTAGTCGTTGAAATCACCCAGGATAGCCCAGGCGTGGTCGCCCGGCGACGGCCCGAAGCGCGCTCGCACGATATCCATGACGGTGCGGCACTGGCGCTGGCGCAGCGGCCGGGTCCTGGCGCGGCCGCCGTCCTGGCCGTCGTCGCGCATCGACTTGAAATGATTGATGTAGAGCGACACCACCCCCAGGCGCGGGCACGCCACATCCACCTCCAAACAGTCGCGCGAAAACACCGGCTTGGGAGCAGAGACATCCCACAAGTGTTGGTACGAGCGGGCGTGCACCAGGGGCAAGCGCGACAACACCGCGACGTCGATACCCCGCTCGTCGTTGCCATCGATGGCCAACAAGTACGGGTAGTTCTGCCGCCCTCCCAGGTACAGGTCGCGAAAGCGCTTCAGGGTGCCCATGCCCTCGACTTCTTGCAGGGCCACCACGTCGGCGTCGATCAAGGAAATCAGCTTTGCGGTCAATACCTTGGCGTCGGCCTGGGCAATGCGCTGGCGCAAGTCTTCGCTGGTGAAGCCGTGCTGAGCCGCGTCGTCGGGGTCGACGCCGTGGGCAAAGCGAAAGCGAGTGAACAAATTCTCTACGTTGAACGTGGCTAGGCGCATGCGGCGATGATAGCGGGGGCCCGCCGGCACCGCCACTGCCGGCCCCAATCCGAGTACCCAAGGCCAAGCAAGTTGCGCTGCCGCCGTTTGGTAGTAAGCTCGCCGCATGGGTGCCCCGGTCGCCAACGCACAATCAAGCTCCACAGTGCCCCCGCAAGTCGCCAGCGCGGTCTTGCTCGTCGACGACGATCAGGCCAACCTGGACGTGCTGCGCTCGTTTTTGGATGTTGATCTGCAGGTTTTCGAGGCCAACAGCGCCGACGACGCCCTGGCCTACCTGGACCGCCCCGAGCTCGACGTCATCGTCACCGACCAGCGCATGCCCGGCATGACCGGCATCGAGCTGCTGCGGGTAGCGCGCGACCGCCGCCCCGACCTCGCCGGCATCGTCCTGACCGCGTACACCGACACCCCGGCGCTGATGGCCGCGATCAACGAGGCCGGCGCTTTCCGCTTCTTGCGCAAGCCGTGGCAACCGGCCGACGTGCTGCAGGCGGTGCGCGACGCCCGCGAATTCGTGGCCCAGCGCCGGCTGATCCACCGCCTGGTCGGCGAGCTCCGGCAGCGCAACACCGAGCTGGCCGGCGCCATGGCCGAGCTGCGCGAAGCCCAGGCGCGCCTCCTGGAGATGGAGCGGCTGGCCACCACCGGGCGGCTGGCGGCCGGCATCGCACACGACTTGAGCAACGCCATCAACGGGCTGGTACTTATCGAACACGAGGCCCGCGACCGCGCGGTCGACGGCGACTTGCTGGAAGTGGTGCAGCTGGGACTGGCCGGAGCGCGCAACTTGCTCAGTTCGCGAGAAACGTTGGGCATGTTCGCCCGGCAGCGGCGCTTGTCGATGGCCATCGACCGTTTCGACATGGCGCAGGCGGCGCGCGACGCCCTGGGCGTGCTGCGCTTGGACCTCGCCTTCCGCCGCCGTCAACAGGTTGTAGTTTTGCCCGAGGCGCCGCTACCACCCGTAGTGGGTGACCGCCAGAAGGTGGTGCAGGCGGTGGTGAACCTGCTGCGCAACGCCGTGCAGGCCACGAGCGATGGCCAGCGGGTGCAGATCGAGGTCGCCCTGGGCAGCGACGGCTGGGTAGAGCTGGCCGTGGAAGACGATGGCCCGGGCCTCGACCCCGAAGTGCGCGAAAACCTGTTCGATGCCTTCGTCTCGACCAAGGGTGAAGGCGGCATGGGTCTGGGCCTGTACATGGCCAACCTGATCGCCGCCCACCACAGCGGCACCCTGACGTGCCTGGCCGCCGCAGGCGGAGGGGCTCGGTTCGTGATGCGACTGCCCACGGTGGCGGCCGCACCGGCGGGGGCCTGAATTGCGGGCGGAATCGTGGGGATTTTGACCGCTCCGCTGCCATGACGCCGGGCGGGTCGCTGGGGCGCGGCCCCTGGCGGATTCTGCACTCCGCCCCGCAAGACCTGGCAAGGTCTGATTTTTGTTGGGGTCCCACATGAGCAGTGCCGGCGTCAGCAGCGGTCGCAAATACGAGGAGTTGGAAGGCGCCAGCGGCCGCGAAGTGTTCTTCCGCGCGCCCCGCTACAGTTCGGACGCCTTCGCCACCATCAGCGTCAGCGCCACCGCGTGGGACAACCAGGGCAAGCCGCACGCCTTGAACCTGCGCGACGTCTCGACCAGCGGCTTGGCCGTGGAGGCGCCCAGCCTGGCCCAACTGCCGGTGGGAACGCTGCTGCCGCGCCTGCGCCTGGCCTTCGAGCGCATCGAGGTCTACGACGGTCCGGTGCTGGTGGCCTCGGCGCGCGAGGTCGAAGGTCGGCGCGTGCTGGGCATGTCGCTGCAAGAGGGGCCGATCTCGCTGGATGACGTGCTGCAACTGCGCGACATCAAAACCTGGACCGGCGCGACACCCGGGCAGACGCTCGCCGACCGGCCGTGGTCCGTGCCCGGTCTGGCCGAGCTCAAGGGGCTAATCGCCGACCAGCGCTTGCTGCTGGACGAGGCCGAGCGCCACTACGCCAAGATGGAGCGCGAGCTGCCGTGGCAGGTCGTGCACGGCGAGACGATGACACCGGCGCGCGGGCTGCTGATCGAGCGAGTGCGCGCAGAGTTCGTGATGCCGTGGCTCGAGTCGATCTACGCCTGCGACGCGGCGCTGCGGGCTGCCGGGCTGCTGGGCGACGAGGCCTCGCCCGATGCCGCCAACCGCATCCGCGAGTTCTCGCGCGAGCTGCTGCAGCGCCACTACCTGGTGGGGCCGATCATCCACCGCGCCGCCACCAAACCGCTCGGCTATCCGGGCGATTACGGCGTCATGCGCTACGTGTACGAGCAGCCCTTCGAGGGGCCGACGCTGTTCGCCAAAGCGATGCACCTGGCCGGTTGGTCGATGGCGTGCACGACCGCGGTGCGCAACCGCAAAGACGTGCTGCGCGACGCGATGGCGCTGCGGCTCGAACAGGCGGTGGCCGAGGGGCGGCCGCTGCGGATCGTGTCGGTCGCTGCGGGCCCGGCGCAAGAGATCTTTGAGCTGCTGCGCGACCATACGCCCCCGTCGGCGCAGGTGCACGTCGTGCTGTTCGAACAGGACCGCGAGGCGCTGACCTTTGCCCAGGGCCGCATCCAGCGCACGGCCGATCCGCGCACCCTGCCGGGCGTCAAGGTCACGTTCCTGCACGACTCGATCCGGCGGTTGCTGAAGGATCCCGAGCTGTTTTCGCGCTTCGGCCCCTTCGACATGATCCTGTGTGCCGGCCTGAACGACTACTTGCCCGCCACGACCTCGGTGCGGCTGGCCTCGCAGTTGTACGCCAACCTGGCCGAGGGCGGCGAGCTGTACATCGGCAATCTGGTTCCAGAAAATCCGTGCCGGTGGATCCTGGAGCATCACCTGGACTGGCAGATGCTACACCGCGACCGCGCCACCCTCCTCGACATGGCCATGCAAGCGGCGCCGACCTGCCGCGCGCGCATCGTGGAAGAAGACGAGCGCGTCAACCCATTTGTGGTCCTGGAGCGCGCTGCCCCGTGACCGACAGCCTGCCCACCCCGAGCGAACCGGCTGCCGTCAATGTGGCCGAGCGATTCGACCAGCATGTCGCGGAGCGGAACCGCCGCAGTGCCCGCGCCGCAGTGTGGCTGACCGCGGGCCTGAACTTGGGCTTTGTGGCCCTGGATCGGCTGCTCACCGACGACCCGGGCAAGCTGGCGGTGCTGCTCGCCGATCGCGCGGCCATTGCCGTGGCGGTGGTGGGCCTGGCCTGGGCGGCGCGGCGGCCGTGGTTCGCGCGGCATACGGCAGTCGTGACCGGCATCTACATGGCGAGCATCGACGTGGCGCTGGCGGTCATGACCACCCAGCTGGGCGGCTTCTCGTCGGGTTACTACGCGGGCATCAACCTGGTGACCTTGGCCGCCGGCCTGCTGTTCTTGTGGCCCACGCGGGTGGCGGCGATGACCCACGCGGCGGCGGTGGCAGCCTATACGCTGGCCAACGTGCCGGGCTGGGAGGCGGGGCAGCTGCGCGAAGCGGTGATGCACGGCTTCTTCCTGACCAGCACGGCGGTAATTGCCACGGTGGGTCAGGCGTTTTCGTGGAAGCAGGCGCGCCAGCAGCTAGAGACGCAGGCGGCGGTGGAGCAGACCAAAGAGCGGCTTGAGGCGGCCCACGGCGAGCTGCAGCGGCTGGACCAGTTCAAAAGTGCGTTCTTTGCCAATATCACCCACGAGCTCAAGACGCCGCTGGCGATGGTCCTGTCGCCGCTCGAGTTGTTGTACCAGGGCGACCTGGGTCCCCTGGGCGAGACGCAAAAGGCCACTATCCGCTCGATGTTGCGCAGCGGCTTCAAGCTGCTCGCCCTCATCGACGACTTGTTGGATCTGGCGCGCGCCGAGCAGGCCGGCATCCGCCTGCGCATCGCCGAGCGCGACGTGAAGGAGCACCTGGGAGCGCTGGTGCAGCAGATCGGCGTGCTGGCGCGCCGCAAAGACGTGGAGCTGACCGCAGTTTGGCCCGATGAGCCGTGCATGGTGTGGTGCGACATCGACCGGCTGGAGCGGGTGTGGATCAACCTGCTGTCGAACGCCCTGAAGTTCACCCCGCCCGGCGGCCACGTGTGGGTCGAGCTGCGGCGCCACGGCGACGGCGTGCAGGTGCAAGTGCGCGACGACGGACCCGGTTTTCCGCCCGAGCTGGCGGGGAAGCTGTTCGACCGCTTCTACCAGGTCGACATGGGCGGCACCCGGCGCCACGGCGGTGCCGGCATCGGTCTGGCGCTGGCGCGGCACATCGTAGAGCTGCACGGCGGCACCATCGGTGCGCGCGGTGACATCGATAAGGGCGCTGAATTTACTGTATATCTTCCGGCCGATCGCGCCCACTTCGGCGATCGCGCCGTGGAAGAGGCGCCCCACAGCGAGACGGAGCGCGCGCCGAGCCAGGGCGACCTGACGCGGGTGGCGGTCTAGCTGGGCGCCAAGGCCGATTACCGCTTGCTGTCGGTGGCCGAGGCGACCGAGCGCCGTGTGGTCGAGCGCGACGAAGACGAGAACCAGCGCCTGTGGACCGTGCTGATCGTCGAAGACACGCCGGACGTCATCCGCATCGTCCACCTGGCTTTGCGGCAACATTTCAAGGTATTGGCCGCGCCCGATGGCCTAAAGGGCCTGGAGCTGGCGCTGCGCGAGCGGCCCAGCCTGATCATCACCGACCTGATGATGCCGGGTATCGACGGCTTCGAGCTGGTGCGGCGGCTGCGCGCCGATGCGACCACCAAGCACATCCCGGTCATCATGCTGACGGCGCGCGGCGCCACCGACGACAAGGTGATGGGCCTGGAGTCGGGCGTCAACGCCTACCTGACCAAGCCGTTTTCGCCGCGCGAGCTGCTGTCCACGGCGCGGGCGCTCCTCGACGTGCAAGAGACGCAGGCCGAGCTGCTGCTGACCCGGCAGATGGACTCGCTGGAGACGCTGACCGGCGGCCTGGCCCACGAAATCAACAATCCACTCAACTATATCCGCAATGCCGTGGCGCGCCTGCAGATCGACGTGGACGACGTCATCAAGCTGAGCCAGCCCGGCGCCGCGGGCGATCCAGCCAAGCTCGCGGCCCTGGCCCAGCGCACCCGCAAGATGGCCGACACCGCCGAGGCCGGCGTGCGCCGCATCCAAGCCACCGTGGACCTGATGGGTCGCTACAGCCGCGAAGGCTACTCGCGCCTGGAACGGGAGCACGACGTCTGGCAGGCGATCGCCGACGTGGTCGAGGTGGTCCGACCGGCGGTCGGGCGAACCGTGGAGGTAGTGACCGACCTGCCCGGCGCTGCAGTGATCCGGTGCGTGCCCGAAGAGCTGCACCAGGCCCTGTCGAACCTCATCCAGAACGCCATCGAGGCGGCGCCCGACGGCACCGGACGGGTCGAGATCAGCGGCAGCGTGGACGCGCGCCACCTTACCCTGCGCATCTGCGACAACGGGCCCGGCATCCCCGAGGCCGACCGCCAGCGCATCTTCCAGCCCTTCTTCAGCACCAAGGGTCCGGGCCGCGGCATGGGCATGGGCCTCACCATCACCCGCCAGGTCGTGGCCGCGCTGGGCGGGCAGATCCGCGTGGACCCGGTGCCGACCGGCGGCACCTGTTTTGAGGTGCGGTTGCCGCTGCAGCGGGCGCGGATCTCACAACCTCTCTAATTTCAGCCAGTAGAAAATGCCCCCCATCTTCTTCTCCCGCCCGTAGGAGTGCCTACCATGCAGAGCGAGTTCTGGCACGAGCGCTGGGCCCAGCGGCAGATCGGCTTTCACCAGAACGAAGTCCACCCGCTGCTCCAGGTCCTGTGGAGTCGGCTGCGGCCACAGCCCGCGGAGGGCGCCTTCGTGCCCCTGTGCGGCAAGACCCTGGACATGCACTGGCTGCGCGCGCAGGGCCACCCGGTGGTGGGCGTGGAGCTGAGCCCGGTGGCGGTGGGCGAGTTCTTTGCCGAAGCGAACCTGGACCCGACGCAGCGGCCTTTGGGCGAGCTGATCTGCAGCGAAGCCCAGGGGTTGCAGGTGTACTGCGGCGACTTCTTTGCCCTGCAACCCGGCGATGTGGCGCACTGCCGGCTGATCTACGACCGCGGCGCGCTCATTGCCCTGCCGCCCGCCATGCGCCGCGACTACGCCCGCCACCTGCGGCACCTGTTCGGCGGCGGGGCCCGCATCCTGCTGGTCGCGCTGGACTATCCGCAGCACGAGACCAATGGCCCGCCGTTTGCCGTCACCGCGGCCGAGGTGGGCGAGCTGTATGCCTGTGGCCACATGACCGAGTTGTCGCGCCAGGACATTTTGGCCGACAGCCCCAACCTGGCCCAGCGCGGGGTGACCCGCCTGGAGCAGGTGATCTACCTCATCGAGCTGGGGCCGCGCGACGAAACCTTGTAGTTTTCAGGGGTAGAAAATGGGGGCCGTGGTGAGGCCACCCAAAGCTCGTTGCGCACGAACCAGAGATGCAGTAGCATCTGATGCATGCGCACCACCTTGGACATCGACGAAGATATCTTGATGGCCGCCAAGGAACTCGCTCGCCGCGCCGGCACGACCGCGGGCGCAGTGCTGTCGGACCTGGCTCGGTCCGCACTACTGGCGCCCAAGTCCGCACCAATCGGAAGCGATATCCTTGGCTTTGAACCCTTTGCCTCGCAGGGTCGCGTAGTGACCACCGAACTGGTCCAGCACTTGCAGGACGAGGAAGGCTAGCCATGCGGGCACTGCTCGACGTCAACGTGCTGATCGCACTACTGGACGCGGGCCATGTCCGGCACTCGGATGCGCGAGCTTGGCTAATCGACCACGCCGCTGCGGGCTGGGCGTCGTGTGCGCTGACGCAGAACGGCTGTGTGCGCATCATGGCCTCGCCGGGCTACCCCGGGGCGCACCCGGTCGCGGCGGTGGCGGCGCGCCTGCGCAAGGCAACCGAGCATCCGGCCCACGCATTTTGGCCCTGCGACCTGTCGCTGCTGGATGTGGACCGGGTCAACGAGGCGCACCTGCTCGGCCCTCGCCAACTGACCGATGTCTACCTGCTTGCTTTGGCCGTACGCCACGGCGGCCGCGTCGTGACCATGGATGCGCGGATCACCCCGGCGGCCGTGCAGGGGGCGCGGGCGGAGCATTTGTGCGTGATTTAGGGTGGATTCGAGGCGGCGGTCCCTACAGGGCTGTTGTCTTGCTGGCAGGCGAAAACTCCAAAGAAGTCTTCCCTGTACGTGAGCATGACCCTGCAGCGACTGTCGGGCCAGCTTCCGGTAGTGCACGGTGCGGGCTCCAGCTCGTTGGGATTGGCCATTTGCTCAAGTAGGTTGCCGGAGGCCCGATACCGCGCACTCCGCTCGGCGACCAATTCCGCGTCGACCGCCCACAACACCGCCCACACATCGCGCCACGGCGTATCGCCCTCGGCGGCAATTCGGGCAAACAATCGGGGATTCATGGTCTTTAGCCATCGAATCTCGGCTACGACCGCGGCAATGTCGACGGGCGAGGCCTCGTCGGCCAGCACCTTGGGCAAGTTTGGCTGGGCAGCGGGCGCTACCCTCCACCAGCGCCGCCCCACGGTCGCCATGGCCAAGCTCCCGTCGCGATTCACGATAATGTGCAGCGGCAACCCCGTTTCCTCGGCGTCTTGCAGGCGCGACCGCGACAGATAGCGTCGGGCGACTTGGACCAGAACGCTTACGATCGGGTGGCGGAATTCCGCACGATTCCACTCCTCTGCCGAACCCGTGCAGGCCACCGCAAGTTCCCTAGGGACTTCGGGATCCTTACCGTTCTCGTAACGCCATGCCGGCTCCAAATGGTGCCAGTGGTCGGGCAGATCTTCGTGCCACGGGATGTGCGGCAACTCGATGCTGTGGCCAATTCCTCTGCCCATGTGCCCCCGCGGCCATTCCCCGCCCGGCACCACCCGCCCCGCCACATCATCCCGCGGCGGCTCGCTGAGCCACGGACTCGTCAGCCACGTGCGACACTGCAGCTCGCTCAAGTCCGCCGGACCGTCTTCGCTTTTCGACGCCACACAGCGCCGCAACCGCACCTCGTCCGCGAAGTTCCGAGGCCCAGGCAACTCCTTCAAACATTGACAACCCGCGCGGTCGAACCGGTCGACACGGCACCCGACCGCCACACTCACCGCCAAGGCGAGCAGAACGATCCGCAGGAGTGAACGGCAAGTGGGCATGCAAGTGGCCAGCCGGGCGTCGTAATCTGGCTCAAGGCTACGCCTTCGCCCCCGGCCGGACAAGCTGCCGCCCCCGCGTCAGGGATGGGTGTGCGCAGCACGGTGGCGCGGGGGAGCGCCGCCGCCGGGGGGATCAAGAAAGCCCCGCAATTTCTTAGGTTCTCTGTTCGACCCGCCGGCCCCAGCCCGACGGTCTGGCGGAGGCACTGTGGAATTTCACATAGTTACCCACGTCGCCAGACCGGGACGCCCAAATGCCGTTGCGCATCCAAGAGAGGTAGCGGTCGCCCGCCCGTCCGGCGCGACGCACGCAGCTAACGTCGTCAAACCAGGCACTTTCGCAGAAGGTCTTACCGCCGGCTCAAGTAATCAATCAAGTCGATCTTGGTGATGATGCCCACGCAGCGCCCGCCGGTCACCACCACCGCCACGTTGTCGGCGCTGAGGATGCCGCGCAGCTGCTCGATGCTGGCGTCGGGGTCGATGATGCCCTGCAGTGGCTTGACCAGGTGCTCCAGCTTCTCGCCGCGCTGGGTGTGACCGTCGACGACCGCAGTCAGCAGGTCGATCTCGTGGACCATGCCGATCGGCTCGCCCGAGGCCGCCAGCACCGGCATTTGGCTGATGCCCTCGCGCTTCATGCGCATGATCGAGTCGCCCACCGACTCGTCGGCCGCGCAGGTGTGCAGGATGTGCGACTTGCCGCGGAGCAGGTCGCGCACGCTGGCTTCGCGGGCCTCGGGCTCGAAGAAGCCGTTGTCGCGCATCCACGAATCGTTAAAGAACTTGCTGAGGTAGATGGCGCCCGAGTCCGGCAGGATCACCACGATGGTGTGGTTGCGGCCCAGCTCGCGGGCCAGGGTCGCCGCCACGTGCACCGCGCCGCCCGAGGAACCGCCTGCGAAAATGCCCTCTTCGCGGGTCAGGCGGCGGGCCATCTGGAAGCACTCGCGGTCGCTGACCTGCATCACGTCGTCGATCCACTGGAATTCCAGGGCGCCGCAGACCATGTCCTCGCCGATGCCCTCGACCTTGTAGGTGTGGGGCTCGCCGTGGGTCTTGGTGTGGAACATGTCGTAGTAGATCGAGCCCTCGGGGTCCACGCCCACGGTGCGGATGCGATTGCTCTGCTCTTTGATGTACTTGGCGGTGCCGCTCATGGTGCCGCCGGTGCCCAGGCCGCCCACCAGGTAGGTGAAGTTGCCGCCGGTCTGCTCCCAGATCTCGGGGCCGGTCGAGCGGTAGTGCGCTTCGATGTTCAGCTTGTTGTGGTACTGGTTGAGCATGAACGAGCCGGGGGTCTCGCGGTGGATGCGCTTGGCGGTCTCGTAGTAGCTGCTGGGGTCGTCGGCCGGCACGGCGGTGGGGGTGACTACGACCTCGGCACCAAAGGCCTTGAGACGGTTGACCTTTTCCTGACTCATCTTGTCGGGCATGGTGAAGATGCAGCGGTAGCCCTTGACCGCCGCCGCCATGGCCACGCCCACGCCGGTGTTGCCCGAGGTGTTCTCGACGATGGTGCCGCCCGGCTTCAAAATCCCTTGTCGCTCGGCATCTTCGATGATGTGCAGCGCCATACGGTCCTTGATCGAGCTGCCCGGGTTCATGTACTCGAGCTTGACCAGCACGCGCGCGTCGTGGCGGCCGACCACCCGGTTCAACTGAACGAGCGGCGTGTCGCCGATGGCATGAAGGATGTTGTTGAAAATACCGCGCATCTTGGTCTCCTGGGTGGTCGCGGCCAGTCTGTGGCCGGGCACAAAAGGCGCGGAATCATGCCCCGGCCGCCGCCGCTTTGCAACGTCCGGGCGGTTGTGCGCGTCACGGGGTCGTCAGTAAAGCACTTAGATTTCGGGCAGTAGAAGATGGCTGCTTTCTGCTAGGCCAGGTAGTGCGCGACCGCCTCGTGCACGCCCACCCGCCCGCTCAGCACCTCGGTCAGCCCGCGCAGCAGCGGCGCCGCCACCTTCTTCTTCACGCACAGGGCGTCGATGCTGCGGCACGCGGCGAAACCATCCACGTTGCCTAGCTTTTTCTCGATCGCCGTGGCGCCCTGCCCTTGCGCCAGGAGCCGGCCGGCCTGCACGTCGCGGCTGTCGGCCTCGCGCTCGACCAGCAGGTAGCCCAGGCCCGCCACGCTGCGCGCCGCCGCACCGTCGCCCGCGTAAGCCTTGACGACTGCATCCATTTCGCCGGCCGCCGCCGCCACCAGACTGGCCCGCGCCGCCGGCCCAAAGCCCAGCCCGTCGGCCATGCCCAGGGCCACCGCCATGGCGCTCGCGGTCGCCGCCGCCGCTTCGATGCCCAGCAGGTCGCGCTGCACCTCGATGCGCAGCGGGCCGCCGGCAAAGGCCGCCTGGGTCGCGTCGCCCACCTCGGAAAAGCGACTGGCCAGCACGGCGTTGTTGGGCTTGCCGGCCACCAACTCGTCGACCAGCGCCGCCCCCAGCAGCGCACCTTGGCGCAGCACGCAGGTCTCTTGCGCGACAATTTGGCTGGGCAGCAGCCCGGTTTCGGCCTCGAGCCCGCGCACGGCGTGGACCAGCAGGTGCGAACCGTCCAGCACGTCGCCCAGCAGCCGCAGCGTCGACCGGAGCCGACCGACCGGCAGGGCCAGGATCACCAGCGGACAATTCCTCGCGATGTCGGACAGATCCTCGGTGGCCGTCACCCGCTCGTGCAGCGCGACCAGCTCGGGGAGGCGCTCGCGGTTGGCGCGGCTGGCCGTGATGCGCGCAGCCTCGCCCGGGTGCTCGCACCAGAGCCACACCGGGCTGCCCTGGCTGGCGGCGATGTGCGCCAAGGTGGTGCCCCAGCGGCCCGAACCGACGATGCCGACCGCATTCTTCAGCGTAGCCGCCGGGCTTTTGGCAGCGCTGGCGGCGGTCTTGGTCTTGGCGGCGCTCATGCGACCTCCGCGGCCGGCGCCGTCTCGGCGACGATCCCCAGCCCATCCAGGCGGTTGGCGTAGTAGTGCAGCAGCGGGGCATGGCCGATCTGCACGCCGGCGGGACAGGCCCGCAGCACCGGCGCCGTGTGGTACATGCCAAAGATGCGCAGCGCCGTCTCGATGAGCCGCAGGGCGTCGTCGCGCTGCACGTCGTGGGCCAGGTGCAAAGTGCCTGCGCTCGCTCGCTTTTTGCAGCCGCGGAGCAGGCCGTCGACCGCGCCGGCCAGGTCGGCCAGGGCAAAGGTCTCGTCGCGGCCCACCCGCAGCCGCTGGTACAGGTCGGCGCCCGGGTAGCGCTGCCCGAGCAGCCGCCACGCCGCCAGCGCCACCAGCGCCGTCGACACCACCACGGTGTTCTGCGCGAAACTCTTGGTGATCGCCTGACCGCACAGCCGGGTGTACTCGGCGTCGCGGGCCGCGTCGTGCACCACCTGACCGCTGCGCCACAGGTAGCGCGCCGTGTCGATCGGCCGGCCGCGGGGGTCGCGCGAGGTGCCGTCTTCGTCCACGCGGTTGCCGAACAGGTCGATGGGCTCGCCGAATTGGATGTAGGTCGTGTACTCCAGCTGGGCCATTTTGTAGAGGAAGGTTGCCACGTCGCGCGGCCGGCTGAACTCGTCGTCCTCGATGATGAAGCGGTGGCCGCCGTCCTGGCGCAGCGCGTCGTCGATCAGCGTCTCGCCCTCCAGCACCAGGTGGTAATTGATGGTGAGCGGGCAGACAAAGATGCGCGGATTCGGCTTGCCTTGCTGCAGGTTGCGGGCATAGGCCGTAAGACCAGTGCCCAGCAGGCCCAGCTTCAGCCTGCTCTCGACCTTGTTGGTGCGCGAGCGGGTGCCGCCCGGGAAGAACAGCGAGTGGTAGCCGCGTTCGAGCAGCACTTCGCTATAGGTCTTGAGGACTTCCTTGTACAGCGTGTGGCGGATGCGCCGGTCGACCTTGTAGGCCCCCAGGTTGTGCATGAAGAACGAGGTGATCGGGCTGGTGAAGAGGTTCTTGCCCGCGCCGTAGGTCACCGGCGGCAGGCCGGCCTCGTGCAGCGCCCAGCCCACGGCGATCGAGTCCAGGTTGCTGCTGTGGGTCGGCACCACGATGATGGTTCCCTGCTCGGCCAGGTTGCGCCACGTGTGCAGATGCCCAGCCAGAATCACCCGTTCCGAGATCTGCCGGTAGTGGTGCAGCAGCGTGTCGACGCTCTGGGTGTTGAACAGCGCGCCCAGGCCCAACGGCAGCACCCGCGTGGCCAGCTCGTAGACCTTGGGGGTAAAACGCCCCGCCACATCGCTGGCATACGCGTGGGTCAGCTCGCGCAGCACCCGCGCCTTCTCGATGTCGCCCATGCTCGCCAAGCCGCGCGCCAGCTGGTGCCAGTACCCGTAAGGGTGCAGATCTAAGCTAGAACTTCCATGCTCCAGCCGCTGCATCTCCAGGTACGCCGCCTCGTTCAGCACGTACTCCAGCGCCTGCTGCTGATCGCGCCACGAGGCGCTGACCTTGTCGCGCACCACCCGCTCGACCACTTCGGCCAGCAGGTCGTCGCGCTCTTGCATGAACTGATAAATCCGCGGCTTTTTGCCAGACATGCCGACCTCGGTGGCCTATACGTTGTAGTCGTCGACCCGGTAATGCTGCAGGCGCTGGCGCAGGTAGTCGGCCGTGCGCCGCAGCCCCTCGTCCAGCGTCACCGTGGGCGCATAGTTGAACAGCCGCTTGGCCTTTTGCGTGTCGGCCAGCAGCAGCTCCACCTCGCTCTGGGCCGGGCGGACGCGCTGATCGTCGCACTGCACCGCGATCGGTTGCCCCAGCGCGATCTCGGCCTGGGCGATGACCTCGGCAATGGTCCAGGTGCGGCCCGAGCCGACGTTGACCACCTCGCCCAAAGCCGCGTCGCACTTGGCGATTTCCAAGAAGCCCTGCACGGTGTCGGCCACGTAGTTCAGGTCGCGCTGCGGGGTCAAGCTACCGACCCGAATCGGGTTTCGCCCGGCGAGCACCTGCGACAGGATGGTGGGCACGATGGCGCGCGCCGACTGCCGGGGGCCATAGGTGTTGAAGGGCCGCAGGATCGCCACCGGCGTGCCGAAGCTGCGGAAGTACGACACCGCGAGCTGGTCCGCGCCGATCTTGCTGGCCGAGTACGGGCTCTGACCCACCAGCGGGTGTTTTTCGTCGATGGGCGTGTACTGGGCGGTGCCGTAGGTCTCGGACGTAGAGGTGTGGACCAGGCGGCGGACGTCGTGGCGACGGCAGGCCTCCAGCACGTGCAAGGTGCCGGAAATGTTGGTGGCGACGTAGTGGGCCGGCGCCACGTAGCTGTAGGGGATGCCGATGAGCGCCGCCAGGTGGAACACCGTGTCGCAGCCCTGCACCGCCCTATCCACTGCGTAGGAATCCTCGACGGTGGTGGCAAACACTTCGATCTTGCTGGCGAGCTCGGGCGGCAACTCGTCCAGGTGGCCGCGCCGTCCCGCCGAGTTGTAGCGAATCAGCACGCGCACCTTGGCGCCGCGCTGCAGCAGGGCCTCGGTCAGGTGCGAGCCGATAAAGCCGGCGGCGCCCGTGACCAGTACCGGGCGATTCGCCCAAAAATCCATGGTTGCCTCGTGCACCGCTTGGCGCAGCGCGAGTCTACACGCTGCGGCGGTCGGCGAAAACCGCGGCGCTTGCGCCCTGGCCAGGCTGGCCCTACGCTTGGGCGCGTGAAAGCCAACCACTTGACCGCTACCCTTGTGACCGTTGCCTTGCTGGGCCTGCCGGCGGGCGTGCAGGCAAATCCCTTTGAATTGTATGGCGCTTCGGCGCGGTCGGGAGGTCTGGGGCAGGCCGTGACGGCCGGCGTCCGCGACTGGTCGTCGCTGTGGTACAACCCCGGCGGCCTGACCCAGAGCGCCCCGCACATCGACATGGGCACGCTGATGTCGTTCGACGACGTGCGCGTGCGCCTCAAAGAGCGGCCGGCCGGCTACAACGTGCCCGACCTGGGCAGTGCTTCGCCGGCGATTCCAAGCAATTACCGCCTGCAGGCGCGCAAGGGCAGCGACGACGTCAGCAACCTGTACGACTTCGTCATGGGCGCGACCGGCTCGTTCGGCTTCGAGAATCTGCGCATCGGCGTCGCCGTCGCCCTGCCGATGACCCGGCTGGGCCAGCAGGTGTCGCACTACGCCGACGAGCGCGAACAGTACGCCTCGAACCAGCTGAATTTCGAGCTGTATGGCGATCGATCCCAGCACCAGGTGATCCTGGTCGGCGCCGGCTACCAGGTGCTCAGCTGGCTGTCGCTCGGCGCCGCCATCTCGGTGATGCCCGAGGGCACGGCCCACAGCACCGTGTACCTGGAAGACGCGGCGCGGCAGCAGGACGTGCGCATCTCTGTGCAAAACCAGCAGATTGGCCGGGCCGCCCCGATCATCGGCGCCATCGCGACGCCCATCGAGCACCTGCGCTTCGGTCTGTCGTGGCGGAGCGCCAACTACTTCGCGCTGACGCTGAAGAACGCCATCCAGATTCGCGGCTTTCAGGGCGACGCCCAGTCCTTCCCGGTGCAGCAGAACGTGGTGCTGCGGCTCAACTCGTCGCCGGATCAGCTGGCCGCTGGCGTGGCGGGCGAGCTGGGCGCGTGGGCGCTGTCGGCCGACGCGGTGCTGTCGCGCTGGAGCCAGTACGTGGACACCCAAAACCAGCTGGCGGGCTTTCGCGACACCGTAAGTCTGCGGCTCGGCGCCGAATTGCAGGCGGCGCGCGAGCGGCAGCTGCGCCTGGGTGTGCAGTGGGAGCCGTCGCCGGTGCCGGCGCAGACGGGGCGGACCAGCTACGTAGACAACGACCGCATCGTGGCGACGGTGGGCATGGCGCATGCCTTGGAATTGTTCAAGAAGCAGGTCACGCTGTCCTGGTACCTGGGCCTGCACCACCTGCTGGCGCGCGACACCAACAAGACGGCGCTCGCCCACTATCCGGTGTGTGCGCCTGGGGTGACCAGCCTGTGCGACGAGGTGCCCGACACCGCCACCGACCCGGCCACGGGCCAGCCCGCACCGGCCGCGGTGGGACTGCAGACCGGCTCGCCGGGCTTCCCGGGCTGGACCTCGTCGGGCAATCTGCTGGCGCTGGGCATGAACCTGCAGTGGGGGTTCTGAGTGAAGCCAGAACCTCGCAGCCATTTTCTAGTGTTTGGAATCGTTGCGCTTCTTGCGGCGTGCAGTGATCCCGACCCCGCGCCCAGCGAGTTCAGCGACCGCGAAGTGGCGAGCACCGTCGACGCCGGCGGTCTGCCGGCCGATGTCAGCGCCACTGCGAACGCCCTGAGCGGCCAATGGGGCCTGGCGACCGACTGGTCCAACTGCGTCCAGTTCGGCACCAGTGCCTTCGAGCTGCGCACCTACAAGCTGGCGTTGGTGCAGGTGCAGCAAGACGGCAACTTCCTTCGCGAAACCCGCCAGGTTTGCTCGATCGTCAACACGCCGCTGCTGGGCCAGCAGACCATCTTCCCACCGGCGCTGGTGGCGGCAATCCCGCCGGTCGAGACCGTGTCGGCCCTGGGCGGGGTCAGCGCGGGCGCCACCTACCTGGGCGGGCTAGACGTGCAGGTGTTCGGCGTGCAGCTGGCCGACCCGGCCTTTGATGCCATGCCCAGCGGCCCCGGCGATCCGCGCCTGGTCGACGTCGAGGCCGACGGCAAGCCCGGTGGCACCCTGTTCGTGGGCAAGATGTGCGAGATCTACGTGGCCATTCGCGCGATTGCGCAGGTGACCGGCACGATGGTCAACGTCGGCCACATCGAAGGCGGCGGCGTACAGGACTCCACCCAGTCGACCCTGGGTGGAACTTCGGCTTTCTGCACGCAGACCTACAAAACCACGCCGAACCACAGCCACAACCGCTTCGTGCTGCACCGGCTGGTGGACCTTGGGATCGACAGCGACGGCAACGGCTCGGTCGACTGCGCCGAACTCCAAGCGGGCCAGGCCAAGCTGATCACCTGGCGCCCGGCCGACAACAGCCGCTGCACGGGCAAGTAGGCGCCGGGCCTACTTGCTCCCGACCACCAGCACCGGCGTGCCGCCCGAACTCGTCGAGTTGTTGCCCAGTTGCCCGTTGCTGTTGCGGCCCCAGCACAGCACGGCGCCGTCGTCGCGCACCGCGCAGCTGTGGTTGGTGCCGCAGGCCACGCCCAGGGACTTGCCGCCGATGTCGACCGCCGTCGGGAAGTTGATGTCGGCGCTGCTGGCGATCTGGCCGGCCTGGCCATCGTCGTTGCTGCCCCAGCACAGCACGGCGCCGGCCTTGGTCACGGCGCAGGTATGGCCTTGGCCGCCGGCGACGGCCTTGACGTCACTGATCGACTTGGTGGCCACCGGCACCGCCGCGCCGGCGCTGTAGGCGCCAAGGCCCAGCTGCGACGACAGATTCTTGCCCAAGCAACACAGCTTGCCCGCCGCGTCCCAGCCACAGGTGTGGTAGTCGCCGCAGGCCAAGCCCACGATGCCCGTCAGGCCCACGTCGCTGGGCGGGTAGACCTCGTTCAGGTCGCCGATCTTGCCGTTGCCCACTTCGCCGTCGCCGCTGCGCCCCCAGCAGCGCACGGTGCCGTCGGAAGCCGCCAGGGCGCACACGTGGCTGCTGCCGGCGCAAACGGCCGAGCTGCCCAGCACGCCCTGCACTAAAACGGGCGAATTCTTCTGGGTGAAGTCGCCGGTCAAAAAGGCGTTGCCCGAGTTGCCGCCCCAGCCCCACAGGGTCAGGCCGGCGCGAATCGCCAGCCCGTTCTGGTTGCCGCAGGTGACGGCCAGGGCATCGGTGATGGTGCCAGCCGACTCGGGGGTGGTGGCCGACCCGCTGTTGTCGCCGCTGCCGGTCTTGCCGCTGAAGCGGTCGCCCCAGCACGACAATTTGCCGCCGCCCCACACGGCGCAGCTGTGGGTGTCGCCCAGTTCGACCGAGCTGACCTTGGTCAACATCGCGACTTCTTGCGGAATTTTCTCGTAGTAGAGCGGCCCGCTGGTGGTGCCGTTGCCCAATTGGCCCTCGCCGTTGGCGCCCCAGCAGCTGAGCGTGCCGTTGCCGCGCAGGGCACACGAGTGGTTGCCGCCCGCGGCGATGCCGACGGCCCAGGCCCCGGGTACGCTTTTGGGCAGACAGGCGCCCGACTTGCACTCGTTGCCGGCGCCACAGGGGCTGCCGTCCGCGGCAACCACCACGATGCATTGGCATTTTTGGCACTCGACCACTTGGCAGGTGCCAACGGCGATGCTGGCGCAGTCGGGATTGGTGGCGCAGGCGCAGACTTCGCTGGTGGTCTCGCCGCCCTGTTGATCGCCGCTGGCGACGTCGCCGCTCGCATCCAGGGTGGTGCCGCCGCCGCCGCCGCTGTCGCCGGTGGCCGCGTCGGTCGCTCCAGAGGAATCACCTGTAGCTGCAATGTCTTGCCCGCCGCTGATGCTGCCATCGGCGCCGGTCGCCGCGGTGTCGCCGCCGAATTGTCCCGAACTGGGCAGGGCCTGCGGGCAGCCGGGCAACAGCGCCAGCGCCGTCCACGCCACTACAGTGATCATGCTTTGTTTGTCCACAGTTGCTACCCCAAGCTGTCTTCGCCGGCGTCAGCATACCACAACAGCGCAGGCTTGGCGGCGGCGTGTCTTGCCGGCGAGCCGCGGCACTCGCTACGCTTGCGACGCCGAGCCCACAGCGCGGCCGCGGAGCACCTTGTCAGCAACCCAGCAAAATCGCTTCTGTCCAGCCTGCGGCAGCGACCGCGACGAAGCGTTTTGTCCGGCCGACGGCACCGCCACGGTGCGGCGCACCAAGGTCGACGTCGACGCGCTCAACTACCCGGCGGGCCACGTGGTGGTGGGCCGCTACCGCATCACCGGGCGGCTGGGACGCGGCGGGTTTGGCGCGGTCTTCTCGGCCGTGCACACCGGGACCGGCCAGACGGTGGCGCTGAAGCTCCTGCACGTCGAGCTCGGCGCCTCCAACGCAGTCATCGTGCGCCGCTTCTGGAAAGAGGCGCAGATCACCGCCCAGCTGCGCCACGCCAACACGGTGCGCGTGTTCGACGTGGGCCAGACCGAAGAGGGCGCGTTCTACATCGCCATGGAGCAGCTGCACGGCGCCACGCTGGCCGATGTGCTGGACGATCTGGCCGGCCGCGGCGAGGTGATGCCGCCCGATCAAGTGGCGCGCATCGGCATCGAAATCTGCAAAAGTCTGGCCGAGGCGCACAAGGCCGGCTTGGTGCACCGCGATCTGAAGCCCGGCAACGTGATGCTGCTGGACCACGACGACGGCGAAGTGCCGGTCAAGGTGCTGGACTTCGGTATCGCCCACGCCTCGGACTCGTCGCTCACCGGCCAGGGCAGCACGTTGGGCACGCCAGCCTATATGAGCCCCGAGCAATGCCGCGGCGGCGGCGTCGACGCCCGAAGCGACGTGTACTCTTTGGGCGTGCTGTTGTTTCGCTGCCTGACCGGCCAGCAACCCTATGCCGACCCCAACCCGCTGGCCCTGATGTACCAGCACATCGAGGCGCCGATTCCCGATGTCCGGACGGTGGCGCCGCAGCCGCTGAGCGACGGCTGGGCCGCGGCGCTGCGGCGGGCGATGGCCAAGCAACCCAGCGACCGCTTTGCCGATACCAAGGAATTCCGCCAGGCTCTGGAGTGGTGTGCGCGGCCCCAGGCTGCCAGTGGTGCCGGCCAGAGCGGTCTGACCGGCAGCCTGCCGCCCGCACTGGCCAGGGAACCCGTCGCGGCGGTGCCCAAGCGCGCCCTGCACTTGCCGCTGCTGGCGGCGGGTATTGCCGTGGCGACGGTGGTGGCACTGGCCTGGCTGCTCGCGACCGAGAGCACGCAACCAGCCATTCCTGCAAGCCAAAGCCCCTCCGCGCCGGTCGCTGCGCCGGCTCCGGCCCCGGTCGTCGCCGTTCCGCCTGCGCCGCCACCCGCCCCGGCCCCGCCGGCACCGACCAGTGCGCCGACCCCGGGCCTCGCCCCCAGTGCCGCGGAGTCGGCGGGCCCCGCAGCTGCAGCCCAGGCGGCGCCGGGCGAGCCGAGCGCGGCCCGCCCCACCAAGCCCGCGGCCGAGGCGGCACCGCCGGCGGCTCCCGAGCGCCCGACGGTCCAAGCCGGCCCCGAGAAAGCGCAGGAAAAACCAGCCGGAAACCGGACAGAGAAACCTGCCGATCTGCCGCCGCCCAAGCCGCCGATCGTCACCGTGCCGGGCGACCCACCGGCCGAGAAGCCGACCGAAAAGCCCAAGCCGAAGCTGGAGAAGCCCACGGCGCTGGACTGATACGCAGCCCGGTTCGGGCCCGGAGAATTGCTCAGGTTTTCGAGTCGAATTGGACGGATTTGGCGTCAGAACCGCCACGCCAGCGCCAGGCCCTGCCCCTGCGGCACCAGAACCACCCGCGCGCTGGGCGCATTGGCCATCAGCACGGCGCCCACGATGCCCGCCACCGCGCCGGCGCCGACCATGCCCCAGCCGATGTATTCCTTGGTGTTGATGCCGCTTTGCTTGGCCACGGCGTCGCTGTGGCTGATGTCGATGATGGTGCCGCTGGCGTCGCGCTGGTTCAGGCGGGTGTCCAACTCGCTCTGCTCCGACGCGGCGCTGCCAAGCAACAGGCCGCCGCCCACCGCGACCACACCGCCCGTGATGAGCAAGGCCAGACCGCCCGCGCTTTTGCCGCTGGAGCTGCCGGCGGGCGGCGGGTTCTTGGGCGGCACGGCGGGCGGAGTGGCCGGCTTGCTGGCGCGCAATTCGCCCAAGTGGAAGCGGGCTTTGGCGATCTCGGGCTGACCGGGCGGCGCCTTGCTCAGGTACTCCTGATACATGCGCTCGGCCGCGTCGCGGTGGCCGGCGCGCTCGGCGGCGCGGGCGGCGTTGTACAGGTACAGCGGCTCGGCCGGCCACGTGCGATAGGCCTGCAGGTACAGGGCTTCGGCCCCGGTGAAGTCGCCGGCCAGATAGGCGTCCAGGGCCTGCTTGGACAGCGCCAGCGCGGCTTCGCGGGGGTCGTCGGCGTAGGCCGCGTGCGGCGCCGTTGCCTGCAGGGGTAGCAACCCCGCCATCGCCCAGGCTATCCACGCACCGCGCATCGTCTTTCCCCTTCTCAGCCGCCCACGCACTGGCCAGCGCCGCACTGTGCACCGTCGCCGCAAACGCTGGCGTCGGGCAGAGGCGGGTGTTCGCAGCCGGCGGCCGCGTCGCATGGGTCGGCGGTGCAAGGCTGGCCGTCGTCGCAGGCGGCGAAATCCAGGTTCTTGCAGGCGCCGGCGCTGCTGCAGCTGCTGTGGCCCCAGGGACCCAAGCGCAGGGCCCAGCCGTCCAGGCCGCCATTTTGCCACAGCTGGCCGCCCACCCACAGGCCGCGGTCCGGCAGGGCCGCCACGGCCTTGAACCACTCGTTGCCGTTGCTGCCGAACTTCTTGTTCCAGATGCGGTTGCCGAAGCTGTCGTAGCGCAGGAGCCAGCCGTCGACGCCGCCCAGGGCGCCGCTGTTGCTGGAGCTGGACTCGCCGGCCACGGCGAAGCTGCCGTCGGCCCAGGCCGCAACGCCCCAAGCCGTCTCGCTCTGGTTGCCGGTCACCAGGTCTTGCCACAGCACGTTGCCGTCGGCGTCGGCGCGCCCCACCCACAGATCGGGGTTGCCGTTGTTGCTGACCACGCCGCCGAGCAGGAGTCCGCCGTCGGCCAGCGCCGCCGCGCAGTGGCCCTGATCGTACTCGCCCTTGTTGATCAGCTTGGAGTTCAACTGTTTGCCGGTCGCGTCGACCACCAGCAGCCAGACATCGCTGCCCTGCTTGGCGTCGCTCGAGTTGCTGCCGACCATGGCAAAGGCACCGCCCTGCAGGGCCACCACGGCGTGGACTTCGT
>JACRCU010000470.1 GCA_016218865.1 Deltaproteobacteria bacterium | reverse complement strand
TCGTCGGCGTTGCAGGGCTTGGCGTTGGCGGCAAAGCTGCAGCCGCTGGTGGGGTCGCAAGCGTCGTCCGTGCAAGGGTTCTTGTCGTCGCAGACCACCGTGCTGCCCGCCGTGCAGGTGCCGGCCTGGCATTGGTCGCCGCTGGTGCAGACGCTGCCGTCGGCGTCGCAGGGCTTGGCGTCCTGGGGCGCGAACAGGCACTTGCCGCTGCTGGCGTCGCAGCTGTCGGCGGTGCAGGGGTTGCCGTCGTTGCACAGGGTGGGCGTGCCGACCACGCACAGACCGCCCTGGCAGGCGTCGCCCTGGGTGCAGGCGTTGCCGTCGGCGTCGCACGGCAGGTCGTTCACGGTGCTGGTGCAGCCGGTGGCGATGTCGCAACTGTCGCTGGTGCAAGGATTCTTGTCGTCGCAGGCCGCGGTCGCACCACCCACACAGGCGCCCGCCTGGCACGCGTCGCCTTGGGTGCAGACCGAGCCGTCGTCGCAGGGTGCACCGTTGTTGATGGCGACCACTTCGCATTGGCCGGTGCTGGGTTGGCACGTGTTCTTGCCGCAGGTGGCGTCCTTGGCGTTGGGGCAGGCCACGGCGGTGCCGGGCACGGGCTTGCACAGGGCGGCGCCTGCACTCTTGTCGCAGAAGTACTGACCCTTGCAGAGGTCGCCGCCGGCAATCGAGGCGCAGTCGGCGTCGCTCTGGCAGGTGCAGCTCGGCGTGCCGGCCGCGCACTGGCCGCTGGCACAGGCGTCGCCGCTGGTGCAGGTGTTGCCGTCGTCGCACGGCGCGCTGTTGGCGGCGTGGAGGCAGCCCGCGGTGGCATCGCAGCTGTCGTCGGTGCACGGGTTGCCGTCGTCGCAGCCGAGCTGCTTGCCGGGTGCGCACTTGCCGGCCGTGCAGACATCGCCGGTGGTGCAGGCGCTGTTGTCGGCGTCGCAGGGCTTGCCCTCTTGCGGCGCTGGGTCGCTTTGGCAGCCGCCGCTGGCCTGGTCGCAGGCGTCGATGGTGCAGGGATTGCCGTCGTCGCACGCCGTCACCGCACCCGGCAGGCACAACTGGTCTTTGCAGGCGTCGCCTACTGTGCACGGGTTGTTGTCGGCGTCGCAGGTGGCGGTGTTGGGCAGGTTGAGGCAGGCGCCTTGCGTGTCGCAGTTGTCGGTGGTGCACGGGTTGCCGTCGCTGCAGTCCTTGACGGTGCCGGCGACGCAGGTGCCCGCCGTGCAAATGTCGCCAAAGGTGCAGGCGTTGCTGTCCGAGTCGCAGGGCTTGCCCTCGGTCGCGGTGGTGCTGGTGGCGCAAGCGCCGGTGGCGGGGTCACAGGAGTCTTCGGTGCAGGCGTTGCCGTCGTCGCAAGCCAGGGCGTTGCCTACCTGGCACACGCCGCTGGCGCAGGTGTCGCCGGTGGTGCAGGGATTGGCGTCGGCCTCGCACGGCGCGGTGTTGGCAGGGAAGCTGCAACCACCCGACGCGCAAAGGTTGTCTGTGCACGGGTTGCCGTCGTCGCACAGGGTCGCCGGCAGCGGGTCCTCGTCGGTCTGCCCGTCGCAGTCGTTGTCCAGGCCGTCGCAGGTCTCGGTGGCCGGGCCGGTCAGCGGGCAGGCGACGGTGGCGTCGGCGGGCACATCGGCGGCGGTGGCGTCGTCGGCAGGCGGCACATCGCCCGCGCCGTCCTCGGCATCGTCCAAGGTGTCGCCAACCGCGTCGCTCCCTTCGCCATCCGCGGGTTCCGTGGCGTCGCCCGGCAGGCCGGTGTCGTCGCCGCCGTCGGCCGCGGTGGCATCCTCGGCGATGTCGACGTCGTCGATAGACGTAGCGCCGTCGGGCAGTTGCGTGTCGCCGTCGCCTAAGATGGTGTCGTCCGTGTCGGCGACTTGGGCATCGGCGTCGTCGGCCCCGTCCGCGATGGCGTCGACGGTCTCCGTGGCGTCGTCGGTAGCGTCCGCATCGCCAGCCTGCGTGTCGGTTTTGCCGGGCCCCAGGTCAGTGCCGATCAGGCCGTCCAGCACGGTGGCGTCGACGCCGCTCGCGTCGGTGGGCTTGGGACCGATGACCGGCAGGTCGGACGAACAGCTCGCCAGCAGCGCGGTGACGGCGCCGAGCGCCAACCAGATCCGGATCGGTGTGCTACAAGATGCCATCATTCTTCCCCATTTGCGCCCGGGAGGGCGTGCCGCGTGCAGCCGGCAGCGCACCACAATGTGTTGCCTGCTGATCGGGTCGCCCGGGCCAGCGACTTCGTATTGAGTATTGCAAACCGCCAGATGCTTGAGCAAATGAAGAAATAAGCGGTATAGCGGCCAAGGGCTTACGCGAACTTCACCGTCCCGGGGGGAGCAAAGGCAGCAAGGCGCCGTCGGCCACGTGCACCCTTGCCGCGGCCGGCAACGCGGCGCAGGATAGCGGCATGAGCCACCTCCTTGACGCGGACGCCACTGAACTTGCTCGCCGGATCCGCGCCGGCGAAACCACGGCTGCGGAGCTCGTCGACGCCGCCATCGATGCGATCGAGCGCGTCAACCCGCAGCTGAATGCCGCCGTGCACACGATGTACGAGCAGGCCCGGGCGGCGGCGCGCGGACCGCTGCCCTCCGGCCCCTTTGCCGGGGTGCCGATGGCGGTCAAGGACTTCGACGGCTTCGTCCAGGGCGTGCCGTTCACCGCGTCGACCCGCTTCCTGGACGGCTTCGTGCCGGATCACGACGCCGAGGCGATCGCGCGGCTGCGGCGGGCGGGCCTCATCTTCGTCGCCAAGACGAACTGCCCCGAGCTGGCGATCCTGGGTACCACCGAGTCGCAGTGGCGCGGGGCGGCACATCACCCCTGGAATTTGGAGCACACCACCGGCGGCTCGTCGGGCGGCTCGGCGGCGCTGGTGGCGGCGCGGGCGGTCCCAGTGGCCCACGGCGGCGATGGCGGCGGCTCGCTGCGCATCCCGGGGAGCGCCTGCGGCGTGGTGGGCTTCAAGTCGAGCCGCGGCCGCATCCCCACCGGACCGGATCTGGGCGAAGGTTGGGGCGGTTATGTGCAGTTCGGCGTGCTGTCGCGCAGTATCCGCGACACCGCCGCGCTGCTCGACGTGATGGCCGGACCGATGCCGGGCGATCCCTATGCCGCGCCGCCGTTGGCCGGGCCCCTGGCTGCGGAAGTCGGCCGCGATCCTGGGAAATTGCGGGTGGCCTTCACCACCAAGTCGTTCTTCGGCAAGGCGACCGACCCGGCCTGCGCCGCCGCCGTCACCGAGACCGCGCAGTGGCTCCGCGACCTGGGGCACGAAGTGGAAGAGGCGACGCCGAGCTTCGACCGCGACGCCCTGGTGCAGGCCTACCTGGTGCAGGTGGGCGTGGGCGTGGCGGCGGAGATCGACGAGATGGCCCACTGGGTCACAAAGACGCCGCGCCCGGCCGACTTCGAGCCCGCGACCTGGTTCCTGCGCCAAGTGGGGCAGGCGATGACCGGGATGGATCTGCAGCGCGCCCGCGACGCCACCCAGGCGGCTGGGCGGCAGCTGGCGGCGTTTCACCAGCGCTACGACGTGTTGGTCAGCCCGACCCTGGCGCATCCGCCGGTGCGGCTCGGCGAGCTGGGCTTGAAGGCCGGCGACAAGCTGGGGCTGGCGATCCTGCGCGGGCTGCCGCTCAAGCCGGCGATTCGCGCGGCGCTGGCGCAGCTGGCGGCGACGAACTTCGAGAAGACGCCCAACACCCAGATCTTCAACCAGACCGGCCAGCCGGCGGTGTCGCTGCCGCTGCACACGAGCCCGGCGGGTCTGCCGATCGGCGTGCAGTTCTCGGCTGCCTATGGCCAGGACGCGCTGCTGATCCAGGTGGCCGCGCAGCTCGAGGCCGCGCAGCCGTGGATCGACCGCAAGCCCCCGGTATGTGCGCTGTAGCTAGTGCGTCAATCAGAATCCTCCGAGCCCCCGAGCAACGGAACTCCCGTCGGACGAAACCTCAAGGATGCTGGGTGGGTCGCGAGGGCAAGAGGCCAGTCGGAGGGGACGCGACCCGCCGCGACGTGGATCGTTGGATGCGGGTTTCTGATCGGTGGTCTAGGGTCATCCCTGCCGAGGCGGTTGCCAGGTCTCGCCCACTTCCGGCGTCAGGAACGAGCCCGCGCCGTGGCGTCCCAGGGCCGCGCGCAGGTCGCGGACGGGCTGGTCGATGGCCTCGTCGGTGAGCTGAAAGGTCGCATGGTGCATGGCCAAGC
>JACRCU010000472.1 GCA_016218865.1 Deltaproteobacteria bacterium | reverse complement strand
GTGGCGACCCTGCTGCTGACCACCGAGTGCGCCATCGTCGAGGCTGTGGAAGTCGAGGCCTAGTCTGCGGGTTTGCTGTGGCGGCCGCCGCTCGCAGGACACTGCTGGGCGGCGGCCGCTTCGTCTAGCCGTTGTGCGCACCGCTCCGGCTGCTTCGCGAGGTTTGCATGTCCAAGCACCACCACCACGCCGAGCCTGGCAAGCCCGCCAAGGCCGCCGCCGAGCCCGCTGACAGCCACGCCGATGCCGAGGCCGAGGCCCTGGATCCGGCGGCGCTGAAGTCGGAAAACGCCAAGCTCGCCACCCAGTTGGCCGAGGCCGAGCGCCGCTTGAAAGACGCCGACGAACAGGTCCGCCAGTACGCCGGCGCCTTCGACAAGGCCAAGCGCGAGTTCGACGCGGCCAAAGACCGCATCGCCCGCGAGTACGAGCGCAACCTGAAGCGCGACCAGACCAAGGCCGTGTCGGGCCTGATCGGCGTGCTCGACACGCTCGACCGCTCGCTCGACAGCGTCAAAGGCAAGGACGGCGACGCCTTTGTCGACGGGGTCCGCATCATCCGCAACCAGTTCGACGCGGCCCTGGCCGCCATGGGCCTGCTGCGCTTCGACGGCATGGGCGAGATCTTCGACCCCGAGCGCCACCAGGCCGTGACGACCATGGCCGTGGCCGATCCCGCGCAGGCGGGCCGCGTCATCCACAGCGTCGCCGCCGGCTGCATCTTCGGCGACGAGGTGGTGCGCCCGGCGATGGTGGTCGTGGGCCAGGGCAGCGACAGCGACACGTCCGACACGCTGAACTAATCGAATTTTACTGGATTCGCGAGGTCGCTACGGCGGCGAGTTGTTGACCTGCAGCATGTAGCTGTTCTCGACGCAGATGGTCGAGTTCGGCACACCGGGCTTGCGATACACGCGCACGTAGTAGTGGGCCGAGTTGTCCGAGCACAAGTTCATGCCGGGCAGGCCGTCTACGCCGGGCTTCAGCGCCACGCACTTGCACTCGCCGGCCTTCTCGGGCACCGGCGACTTGGTGACGTCGCCGTAGGTCTTGACTTGGGGCTTGGCGTCCGAGCCGCTGGGGGCATCGCCGTAGAAACTCGTTGACCAACTGTGTTCGGTGCTGCCGGTGCAGATCTGGTCGGCGCCGGCGCACGACTTGCGGAACACGTCGAAAACGAACTGGTTATTCGGGTTGCTGGCGAACTTGATGCGCACGTCGAACTGGTCGCAGGTGTTGTCGTCGGGTTGGTCCTTGGCGTAGAAGTGGAACCAGTCCGAGTCCTCGCCTGGCATCAAATTGCCTTTGGCCGGCACGGTGTTGCTGCCGTCGGGCATCTCGCCGAGCTCCACGGCATTGCCGCAGACGTTGCCCAAGGTGCCGAAATTGGAGTCGGCGGCGCACTCGCAGCCGTTGCTCAAGTCCAGGTCCACGTCGAAGAGGCCGGGGCCGCACTTGCCGATCCCGCACTTGCCGGCAATGCACGCCACCTGGCCGCCAGCCACGGGTGGGCACGAGGCGCTGGAGTTGCCGTCGTCGGTCTGGCTGTTGCAGTCGTCGTCGGTGCCGTTGCAGATCTCGAGCTGGGTGGGGCTGACCTTGGCGTTGCTGTCGTCGCAGTCGCCGGGTTGCTCGGTGACGTACAGCTTGTTGGCTTTGCACAAGCACTTGCCGCTGGCGGTGGGGCCAAAGGTGTCGGCGTCGGCGTCGACATAGAACAGCTTGCAGCCCTCGGCGCCTTCCTCGTCGGTCTTGCTGTTGCAGTTGTCGTCCAAATTGTTGCAGATCTCGGTCGCGCCGGGGTGCACCTTCTTGTTGCCGTCGTCGCAGTCGCCGCCCTGCTCCAGCCAGTCCGAGCCCTTCTTGCCGGGGCAGAGGCAGGCCGAGTCGTCGACGTCGCCGTATTTGTCGCCGTCTTTGTCCTTGTAGAAGACCTTGCAGCCCTTGGCGCCCGACTCGTCGGTCTGGCCGTTGCAGTCGTTGTCCTGGTTGTCGCAGATCTCTTGCGCGCCCGGCTTGACCGCCGTCACCAGGTCGTTGCAGTCGCCGCCCTCCGGGGCGTAACCATCGCCGGGATCGTGGCACAAACATTGGCCTTCACCGATGCCGAAGCCGTCGCTGTCGGTGTCGGGGAAGAACGGCACGCAGTCGATCGCCCCGTCGTCGTCGGTCTGGCCGTTGCAGTCGTTGTCTACGTCGTCGCAGATCTCCGCCTCGGGCAGGGGCACATCGCACAGCGTCAGTCCGTCGGCCGTGCACACGCGCGGCGCGCCACAGGTACCAAAATCATTGGTTTTGCTGCACATCGTCGAGGCGCCGGTGCTGATCCACGCCGGCAGGCACGAGCAATCGCCCGCGTCGGGCATGCACTGTTTGACGGTGCCCTCCACGCCGGGGATCGCCACGTCCTTGCACGAGAAACCGCTTTTGCAGTCCTCGTCTTTCGAGCAGCCGGTGCCGCAGAACGAGCCGGTGACGAAGCCGGTGCCGTCGTCGTGCGGGACGCACAGTGCGTCGCCGACTTTCTGGCCCGAGCTGGCGCAGTCTTCGTGGGATTTGCAGGGCTTGCATAGGTTGGTGTACTGCGGCACGCAGACGTAGGTCAGGTCGGCACCGGGCGCCTGGGTGCACTTCCAGTCCTTGGGGCAGCTCGACGTGCAGGTGCGGGTGCAGACCTTGCCGGTCTCGGCCTCGACGCACCAGCCGCTTTCGCAGTCGTTGTTGGTCTCGCAGGTACAGCCCCAGCCGTGGTCCTTGGTGCAGGGCTTCTCTTCTTGGTTCGTTTCGGGCAGGACCAGCACGTCGGCCGCGGCGTCGTCGGGATTGCCCAGATCGTCGCCACCATTGCCATCTGGGTCCATGGCGTCGGCTTTGACCACACCCGTGTGCGGCATCGGCGGGTCGCTGCAACCGGCCAGCAGGCCGACCCACAGGGCCGCCAGCGCCAACAGCGCCGGGGCGCGAGCCGGATCGGAGCGCAGGGGCAAGCTGTGTCCGTCGATCGCGGCAGCATGTCGAGTTTTTCTGCTAGGTTCGTGCCTCATCGTTGCCCTGCGACCTTGCGCCCAATGCTGCATCGTGCCGTGTTCCGCGCGATCGTGCAAACTCGTGACGAATGCTCCACAGGATCAACTCCCGTCGCGCACCCATGCTGCCTACTGCAGAGCTGCGTCGATGGCGGTAAAGCCGCCCGAACGCACCATTTTGTTGACCTTGAGCCCGATCTTGGCGCCAGCGGGCAGCCCAGGCAGCAGTCCGCCCAGGTCCAGCGACGGCAGGTCCAGCGCAATCTTGTCCAGTCCGGGCAGGCCCTTGCTCAGCTGGTCGGTCAGCAGCTTGGTGATCAGGTCCTCGAAGACCTTCTTGCTCGCCTCGTAGCTCTTGGTGATGCTGAACAATTCCATGTGGTACTCGATCTTCGGATCCATCGTCACCGCCAGCTGCTGCTTGCCGTCGGCCGCCGTATTCATGGCGATGGTGGCGCCCAGGTCCAGGCTGGTGAACAGGCCCAACGACAGCGGGTTGCCGAGCGGCAAGTTGGCTTGGGCATAGACATCGCCCACTTGGATGCGCACCTGGCTCGGATCGGGCTGCCCGCAGCTCTCTAGGATCGGCTGCAGGAACAGATCCAGATCCAGAGTGGCGCCGTCCAGCGGGAACGGGCTGCCGGTCGCGCCCGAGCCGGCCAGCTGCTTCAGGTCGATCTTGTCGATCTTGAGCGACCCCGAGTACCACACCGCGTACAGCAGCTGGTTGATCACGTCGTCGTGGATCGCCAGCTGCATGCGCTGGGTCTTGTCGATGGCGAACTTGTCCTCGACCGTGCCGACGCAGCCCGACCGCGCGATGGCCCCCAAGACCGTGTGGGTGGTGCCCTTCTGCGCGGCAAAGCCCATGTCGAGCAGCACCAGACCGCCGATGCCGGAGAACTGCAGCGTCTGCAGCTTGCTGATCAGCTGGATCGAGGCCGGCGGCTGGCCCGGCACCAGCGAGGGCAGGGCGATCGCCTGGTTGATGGCGAACTGGTTGAGCAGACCGCCCACCAGCTTGGGCACCTGATCGTTGATGGTCTTGACGAATTGGTCGGTGATCTGGCCCTTGAAGGCGTCGAGCAGGATGTTCCACAAGAAGTCGAACAGGCCGCCGATGCCGTCGACGTGCAGCTTCATGTCTTCGAGCACGACCGAGCTTTTGGTGATCTTGGTGGACACCTGGCCGTTCAGCACTTCCATGCCCAGGCCGAGATCCACCTTCATCTTGCCGATCTTGATGTCGCCCGACACCTTGATGGTCACGCTGATCGGCCCGAGCTTATGCGTCGCCTTGACCGCCAGATCGGTCTTGAGGTTCAGGATCTCGATCTGCATGTTCATGCCGCCGTCGACCGGCTGCAGGCCGATTTTCGGCTTGCTCATCGAGATGTTGCTGAGTGTCACGTCTACCCCGCCCGAGGACAGGCCGCCCGGCGGCAGCAGCGAGTTGACGTCGAGGCCGCCGATGGCCACTTCGAGCAGAGTCGCCAGGTCGTCGGGATGGGCCGGGTCGTGGACGCCGTCGTCGAAGAAGTCTTTGCCCAAGAACACTTGCAGGCCGGCTTTGACCAGCGCGGCGTCGGGCTTGGTCCCGTCGACCGGGTAGTAGGCGCCCGAGTAGTAGAAGCCGCGGGTTGCCTTGGACTTCTGGTCGCCCAGATCGGTCAGCTCGGCCTGCAGCCGATTCAGTCCGTGCTTGGCGCCGAACTGGGCCGTCCAAGTGCCGATCGTGCAAAGGCCATTTTCTGGGTTGCACACGCCGGCGCTGCAGTCCTTGTCCGTTTGGCACGCCGGCTGCTGCGGATAGACCGGCTTGGTGTTCAGCGTCAGCGACTTCACGCCCGAGGTGGCGTCGCCCGCGGTGCCCTTGACCGGCACCGAGGCCTTGCCCTCGAGCGTGCTGCCCCACGGCGGATAATCGATGGTCAACTGCGGCGGCGTGCCGTCGACGATCAGGTCGAAATTCTCTTTCAGACTCGGCGCTTGATCCACCGTGAACAGCAGCTTGTAGGTGCCGTCCTTGCTCGCGCTCACCGTCTTGCCGTCCTTGACGGTGTAGCCTGTGGCCGGCGCCAGCACCGCCAGCGTCACCGTTGCCTCGGGAATCAGGTTGTCGAAGGCGTCGCGCACGGCCGACTCGAAGGTGACCTTCTCGCTCTGCTTGTAAACGACCTTCTTGGGCACCGGCAGCACGGTCAGCGTCGCGGGCGGCCCGGGCTGCACCACCAGCGTCGCCGGGTGCAGGGTGAACAGGTCCCAGGCCAGCGACTCGGGCACGCACTGGATCTTGTGGCTGCCGGCCTTGGTCGAGGTGGCGTACAGCCCCTTGATCGTCACCGACGGCGGATAGTCCAGGGCAAACGGGAAGTCGGGTACCAAGTTGCCGTAGGCGTCGTCGGCCACACAGGTCAGCGCCGCCGCGTTGCCGGCCTCGATGGTGCCCGGCTCCAGCAGCGTGAACAGGTGGCGCGGCACGTCGGCCAGCACCTTGAGCTGCACGGGGGTCGCGTCCACCAGGCCTTCGTTGGCGCAGGCCACGGCCAGCGGTCCCGCGGTGGTCGCAGCCAACACCAGCCCGGCCGGCGGGGTGGGCTGCGACGGGCTGGCAATCAGCGAAAACCCTTGGCTGATCGGATTGCCCAGGGCGTCGACCGCGCTGCAGCCGAAGGCCAGCATGCTGCCGGCCGTCACCTGCTCTGGCGGCGGCGTTAGCGGCGGTTGCCCATAGAAGCCCTGCAGTTGCGTGTCGATGCTTACCGGCGGGCCCGGCACCACGTACAGCGTTGCCGGCGTGGGGTCGGCCTTGTTCAGGGTCGGAATGCGACAGGCAATCTGGTACGCGCCCACCTGACCAAAGGTGACGTGGCTGGCCTGGACCGCCAGCGGCGCCGCCGGGCCGACCACGTCGATCGTGACGGTGTCGGGCAGGCTGATTTCCGCGCCCAGCTCGCCGCCGGGCTGGGCCGGGGCCAAGAACGCGCGACACTGCACGCTGAACACGCTGCCAGCGCGGGCCTCGCCCGGACTCACGTCGGTTTCCAGCACCCACGCCGCTGGGCTCAGAGTGTCGCCGGTGCCCGCGTCCTGGCTGTTGGCCTGGCTGCCCGCGTCGGAGCAGCTGGCCAGTGCGGCAAGCAGGGCCGCGATCACGGCCCGGCCAAGATGGGTTGCCCTGGTCCGAATCATCGCCAATCCGTCCAATTCGGCTCGATCGCCGGCGCGGGTCCGCGGGCTCGAACCGGGTTCCTTGCCTGATTCTCGCCAGTTGCAGTATGTGTCCGTCATGCCGACTCTGTGCGAATCGGGTGGGGTGCGTAGCATGTCGAGCACTCCCGCGGGGTTGCCATTGCCTGGCCGCGGAATTCAGCCTAGCAGGGTGCCGCCGCGCTCGCCAATGGTTGTTGCAGGAGTCCCGCGGCCCGCGCTGCCGCGTTGGGGCTCAACCGCCCCGACCACCGCGCAATTCGATGGTGAACCCGCGCGAATTGATCTCGGCCAGGATGTGTGGCGGCGGCTCGGGCAGGCTGCGGGTGCCCGACTTGTAGCCGGCCATCAGCGCCCGCACGGCGCCGTCAAAGGCATCGTTGCCGCTCTGCTTGTCGAAGCGCCACTCCAGGATGCCGCCGGTGGCGGTCATGCGGGTGATGCGCACCTTGGCCACCAGCTCGGCAGCCTCCCAGGGCGGCACGGTGGCCGGCAGCACAAAGGCGCGCGTCACCGCCACTTTTACCTCGCGAACATAGGCCGAGCCGGGCATGTTGACCTTGCCCTCGCCGCCCTCTTTGCCGTCGGGCCGGCCCAAGATGTCGCCAAGCTTCTTCTGTTTTTCTGCCGCGCCCGCTTCTTTCTTGTCGAGCATCTCGCCCAGCTTGTTCTCGCCGATCGCCTCGACCAGCTTGGGCTTGGGCGCTTCGACCTTGGCCGGCTCGGGTTTGGCCACCAGCTTGCCGGTTTCCACGCCCAGTGCGGCCACCAGCTCGGCTTGCAGCAAGTCCACGGCGACCGGCGGCGGCGGCTCCAGCTCGCGGCGCAGCAGCCGGCGCACCGGCTCGGGGCAGCGGCGATCGCCGGGCTTCTTCTCGGGCCGGCGCAGCTCCACCGTGACTTGGTGCGGCGCCAGACCCACGCAAGCCGTTGTCACCACAGCAGAGCAGTTCTGCACATCCGGGTCGACTTCCACCTTGGGCGCGCCGCTCTCGCCGGCGGGCGCCAGGTACAGACCCACGCCCAAGCCCACGTGCACCAGCGCGGCCACCGCCGAGCCGACGCCGACATCCAGGCGCGATATGCCGACGTGGCCGTTCATCGCCTACTTCCCCGGATCCTCAGAGATCAGGCCAAAGTGTTCGATGCCCGCCCGCCGCATGCGCGCCATCAGCGCCAGCACCAGACCATAGTCCAGATGGCGATCGGCGCGCAGGTTGGCGTCGCGAATACCGTGACCTTTGGGGTGCTTGGCCAGCGCCGCCTCGAAGCCGTCCAGGCACTGGTCCACGGTCTTGGGCTTGCAGTCGATCAGCAGGTCTTTGTCTACGTAGATCTTGCGCTCAGCGTCGAAACTGATGATCGGCTTGGTGTTCTTGCCGGCCAGGTTGATCTTGTCTGCCGTGACGCGCGGCAGGTCCACCGGCACCTGGTTCTCTTCGGAGACCAGCTTGGCCGCGGCCTCTTCGGTCGCCACCTGGCGCAAGGTCTCGGCCTCGCGCGAAATGCGCGCCGTCTCGACCGCGCTCGCGACCATGAAGATCACCAGCAGCACCAGCATCACGTCGACCAGCGGCGTCACGTTGATCTCGGACAGGCTGGCCTGGGCAATCCGCCCGCGCCCGCCGCCACCGCCTTTTGCTGCGCCCATACCCATCAAAGGCTCCGTACTGTGCCGTACCCGCTAGTCCTTGCTGCGCAGGTAGCGCCGCCGCACCAGGATCAGCAGTTCGTGGCCAAAGCCGTCCAAATCGGTGACCAGCCGGCGGATCACCCGCCCCAGGCCGTTGTAGGCCATCGACGCCGGAATGGCCGCCAGCAGGCCGACTGCTGTCGCAATCAGGGCTTGCGCGATGTGCGGCGCCACGGTCTGCAAGATGGTGCCGGTGTCGGCCAGGCCGCCAAAGGCGCCCATGATGCCCCACACCGTGCCGAACAGGCCGATGAACGGCGCCACGGTGGCGGTGGTGGCCAGCAGCTGCATGCCCGATTCCAGTTCCTCGACCAGGGGTTCCGAGACGCGCCGCATCGCCCGCTCGATGGTGTCCAGGTCCTCTTCGCGCAGCGGCGCCGCGGCCTCCAGCTGGGCCATTTCTTTCAAGACAGCCGCCAGCAGGCGTGTGTGTGGCAACGCCACGTACTTCTTGGCCAATTGTTCCGCGACCACGCTCAGATCGCTCTGCTTGACCAGCTCACTGAACTGCGCGCGGAACACCGCAACTTCCTTGCGCAAGGTCCGCAGGGCGAACACCCGGCTGCCGATCACCACCCAGCTGGCGATCGAGAGGACGACGAGGGCCACCAGCACCAGCAGCACCATGCCGCGCGACTGGATGGCCGCGGTCATCGGATCCATCTCGACTTGCGCGAGCAACGTCAGATTCATCAAGGAATTCATAATCACGTGTTCGGCGAACGCGACGCCCGCGCCCATGCAGCCGCAGAGTAGACGACGCGATCCGCCCCTGCAACCACCGCGGACTCAGCCGAGCAGGAACTCCAAGATTCCAGGTTCTTCTAGGCTGCCGACCGCCCAGTCGGCCCCGCCGGCAGACAGTTCTTCGCGCGAAGTGGCGCCCGTGGCGATCGCCAGGCTGACAAAGCCGTTGACGGCCGCCGCGCGCACGTCGAACAGGGTGTCGCCGACCACCACCACCCGGCACTCGCCGAGCGGCCGCCCCAGGCTGCGCGCGCCGCGCTCGGCGCCGATGCGGATCAGTTCGCCGCGGTCTTCGGCGTCGCAGCCGAATCCGCCAAAATGGGTGACGTTCCAAAGACCTGCGTGCCCGAGCTTGTGGGCCGCGCCGCGCCGGACATTGCCGGTACCCAGGCCGACCGCCACATGCCCGTGCTCGCGCAGCGCGGCGATCAGACGGTGGCCGCCGGCCAGGATGCGGAAGCGAGTCGAGCGGGCCAATTCTTCAGGCAGGGCACACAGGTATGCTTCGAGCAACTGATCGAGCAGCGCGGGGTGGTCCGGGCGACCGGCGGCCTGACAGGCGCGGCGCACGATGGCGCGATCGGTCATGCCTGCCATCGAGAAACTGGCGCAAGCGTCGGGCATTCCAAGGATCTCGCCGCAAGCGCGCTCCATCGCCCGCCGACCGGCGCCGCCCGAAAGCAGCAGCGTGCCGTCGATATCGAACAGGATGACCGTCGGTTTCACCATGCCCCGATGCTACCCGCGGTCGCGACGCGGCACCAGTGCGCCCCGCCGCCGCGGCCTTCAGCACGGGCAGTCGAAGTCGGGGATGTCGATCTCGAACACCGGCCGCACCGTGGGTCCGACCTCGCGCCAGATCTGGGTGGGGCCGATCCATTCGAAGTGGCCGTCGCCGTCGACATCGGCCGCGGCCGCGGGCCACCGCAGCTCCACATTGCGCTCGGGGCTCTGCAGCTGCAGGGTGAACTTGCCGTCGCCGCTGGCCTTGGCGGTGAACAAGCCGAGGATCTCGCCAAAGAATTCGCCGCAGCCGGCGCCGGCCCGCGCGCGCACCGCCACCCACTGCTTGACCTGGCCCGAGAAGGCGACCACCTCGGCCTATGCATAGTAGTACAGGTCCCAGTACAGCTGCCGCGGAGCCAACACCGTGGCAATCTACTATTAGCCAATCAGCAGGTAGCTGGGCAGGGCTCTCAGCGCGTCCAGC
>JACRCU010000469.1 GCA_016218865.1 Deltaproteobacteria bacterium | reverse complement strand
TCGCCGCTGCTGGCCAACCTGCCGGCCAAGGAAGTCTTGTTCCAGCACTCGTCCGGCGTGTGGGCGCAGTACACCTTTGGCGACGGCAAGGCGAGCTTGGGCGCCGCGGTCGTCAAGGTCGGCGGCCCCATCTGCTACGGCATGGGCAAGGGCCTGGGCATGACCGCGGGCACGCTGCCCAAGGTGGGCAAACTCTGCGAAACCATGCTGTACCTCAACCCCGCCGACCACGACGGCTACCAGAGCTGTTCCGTCGACGGCTCCCCCGAGCACACCTGGGGACCGGCCTGGAACGTCAACCGCGACAACGGCTGCTTCGACGACCCGGGCTGGGGTGGCAGCCTGGGGCCCGTGGCCAGCGAGGCCAATGTCGAGGGCGGCACCGCGCAGAGCCACCCGGTCGGTTTTGGCTGGGCCATCGGCGTCAACACCGGTGCCGCAGGCACAGGGGCGAACTGGATGCGCGTGTACGCACGCTGACCGGAGCCTGCCTTCCCGCTCATGGAATGGCTCGCTGCCCCGGCGCACTGCCGGCCGGCGATCCCACGGCGGCGCTGGCCTGGGGTATTCAGACCCCAACGATGGGCCAAGTCGGGCTGGCTGCATGGTCTTTGCCGGTCGGCGGTGGTATCTTGGGCGTGCTGGGGTTGACCCGGCTGGCGGGCGGCGATGCCCGGCGACTGCAGAGCCACGACCCATGGCAAGGCTTGGGATCTTGTGCCCTTGGCAGTTGGCATCGCCAGCGCGCTATGGGCGATCGTTGCTCCGTCGGCGACGCGGGCAACAGAGAAGGCGACCATGCACGCGGCTTCCGCACCCGACCCGGCTCAAGACCCAACCAGCGCGGCGGCGGCCAAGCCGATCTGCCAAGTGCAGGTCGAGGCTGGCGGCGACCACCTGGCCCGCGCCTTGCTCGAAGCCACGCCCGGCACCCACCTGTGCCTGCAGCCGGGGGTGCACAGCGCCTCGCTGACCATCAGCAAGTCCTTGACTCTGCACGGCAATGCCGACGGCGTGATCCTGCAGGGCAGCGGCCGCGACTCGGTGCTGCGCATCGACGACGACGGCGTAGCGCTGCGCCTGGAAAACCTGATTCTGCAAGGCGGATCGGCCCAGGCGGGCGGCGGTCTGGCGGTCTACGGCCGCGGCAAGGTCCAAGTGGTCGACTGCACCTTCCGCGACAACGTCGGCGGCATGGTGGGCGGCGGTGCCATCTACGTGCGCGCGGGCATGTTCATCGCCGAGCGCTGCCAATTCCTGAACAATCGCGGCCGGCAAGGCGGCGCCCTGATGTTCGACATGGCCATGCATGCCGACGTGTTGCGCTGCACCTTCACGGGCAACCGCGCCGAGATCGCCGGCGCCGTGCGGCTCAGCGAAGCCGCCGAAGCCGACATCAAAGCCAGCAAATTCGAAGACAATCGCGGCGACGACGGCAGCACGCTCCGCCTGTCGGGCACGCGCAGCCGCGTCCCCACCGTCCGCCTGGACCACTGCGAAGTCGACGGCGGCACACTCATCAACGGGCCCGAAATCCAAGGGCACATCACAGCAAAGGGCTGCAAACTCCCCACCGCGTGGAAGGGGATTGCGGCCGACGGCGGCGGCAACACTTGGCGGGCCGCGAAACCCTAGCAATCAGGGCCCCTTGGCGGCCGCACACTGGAGGCACCATGCCATCGCATGATTCCAAGAAGAAGAAGAACCACCGGCCGCAACCGCAGCAACCCAAACCGCAACAGCCGCGGCCGCAACAGCCAGGACAGCAGCAGCCCAAGCCCCAGGCCCCGGCGCAGGCCCCGGTCAAGCCGCGCGATCTGGTGGATCCGGGCGTGACCCGCGACGAGAAGACCAAGGCGCCGGAGCCGTACGCCTACAAGAAGAACGACCGCGGCGCCCAGCTCTTTGGCCCAGACGGCGTCAAGGCCGGCGACGTGCGCCAGGGCTACATCGGCGATTGCTATCTGGCGGCGGCGATGGCCTCGGTGGCGGCCGCCAAGCCCGATGCGATCCGCCAGGCGATGAAGGACAACAAAGACGGCACCTTCACCGTGCGCTTCTACGAACTGGACTACTCGGGTCGCAAGACTGTCCACAGCGAGACGGTGGACGGCGACCTGCCGCACTACAACGACATGCCGGCCTATGCCAAGTCGACCGAGAAGGTGGACGGCAAGGAATACATGGAGATGTGGCCATCGATCTTCGAGAAGGCCTATGCCCAGTGGAAGGGCAGCTACGAAGAGATGGGCCACGGCGGCATCTCCGGCGACGTGATGACCGCCCTGACCGGCGAGCGCTCTTCGCAAGTCAGCACCGCCGGCCCGGGCGAAGCCGATGCCCTGTGGACCAAGATGAAGGCCGCTTCGGACCAGAAGAAGCCGATGACGGCGGGCACGGGCGGCGAAGAAGACGCCCGCTACAAGGACCCCAAGGCCGGCGTGTACGGCTGGCACGCCTACACCGTGCTGGGCGTAGAAGAGGCCAAAGAGGGCGACAAGACCAAGCGTTACGTCATGTGCCGCAACCCGTGGGCCAAGCGCCGCCGCAACTCCGACGCCGCGGCCGTGGGCGACACGACCAACGACACCGCCGGCGGCGTGTTCAAGCTGGAGTGGGCCGAGTTCCGCCGGCTGTACGACAACGTCACCGTCAACGGGTAAGCCGTGAACAACCAGCACTTCCTCCCGGCCGTGATGGCGACGGCAGTGCTGGCGGGACTGGCTGTGCTGGCTGGCGGCTGCTCCAGTGGGACGACCTCGAACGGGGGTTCCACTCAGGGCAGCGACGCCAGCACTGCCGACTTGAACACCAGCAAGTGCGGCAAGTTCGACGACGGCACCTACGGCAAGAAGGTGCCGTGGCAGGGCTACACCGCCGAGGGGACCTTGCTCTCGTGCAACGTCTGCCGCGGTGGCTACCAAAACCTGAACGGTTCCTGGCGGTTCATCGACTTCAAGACCGAGGACCCGGCCACGCCCGTCGACCCCGAGCTGCTGACCTTCGACGGCAACACCTACACCGACCGCATTCGCGGCGACGACGGCGGCAAGCAGGTGGAGCAGACCAGCAACGGCTGGTATTTCTGTGGCGACAACGTCGAAATCCCCTCGATGGACAGCATTTTCGTCATCGAGAAGGCCACGCCCGATGGCGCCTTTGGCAACCACGCCGGCAGCTTCTGGCGCGCCAGCGTCAAGACCAACGGCAACGACCTGATCGCCCTGGGCCTGTCCGAAGGCCTCACAGGCAACATCATCGGCGAGTACCTGTACTGCCGCGTGGGCAGCACCATCAACGGCCATCCCTGCACCGATCCGTTTGCCAAATAAATCCCGCTATTTCGCACCAGTCGGCGCCCGTGCGCCCAGGCGGCCATGCATCGCTTGAACCTGTTCTTTGTGGTCTTTGGCCTGGTGGTGCTGGTACTGGTGGTGGCGACCCACACCCTGCTCTACCACCGGCTGGCTATCTCTACACAACTCCCTAGAATCTGGCAGCAAGTGCTGGCGGTCGTCCTTGCGGCGCTGGCGATCAGCCTGCCGGTGGGGCTGGCGGTGGTGCGCTTGCTGGGCCAGAGCTGGCTGCGCGGCTGGGCGGTGGTCAGCTTCGTGTGGATGGGCCTGCTGTTCCTGCTGCTGGTGGGCGTTGGGGTGGCCGGGCTGCTGGGCTGGGGGCACGACAAGCTAGCGGATTTGCGCGGTTTGGCGGTGGATCCCCAGCGGCGGCTGTTTCTGTCGCGGCTGCTGGCCGGCTCGGCGACGGGCGGCGCGCTCCTGGCCGGCACGGTGGCGGTGCAGCAGGCCTGGCGGCGTCCGGAGCTGCGCCGGGTGGAAGTGCCGCTGCCCAAACTGCACAAGTCCATGGATGGACTGAAGATCGTCCAGATCAGCGACGTGCACGTCGGCCCGACCATCCGCCGCGAGTGGGTCGAAGCGCTGGTGGCCGAGGTCAACGCCAGCCAGCCCGATGTGATTGCCCTGACAGGCGATTTCGTCGACGGCTCGGTGGAGGAACTGGCCGACCACGTGGCGCCGTTTGCCGGCCTGCGGGCCCGCCTGGGCGTGTTTTTCGTCACCGGCAACCACGAGTACTTCTCGGGGGTCGAGAGCTGGCTGCGCCACTGGCGCTCGCTGGGCGTGACGGTGTTGCGCAACGAGTGTGTGACCTTGCGCGACGGCGACGGCGAACTGGACGTGCTGGGCGTGGACGACTGGAGTGCCACCCGACTGGGTCAGCCCGGCCACGGCCACGATCTGCAGAAGGCCCTGCAAGGCCGCGATCCGGCGCGCCCCTCGCTGCTGCTCGCCCACCAGCCCAAGTCGGTGCACCAGGCGGCGGCGGTGGGCATCGACCTGCAGCTGTCGGGCCACACCCACGGCGGGCAGATCTGGCCCTTCAACTGGCTGGTCCTGCTGCAGCAACCGTACGTGGCGGGGCTGCACAAGCACGCTGACACCTGGATCTACATCAGCCGCGGCGCGGGCTTCTGGGGGCCGCCGATGCGGCTGGCGGCGCCGTCGGAAGTCACCCAAGTCGTACTGCGGGCGGGTAGCTAGATGAATGTCAAGTTGACGGTTGTTTATCTGACCCTGCTCAGCGGCTGTGCCGTGCATCTGCGCGCACCGGAACCGGATTTGCGGGACCAGGCGCCGCTGCGGCCGTCGGCATTACCGTCGAATATCGCGGCGGTGGCGCGCATCCCCTACAGCAGCGTGGCCGCGCTGGTCGAGGCGCAGCTGCCAGCCAAGCTGGCGGGCACCGAAAAGCTGGGGATGATCGACGCCACCTGGCAGGTCTGGCGCGACGGCGCGGTGGGTGCGCACGCCGATCAGCGCGGACGCCTTTGTTTCGACGTGCCTTTTGGCGGCAAGGGCCAGATGGCCGCCTTTGGTCAGCGGCTGGACCGCGAGCTGCGGGCGCAGATCCAGGTCTGCGCGCAGCCGGTGCTGGACGGGCAAGCCGTGTTGCGGCTCAAAGATGCCGAGGCGACGGGGGCGCAGATTCTCACCACGGCCTGCCCATTCTGCTACCAGAGTTTTTTCAATGCCGCCAAAGAGGCGAAGTCGAACCTGCAGGTGCTGGAGATTCTCGAAATCCTCAACAAAGCGCTGTG
>JACRCU010000468.1 GCA_016218865.1 Deltaproteobacteria bacterium | reverse complement strand
CTTGGCCGACCACCGCAGCCGCGAGTCGGCTGCGCAAACCCAGTATGTGCGAATCCGGCGCAGCATTGTCATGGCATAATCACCACTTGACCTGCATCAATTTCAGCCCGGCCCGTGCACTCTGCCGGCACCGTGCTTCGCCGCGCCGAGCCCCTGGCGCCGCCGCAGCTCCGCGGCTAACCTACGGCCATGTCTATGCATGCCCAGCCCGCCGTCCTGTCGCTTTCGGCCTCCGAGCTGGCCCGCCGCCTGCGGGCGCGCGAACTCCGCTCGGTCGACGTTGTCGGTGCCCACGTCCGCCGCGCCCAGGCGGTGAATGGCCGGCTGAATGCCTTGGTCGTCAAGCGGTTCGGCGAGGCGATGGCCGAGGCCGAGCGCGCCGATGCCGAGCTCGATCGCGGGGCCGACCCGGCGCTGCGGCCGCTGCTGGGCGTGCCGTGCACCATCAAAGAGAGCTTTGGGTTCGAAGGGATGCCAAACGCCGCCGGCCTCGTGTCGCGCGGCGCCTACCGGGCTCCGGCCGATTGCGTCACGGTGGCGCGGCTGCGGCAGGCCGGGGCGATCCCGCTGGGCGTGACCAACACCAGCGAGCTGTGCATGTGGCTCGAGTCGTCGAACCGGCTCTACGGTCGCACCAGCAATCCTTACGATTACCGGCATATGGTCGGCGGATCGTCGGGCGGCGAGGGCGCCATCGTCGGTGCCGGCGCGTCGCCCTTCGGCCTGGGCTCCGACATCGGCGGCTCGATTCGCTTGCCGGCGTTTTTCAACGGGGTTTTTGGCCACAAGGCGTCGTCGGGGCTGGTGCCGTCCACCGGACAATACCCGCCGTGCGACGGCGACGCGCGCCGCATGCTCGGGACCGGGCCGCTGTGCCGGCGGGCCGAGGACCTGATGCCGCTGCTGCGGATCCTGGCCGGGCCCGATGGCGTGGACGACACGGTAGTGCCCAGGACCCTTGGCGATCCCGCCGAAGTCGCGCTGACCGGGCTGCGGGTGCGGGTGGTGCTGCAAGCTGGCTTCGGCACGGTGGCGCCCGAGCTGCGGTCGGCGATCCAGCGGGCGGCGCGCGCCTTGGCGGCGCTGGGGGCCCAGGTCGATCACGGCGAAATCCCAGAGCTCAAGCAGAGTTTCTTGCTGTGGTCGCAGAAGCTGGCGGTGGCCTCGCCGCACAGCTTTCACGCCTTGTTGGGGCAGGGCGAGGGGCCGCCGCTGGGGCGCGAGCTGGTGCGCTGGGCCGTGCGCCGCTCGCCGCATACCCTGCCGGCGCTGGGTCTGGCGCTGCTGGAGAAAGTGCCGGGTATGGGCAAGCCCGATCCGGCGCGCGTGCAGGCCGATCTCGACCGCACCCTCGCCGCCATCCTCCGCACCATCGAGCCCGGCGGCGTCCTGCTTTGTCCTACCTTTCCGCGGGTTGCACCGCGCCACGGCGTCCCGCTGCTGCGGCCGTTCGACTCGGGCTACACCGGCGTGTTCAACGCGCTGGAGCTGCCGGCCACCCAGGTTCCGGCTGGGCTGAGCCGCCAAGGCCTGCCGCTGGGCCTGCAGGTGGTGGGCTTGCACGGTCAGGACCACGTGACCATTGCGGTGGCCATGGCGCTCGAGAAGGCGCTGGGCGGCTGGATCCCGCCGTGGCAGTCGGGCCGGCCCCACGCCAGTTGATCGGCGGGCCGTTCGCACGCGGCGCGCAGTCCGCAACCAAGGAATCATGAAAGACAAACACCTTCGCATTCGCCTGGAACAGTGCCTGGCTCTGGCCAAGGCCTCCAACTGCCCGCGCCGCAAGTTCGGCGCCCTCCTGCTGGACCCGGTGCGCAACGTCATCCTGATGGACGGCTACAACGGCGGCCCGCGCGGCGGCGGCGACCTGTGCGGCGGCGACACCTGCCTGCGCGAGACCATGGGCATCGCCAGCGGCGAGCGGACCGAGATCGGCTGCCACCACGCCGAGATGAACGTCATCTGCAACGCCGCGGCGTCGGGCGTGGCCACCGCGGGCGCCTGGCTGATCGTCACCGGCGAGCCGTGCATGATGTGCGCCAAGCTGCTGCACCACGCCGGCATCGCGCGGGTCATCGTCGTCGACGGCGGCTACGGCGGCGCCAACGGCTGCGAGTACTTGCAGGGCCACGGCGTCGAGGTGCAGAAGCTGGATGGACCGCGCGATCCGCGCCTGCACACCTAGGCGAAAACTAGTATGCATAACAAGTAGTTGTGTGGCGACGGCGGTTTTCTGGCGCCGCGCCGGTTGACGGATATTCTGCGCTGGGGAGCCCACGCTGCCCAGGACCGCCATGTCGACCGCCAGCACAGCACAACCTGGCAGAACCAAAGCCTTTACCCGCGCGTGGGTCTCGACGACCTACTTCGCGCAGGGCTTGCCGTTCATGCTGATCAACTTCCTGTTCGCCGCCTACCTGACCGACATCGGCGTCAAGGAAGCCTGGATCGGCTACCTGAACTACTTCACCTTGGCGTGGAGCCTGAAATTCTTGTGGGCGCCGGCCGTGGACACCTGGGGCACCAAGCGCCGCTGGCTGATCCTGGTCGAGGCGGCCCTGGTCGTCACCTTCGCGCTGCTGACCCTGCTGATGGTCGGCGGGCCGCACACCGTGCAAGAGGCGGAACACAGTCTGCTTTTGCGGGCCTCCATCTGGACTCTGGCGCTGGGCGCGGTGCTCGCCGCCACCCACGACATCGCCATCGACGGCTACTACATGGAGGCCATCGCCGATCCCAGCGAGCAGGCGGCCTATACCGGCCTGCGCAGCCTGGCCTTTCAGGTCGCCAAGCTGTTCGTGCGGAGCGCGCTGTTGGCGCTGGCGGGTTGGATCGGCTGGCACTGGGGCTTTGGCCTGGGCGCGGTGGCGCTGGCCGGTGTATGGGTGTTCCACGTGGTGATGCTGCCGCGGGTCGAGGTGGTGCGCACCCACCGCACGCCCGTTCCGGTGGCGCTGCGCGGCTTTGGCAAGGCGTTCCTGTCGTACCTGAAGCAGCCCGGCGTGGGGCTGGTGCTGGCGCTGCTGCTGACCTACAAGCTGGGCGATCAGCTCATGTTCGCTTTGAACACCACCTTCGTCATGCGCGAAGTCGGCGTGAGCAAAGCCAATCTTGCGTGGATCGGCGGCATCCTGGGCAGCGCGGCGCTGACGGCGGGCTCGCTGCTGGCGGCGTGGGCCATTCAGAAGTGGGGCTGGCGCAAGACGGTTTGGCCGCTGACGCTGGGCATGAACTTGAACATCTGGCTCTACGTGTGGCT
>JACRCU010000467.1 GCA_016218865.1 Deltaproteobacteria bacterium | reverse complement strand
TTGCGCAGGCGCAGCAGATACACAGCCTCGCGGCGCTCCAGAAACTCAATTACGCTGTCCATACACGGAACTCCTATCCAGAAACTTGGGTGCTGCTGGGTTGATTCGTGGCGCGGCCGGCCTGGATGGGGCGGCGCGAATTCGCGGTTGCGGTGGCAAATCGGCCGCTAATCCAGGGTCATCCGTTCGGGCTGACACTGGCCGGACGTGCCGTCCACATCCAGGTATAGCGTGCCCTCGCTGATGGTCGCCGTCCACTCCATGTTGCGGCTGCCGTGCTCCTCCAGCCACCCCATGAACTCTTCTGGAATCAACAAGATTTCGATTTGACTGCGCTGGCGGGCGTTGGAACCCAGCAATTCCTTGCGGAAGCTCTCGGCCTCGGTGCGGTGGGCAAACATGCCGATGAACCGCGCCGACTTCGAGCGCCCCAGGGCCTTCTGCACGCGTTTGAGCGGCGGCATGCCGCACTCGATCCACAGGGTCAGCGTTCCGGTCAGGTCGTGGGCGTCCAAGTCGGGCTGATGCAGATCCACGAAGCCCTGGCCGTCGTGCAAGTGCTCGTCGTAGAACAGCACCCACGCCAAGAACCGCAGCAGGATGTGCTCGTCGGGCTCTTCGGGCGCCTGCGCCATGGCAATGGGCCGCTGCACGTAGACGTTGCGGTCCAGGTCCGAGAGACCCAGGCGAATCTGGCATCGAAATGGCGTGCCGCTCATCCGCCGACCGCACGGGGCAAGCCCCCTCGCCGCGAGTATAGGCAGCGCACCGCCGATGGCCAGCCACTCCGCGACAGCTTCGTCATGGCTCCACCACGTTGCGAATTCCTGGCGATTTCCGTACTCTGGGGTGCAAGCGCTGGCCGCTGCCGGCCGGGCCTGTCGCGCCGCTCGGGCGGGGCACGTCCGCGGTGGCAGCCTGCGCAGCGAGGTCGAGCGATGCGCCGTGCTGCCCTTCCCCAGCAGCCCTGGTTTCGTTGGATAGGCTTGTTGGCGTGCGCACTTGCGTGCCCCGCTGTGTCGGCCTGCAGCGACTCCGGCCCGCGCGATTCGCCCACGCTCAGCGCCGTGCCCATCGACCACGACGCCACCGATGTCGGCTTGGTCACGGCGGATGCCGCAGGCGATGCCGATGCCGAGCCGGCTGGGCAGGACGGCCTGGAATCGCCGGATGCGGCCGCTACGGATGCGGCCACTACCGATGCGGGCCACTTCGATGCCGGCGACGCGGTCGCTGCGGACGCGGTTGCCGAGGTTGCCGGTCCGGGCGACACCGCCGCTGCCGACAGCGCACCCGCCGACGCCCTGACCACCGACGCCCTGACCGCCGATGCCGCGCAAGTCGACGTTCCGACTGCGAATGCCGACGGGGATGCCGGCCCGATCCTACCTGATGCATCGGATAGCGCGGCGACCGACACCGCGACGTGGGACGGGGCGACCACCGACACGGTTGGACCCGACCAGGTCGGCGACCAGTCGGCGGGATCGCCGGACGCGGCCGCCGACGCTGCACCCGATAGCGCCAGCGACACCAAGGCCGACGTGGCCGACACCGCGGCACCCGCGGACGTGGCCGATGTCGCCGCCCCCGCGGACGTTGCGCCGCCCTTCGACGCTGCGGCGGACGCAGGTGCCGACACTGGACCGCCCGCACCGGTCTTGCTGGCGCCGTGCGACAACGACGCTGACTGTCTGGGCACCGGCAGCGGTCAGCGCTGCGACCCGACCCTGCACGCCTGCGTGGCCTGCCTGACCAGTGCCGACTGCCCCACCGGCGGACTCTGCCAGCAGCAGAGTTGCGTGGTCAGCCAGACTTGCAAGGGCAACGGCGACTGTGCTGCACCCATGTCGGTGTGCGACAAGGCCATCGGCGTATGCGCACCGTGCGCCAGCGACGCCGACTGCCCGGGCCAGAAGTGCCGCGACCACACCTGCGTCGCCGTCAAGCTGTGCAAGGCCAGCAAAGACTGCCCGGGCGCCGTGTGTCTGGGCGCCGTAGGCGAGTGCGCCGCGTGCTACGACAGCAGCGACTGCGGCCCCGGCACCGCCTGCATCGGCAACGCTTGCAAGCCGTTGCTGTGCCTGGCGCCGGCCTGCGCGGGCGGCAAGTCCTTCCTCTGCAAGGGCGACGGCGGCGGCTACTCGGCGGGCAAGCCGTGCGACGACCAGAACGCGTGCACGGCCGGCGACAGTTGCGACGCGGGCTTGTGTCAGCTGGGCCAGCTCATCGACTGCAGCGACAGCAACCCGTGCACCACCGACAGCTGCGCCGCCGATGCCGGCTGCCAGCAAGTGCCCGGCAGCGGCGCGTGCGACGACGGCGACGCCTGCACCGTGCAGGATCAGTGCGCTGGCGGCAGCTGCAGCGGCAATCCCCTGGGCTGCGACGACAACAACCCCTGCACATTGGATAGCTGCAGCGCGGGGCAGTGCCAGCACATCGGCGCCGCGGGCACCTGCGACGACGGCAACGCCTGCACCACCGGCGACGGCTGCGCCTTGGGCACCTGCAAGGGCAAGACCGCTGTCTGCAACGACGGCAACCCCTGCAGCCAAGACACGTGCGACAAGCTCGAAGGCTGCCAGTCCACGCCGATCCTGGCGGCGCCATGCGACGACGGCAACGGCTGCACCGTGGCCGACACCTGCCTCGGCGGCGTCTGCGTCGGCATCGGCACTCCGTGCAGCGACAACAACCCGTGCACGGACGACGGCTGCGGCGGCGGCGGCTGCGTCCACACCCCCAACCAGAAGCCGTGCGACGACAATGACTTCTGCACCTCTGGCGACGTCTGCAGCGCCGGCGCCTGCAAGGGCACCGTGGCCACGTGCGACGACGGCGACCCGTGCAGCAACGACGCCTGTCTGTCGGTCGGCTGCCAGCACCTGCCCAACACCGCCACCTGCGACGACGCCAATCCGTGTACCGTAAGCGACGTCTGCGCCAGCGGATTTTGCGGCGGCAAGCCCAAGGACTGTAGCGATGGCAACGACTGCACGGCCGATGCCTGCGACGCCGGCACCTGTGTCCACGCCGCGGTGGCCGACGGCAGCGGCTGCGGCGGCGTGGGCTCGTGCTCGCTGTGCAAGGCCGGAAAGTGCGAGGCCAATTCCGTCGCCGGCTTCGAAAAGACCTACGGCGGCGCCGGGCTCGAGCGGCTGTACGCCACCGTTGCGGCGCCGAGCGGCGGCTGGCTGGCGGCCGGGCAGACCGCGTCCAAGGGCATCGGCACGGACGACGGCTGGCTGGTCCGCCTGGACGCAAGCGGCAAGGTCCTGTGGGAGAAGACCTTTGGCGGCTACGGCGCCGACGCCCTAACCGAGCTTGCCGCGCTCAGCAACGGCAACTACGCCTTGCTGGGCACCAACAACTCGCAGGGCAACGGCGCGCAGATCTGGTTCCTGGTCGTGGACGGCAGCGGCAATCCGGTCGCCGGCACCGAGAAGGTGTTCGGCAGCCACTGGACCGACACCGGGCGCGCCCTCGTCGCCAACAGCGGCGGCGTACTGATCGCCGGCCAGCGCCAGAACTACGCCGTGGCCACCAACCAGGTTTACGGCTGGGTGGCCCAGCTCGACGTGGCCGGCACCAAGGTCTGGGAGCAGGACCTGACCAACTACAGCGACTTGGCGGGACTGGCGATCGCGGGCGACCAGTACATCGTGCTGGGCACGGGCACCACCGCTGCCGGCAATGCCGACCTGATGCTGCAGCGGCGCACGGCCGCCAACCAGGTCGTCTGGCAGGCCACGGCGGGCGGCATGGCCAACGATGTGGCGCAGGTCCTTCTCAAGCTCGCCGACGGTTCGTTGGTGATCGCCGGCCGCCAGGGGCCCAACGCCAGCGACGCCTTGCTGATCGCGCGCTTCGACACCCAGGGCAAGCTGCTGTGGCAGACCACCGACGCCAGTCTGGCGGGCGACTTGAACGCCGCCATCGCCGCGGGCAGCACGGTCGTCTTGGCCGGCGCCGTGCGCAGCAGCTCGCAGTGGGACGGCCGCCTCGTAGGGCTGGCCCTGGCCAATGGCGCGCTGTTGTGGAGCCATACCGCCCCGTATTCGGCCAATTACGACGACACCCTGTGGGGCGGCGCCCTCAGCGGCGGAGCCTTGGGCTGGGTGGGCAGCGCCTACACCACCGGCACCGCCAGCGTCGATGGCTGGCTCCTGGTCACCACCGATCAGGGCAAGATCGACTGCGCCTGCGAGAATACCTGCAGCGACGGGAACTTGTGCACGGTCGACCTGTGCTACTTGGGCATCTGCAAGTCCAAGACGGGCAGCGCGGGCACCTTCTGCTTTACCAGCAAGCCCGATCCCGGCAAGTGCGATGCGTCTGGCGACTGCAAGAATTCCTGCGGCAACAAGGCTTGCGACCCCGGCGAGAATTCGTCGAACTGCGCGGCCGACTGCAAGTCCCCCGCGGCCAGTCCGTGCGACCTGTACTGCGGCTCCAGCAACCCCACCTACGGGTGCCGGTGCGACAGCGGCTGCAAGATCAGCGGCACCTGTTGCCAGCCCAGCGGCCTGGCTGGCGCTGCGTGCACGGGGTCCACCTGCAGCCTGTGCCAGTAGCCAACCGCGGCAATTCGAAGAAGTATTCGGGGCGTGCGTGCGGACGTCAGCCGCGCGCCAGTTGGGCCAGCAGGCGCCGGGCGGCATCGTTCTCTGCGGCAGTCGCGTCGGCCGCTTCGCCCACTGCGCGCCACGACTTGCCATTGAGCTGAAGCGCCACGCTGACTTGCACGCGCCTGCCGGCCTCGCCCACCGTCTCGACCGCGGCGCTGTACATGGGCGCGCTGCCTTGCTGCTTGGCCAAGGCCGACAGCTGCACGCAGGGCGTCATCTGCACCGCCGAGGTCGCGGTCGGCACAGCCGCCGCCCGCAGGCGCGCCGTCAGAGCGTCCACCCGCGAGGCATACAGGCGCACCACCAATTGGCGCGCGGCCGCGTAACCACCGTCGAAAAAGACCGCGCCGACCACCGCCGCCACCGCCGTCGCCAGCGCCATGCGGTCTTCGCGGCGACCTTGCACCTCGGCCTGCTCGGCCACGAGCAGCTCGCTGCCCAGGTTCACTTCGCGGGCCACCGAGGCCAAGGTGCCGGCCTGGGTCAGCTCGGTCATCGCCGCTTCCAGCTCGTTCCAGGCGCGGTTCCGGCGAAAATGCATCAGCATCTCGCTGAGTACCAAGCCCACCGTGCGCACGCCCACAAAGGCCAAGCGCCAGTTGTCGGCGGCGCCCTTGCGCAAGCTGGCATCCACGCTGGCGTCGGTCAACGCTTCCACCAGCAGCACCGGGTTCTGGAAGCGGTGCCCCAGGCGGGCAGCCAGGGCGTTCAAGCTCGTGGTCTGGGCGGGGTCGATGCGGTTGACGCTGATGGCCGGCTGTTGGGCGGTCTCGGCGCGCATGGGCGGAGCGTAGGCCCCCGCACTTTCGAAACCGAACTCGACCGTGTCGCTGCCCAGGGCTCGGCGCTGGCGAGCAGGGCGGTCTTGTGGCCGCTCGTCGGCTGCCCCGGCCACATCGCCGTCGGCGACCGCTGCTTCGTCGCTCTCGGGCACGGTGATCGTCGCCGCCGCCGTGCCGCCCGAAAGCGGACGCATGCGCACGATACGGGTCTGGTCCAGGGCCGCCCCTTCTTCGCTTGGCTCGGCTGCATGGACGAAGCCGTCGCTGTCGAGTCTGGAATTCCGGCCCGTCATGCCCGTCCCGCGCGGCGCGCGCCGCTGCGCTCCCACCGCATTGTGACGGAGTTTTGCGCGGGGCTCAACCCAGCAACCACAATCGCTCTCTGGCCACGGGTCCGGCCGCTGTGGCGCTGGCGCAGGTCGGCCCACACTGGTGGGCTGGGCTACAACTCGGTGCCCACCAAGGTCGCGCGCAGGAAGTCGCGGTTCATCTCGGCGATGACGCGCACCGAGATCTCTTTGGGGCAAGCTGCTTCGCACTCTTGGAAATTGGTACAGCCGCCAAAGCCTTCCGCGTCGTGCTGCTCCATCATCGCCAGCACGCGGCGGTACCGCTCGGGCTGGCCTTGCGGCAGGTGCAGGTACTGGCTGACCTTGGCGCCCACAAAGAGCATCGCCGAGGCATTTTTGCAGGCCGCCACGCAGGCGCCGCAGCCGATGCACTGGGCGGCGTCCATCGACAAGTCGGCCTCGCGCTTGGGGATCGGGATGGCGTTGGCGTCGGGCGTGCCGCCGGTGTTGACCGACACGAAGCCGCCGCGGGCCTGGATCCGATCGAAGGCCGAGCGGTCGACCACCAGATCGCGGATGACCGGGAACGGCTTGGCGCGCCACGGCTCGATGGTGATGACGTCGCCGTCTTTGAAGCGGCGCATGTGCAACTGGCAGGTGGTGGTCGCCGAGTCGGGTCCGTGCGGATTGCCGTTGATCACCAGCGAGCACATACCGCAGATGCCTTCGCGGCAGTCGTGGTCGAAGGCGATCGGCTCCTCGCCCTTTTCAAGCAGTTGCTCGTTCAGGATGTCGAGCATCTCCAAGAACGACATGTCCGTAGAGATGCCGCTGACCTGGTACGAGGCCAAACCGCCCGCGCTGGCTGCATCTTTTTGCCGCCAGACCTTCAGCGTCAAGTTCAGGCCGCCGCCGCTGCTGCTGTGTCCGTGTCCGCTCATTGCGTGATCTCCTAGAATGTGCCTGCTCCGACAGCGTGCTGGGTCTACTTGTACGACCGGGTGGTGGGGTGAACTTCTTCGAAGATCAGCGGTTCCTTGATCAGCTCGGGAGCCGCCAGTTCGCCCGTATAGTTCCACGCCGCAACGTAGGTGAACTTCTCGTCGTCGCGCTCGGCCTCGCCGGCTTCGCTTTGGAATTCCTCGCGGAAGTGGCCGCCGCAGCTTTCTTCGCGGTGCAGGGCGTCGCGGCACAGCAATTCGGCGAACTCCAAGTAGTCGGCCACGCGGCCCGCCTTTTCCAGCGCCATGTTGTACGAGTCGCCGTCGCCCAGCACGTTCAGGTTGTTCCAGAACTCTTCGCGGATCTGCGGGATGCGCTCCAGGTTGTGCAGCAGGCCCTCGCGGTTGCGCGCCATGCCGCAGTTGTCCCACATCAGCAGACCCAGCTCTTTGTGGAAGCTGGTGGGCGAGCGCTTGCCGCCGATCGACAGCAGCTTGTCGATGCGCGCCTTGGTCTCGGCCGCGGCCTGCTTGAACTCGGGCTCGTCGCCGGTCACCTTCTTCTGCCCAGACGTCGCCAGGTACTGGCCGATGGTGTACGGAATGACGAAGTAACCGTCGGCCAAGTCCTGCATCAGCGCCGACGCGCCCAGGCGGTTGGCGCCGTGGTCGCTGAAGTTGGCCTCGCCCAGGACGTGCAAGCCCGGGATATTGCTCATCAAGTTGTAGTCGACCCACAGGCCGCCCATCGCGTAGTGGACTGCCGGGTAGATGCGCATCGGCACTTCGTAGGGATTCTCGTCGGTGATGCGCTGGTACATGTCGAACAAAGTGCCATAGCGCTCGGCCACTTTGGCCTTGCCCAGGCGCTTGACC
>JACRCU010000042.1 GCA_016218865.1 Deltaproteobacteria bacterium | reverse complement strand
CTGCACGGCGGACAGCTGCAAGGCCGGCACATGTGCCCACGACAACACGACCGCGGCCTGCGACGACGGCGACGCGTGCACCGAGAGCGACGTATGTGCCGCGGGCAAGTGCACCGCCGGCAAGGCGAAAAGCTGCGACGACGGCAACGGCTGCACGGCGGACAGCTGCAAGGCCGGCACATGTGCCCACGACAACACGACCGCGGCCTGCGACGACGGCGACGCGTGCACCGAGAGCGACGTATGTGCTGCGGGCAAGTGCACCGCCGGCAAGGCGAAAAGCTGCGACGACGGCAACGGCTGCACGGTGGACAGCTGCAAGCTGGGCAGCTGCGAGCACGCCAGTGCCGCCGAGGGCTTGGCCTGCGGCAGCGACCCGTGTGTAGAAAGTCTTTGCGCCAAGGGGACGTGTGCGAGCGTCGCCAAGTACTGGAGCAAGAAGCTGGCGCAAGGCACCAAGGGCTCGACGCTGTACGACGTCGCCACGGCATCCGATGGCACGCTGTGGCTGGTCGGTCGCGCAGGGGTCAGCGGGAGTCCCGGCTGGCTGCTGGTGCTCAAACCCGACGGAACCGTACTGCAGAACAAAGCACTGGCTACGGATGACGCGCTGGCGCGGGTAGCCCCTACTGGGACGGGGGCGGTGGTCAGTTCGATGGCCGGCACCGCGTACGGCCTGGATGCAGCGGGCACGTCGCAATGGGATGTGGGCGTCAGCCCCACACCGGCGTTTGCGGTGGTCGGAGTCGGCAGCGGCGGCGAGATCTACGCGGCGGGGCGCTGGCCGGCGATCAGCGTCGACATCACCAACATCGCCTTGACCCGGCTGACCGCCAGCGGCGGCGTGGCATGGAAGAAGCAGTACACCGACCTGTCGCCCGCCATCGCCAACGGCGTGTTGGTGCTGGGCAATGGCCATGCGGTCCTGGCCGGGGTGGGCAACACCAGCCAGGGCATGCTGATGCGCGTGGACTCCACTGGCGCGGTCTTGTGGCAAAAGACTTACGCGGCCGCGCCTTGCGTGCTCCAGGGTCCGGCGTTGGCGCAAGACGGCGGGCTGTTGGCGGTGGGCGCGTGCCCCGGTACCGGCGGGACGGACATGGTCCTGATTCGCACCGACGCCAGCGGTAACCTGTTGTGGAGCAAGAGCTTCGATCTTGGCGGCAGCGAGGGCGCTGTGGACGTGGTGGCCACCCAAGACGGCGGCGCCTGGCTGGCCGGAGCGAGCGGTGCGCAACCCCAGGGGTGGCTGGTGCGGGCCAGCGCAGCGGGAGGCAAGATCGGCGAAACGCTGTTCAAAGACGCGGCGGGAGCGTCGCAGTGGAATGCCGTGGCGATGTTGCCCAGCGGGGCTCTGATCGTGGCCGGCGAGGCCGTGGAAAAGGGCTGGGTGGCGCGACTGGACACGTGGGGCCAGGCGACCTGCGCCGACGCCGGCACCTGCGCCGCGCAGACTGCAGTGACCTGCGACGACGGCAACCCCTGCACCGCCGATTGGTGTACGGCTGCAGCCGGTTGCGCCCATCCTTCGCTCCCCGACGGCACGGCCTGCGGCGCCGGCAAGACCTGCTCGCTTGGAGGCTGCGGACCGTGAGCCTGCTACCGCCCGCGTCAACTCTGGGCCGTGTCCGCGCGCTGGCCCTACCGCTCGTGCTGGCGCTGCTGCTTGCACAGGTGCCGGTGTCAAGCCACGCCGCGCCCGCGACTGGCACAGCGCAGGCGATCGCTGCCGAGGCCTGTGCGGCTTTTGACGCAGGGGAGTTCGAGCGCGCGGTGGACTTGTACCTGGCGGCCTACCGCGCGGATCCTGCGCAAGTCGGCATGATTTATGCGGCGGCGCGCGCGGCGCACTTGGCGGGTCAGCTGGACCGGGCCGACGAGCTGTATCGTCAAGCGCTGCAGAACCCGGGCTTGGCCTCGGACTTGGCCGAGCAGGCGCGCCAGCATCTGGCAGACCTTGCGGCGCGGCGGGATCAGGCCGACAAACATCGCGCAAAAGCTGGGACCGGCGACCCGCCGCCGGTGGACTCGCCGGAACCGGCGCGGGCCGACGCCATGGCGACGTGGATCGCCCTGGGCGGCGGCGTGGCGCTGCTGGCGGCCGGTCTGGGGACAGTGCGTTGGGCTTGGTCCGACGAGCGGGACCTGAACGCCAAGCTGGACAACCGCAGCGCCGGCAAGATCACCAGCATCAACTACACCGACGCGCAGTCGGCCCACTCCAGCATCAACCTGCGCTACGGCCTGGGTTGGACCGCGACGGGCTTGGGCGCGGCCGCCGCCGGCGTGGGTGCATGGCTGGCGCTGCGCGGGTCCGACAGTCGCGTGGCCGTGCTGCCCGGCGGGCCCGGCAGTCTGGTCGTGGCGCTGCGGTTCTGAGCCGCGCCCGCGCCCGTCAGGCTGGGGCAGCAGCACTCCGAAACCGCGCAAGACGCATCTGCAATTCCTCGCAGTCGCCTGCGGCAAAGCGGGGCAGCGCCGCGGCCGCCAGCAGCTCGACGTGGTGGGTCAAGCGCGCCTTGTCCGCCGAGCGAACGCTGAGGCGAACCACGTGATTGGCCATCCGCAGCAGCCGCAGACTCACCGCCATGTCGCCGTGGCCGTACTGACGCAACTGCGCGAATGCCAAGTCGATCAGCCGCAGGGTGTCGGGCGGGCGGCGCAGGACGCGACCGGCGCCACCGTGGCTAAGCTCGCTCCACGGCAGCGGCCGCTGCACGGCTGCGCCCAGGATGCGGCCCAGTTGGTCGATGCAGGTGCAGGCGGTGCTGGGGTCGTTGATGGCTGGGCTGATGGCTTTGAGGGCCACGTCGACGATTTGGCGCACGCCGAACTCCACGTCTTGCTGCATGGTTCGCGACGAACCCAGGTCGAAGGCCGCGCGCAACTGCACGAGCTGGTCCGCATCGGGAGCCTGCGCGGTGCTCAGCCACACCAGTGGATCGCCGGGCGAGGCAAATTCTCCCTCGGCCACCGCGAGGATCAGCGTGCCCTTGAGCGCCTGGGCCAGCTCGAGCAAGGCGGTGTGGTCGACGAGCTGGACGTAGCCGGCGGCGCGGGCCGGCACCGCCACGGCGGCTGCGGGAACCGATGGGGACTGCGCTGTGGCGCTCGGGTCGACTTGGCCCGGCGGCATCACCTCTTCGAGCACCTGCAGCGTCTCGACGGCGATGCGGTCGGCGATCGTATTGGCCTGAATCGAGTGAGCAATATCGTGCAGCGTGTAGAGCAGGGCGGCCAGGCAAATCAGGGCCATGAGCAAGGCCGCGGCCACGGCCAGAATTGGCACGAAGCCGTTGCCGGCGGTGCGGACGGTACGCAAGACCAAAAGACAATAGACAAAGGTGCCGGTGAACAGGCCCAGGGTGGTCTGGCTGCTGCGCGAGCGCAGGAAGTTGCCCAGGATGCGCGGCGAGAACTGCACCGACGCCAGCGACAGCGCCATCAGCAGCACCGAGTAGACCACCGACAGCGTGGTCATGACCGAGGCGGCGATGGTGGTAAGCAGCAGCTGCGCCGCGCCCGGCTCACCGGCGACGAACGGCCCCAGCAGCGCGGTCAGCGGGCGCTCGACGTCGGGCTGGGACTCGAGCCAGGGCAGGGCCAGCGCCAACAGAGCGGCCTGCAAGGTCATGGTCGCGGGGCGGAACAGCAGGCCAGTGCGCAGGTCGTAGACCACCTGGCGGGCGCGGAACTGCAGGTCGTGGAGCGTGCTCATGGGCGCAAGGATCGCGGAGCCGGCCGGATTTGTCGACGGGGCCGCAATGGGCGCGGCCTACCGCTTGAACTGCAGAGCCTGCAGCAGCTTGGGCGCCTGGTCGGCCACTTCCTTGTTGCCCGGATTGAACAGGACGAACGAGTAGGCAAAGCGGTTGCCCTTGTTCAGGATCTGCAGCAGGCACAGCTGGTAGCCCTTGGCAAAGGTGGCGCGCGGCCGCAGCAAGACCAGCTTGCCCCAGTCGGCACCGTAGTCGTTCTTGACGGCGGCGGCCGGGAATTCCTGGTCGTCCAAGATGGCTTCCTCGCCGTCGGCGATGTTGAACGCCACCATGAAGGCGACCGACTGCGGCGGCACCTTGCCGGGCATTTCGTCACCGGCGTAGCGCACTTGGATGCCCGGGCGCTCGGCGGCGAACTCGTAGTGCATGTCGGGGTTGCGGGCCGTGGGGACTGCACGCAAGCCGGCCGGGGCGGCGAAGTTCATGCCCAGACTGGCGAAGTGACGGGCCACGCCTGCCGGTACCGCCGGAGTGCCGGATGCGGCGGCAGGTTGCGCGACATCCACGCCGCCAATCAGCGGGTTGCTCACCGCGCCCGACATCGCGGGGCGGGCCATCGGCGGCGTGGCCGACAGGGCTCCAGCCATGGCCGCGGCCGGGCTGTCGGCGACTTTGGCAGGGCGGGCCTGGGCCTTGGCGGCGATCTCGGCGGTGGGCAGCGCGACCGACACGAGCGGAGCCGCTTCGGCTGGGTCGTCTGCCGTCGAAGCGGAGACTTGGGCGCCGCCGCAGGCGGAAAGGGTCAGCGCGGCGGCACAGGCGGCGGCCGAGAGCGGCGCGACGCGGGCAACGAACGGGGACGCGGTGCGGGAAGACATGGCAAACCTCTGAAAATACGGGTTGAACGGGCGGGCGAACTGGCGCGCGCGGGGGTGCCAGTCAGACGCATCGCCCGCGACTTGGGTCTGCCGGCGATGGTACCTGCGCAGCTTTCTGGTGAATAGGGGCCGCCCGATCGGCGCGCGTGGCTCCGCGGACCTTGCCGAGCCGCCGTTTTGCCGTCACTATCGCCGAGTTGGCTGGCCCACCGCCGGCCGTGATCGCGGTCCAGCGCCAGGCTCTGGCTCCGTGCGACGGCGGGCCCCGTCCGCTGGCGCCACCGCTCACCACCGCTCGCCACCCGTAGTGGGTCACCACCATGAATTCGATGCGAAAACCGGCACTGCAATGGATCGTGGGGGCGGTGCTTGCCGCAGTGGCAGCCGCGTGCGCCGTCGATCCCGAGGGCATTGCGCCGAGCCAAGACGCGGCGGTCACGGTCAAGCTCGACTTCTTCCACCGGCCGCTGCCCGAGATTCCGCTGCCGAACGACCTGGCGACCCGCTACGACGCCACCTCGGCCACCGGGCGGCGCATCAACGCCTCGCTGGTGGCGCCCACCACCTTCGAGCACCTGACCCGCCAAAAGGCCGACGAGCTGGACGGCTGGGGGGTGTTCACGCCGATCACCATTCCGTTCACGGGCTTGATCGACCTGCCTGGAGTGATCAAGGCGCACCACGGCGACGACTACGCCCAGGCCGACGACCTGATCTACGTCATCGACATCACCCGCGGCTCCCAGACCTTGGGCCAGGCGGCGACCTTGGACCTGGGCAGCGGCAACTACCCGGCGACCTTGGAGGATCTCGGCGGCTACTGGGAGCACGATCCGCGCGGTCAGACCCTGTCGCTGCTGTTCGAAGAGGTGGACGAGGACAAGAACGGCAACGGCGCGCTCGACGACGGCGAAGACAGCGACCTGGACGGCGTCCTGGACGTGCCCAACTACCTGCCCGGAAAGGATAAAGTGCAGCCGAGCCTGGCGGCGCGGTCGAACGCCCTGATGACCTTTTACGAGCGCGAGACCAACACGCTGATCGCCCGGCCGCTGCAGCCCCTGCGCGAGCGCACCACCTATGCCGTGGTGGTGACCCGGCGCCTGAAGGATGCCGACGGAAAGCCGGTGGGCTCGCCGTACCCGTTCGTCAACCACGTGGGCCAGACCGCGGCGCTGCAGCCGCTGGTCGAAATCCTGGGCAAGAAGCCCAAGGAGCTCGGTGGGTTGTCGCTGAACGAAGTGGCGTTTGCCTGGTCGTTCACCACCGGGTCGATCTTTGCCGACATCACCGCCGTGCGCGACGGCCTGTACGGCCACGGCCCGCAAGCGCATCTGGCCAAACAGTTTCCGCCCGACATGAAGGTGCTGCACGCGGTCTTCGACAAGCTGGAAGACGCCGGCGGCAAGAAAGTGGGTCCGAACCTGTACGTCATCACCGGCGAGAAGATGGTCAAGCTTCTAAAGCTGATGGGTATGCAGATCAAGGAGTTGGGTATGGATCCCAGCACCGACTTTGGCAAGCGCGCCATCGAGTCGCTGCAGTACGTGGATTACCATGTCCTGGGTTCGTACGAGACGCCGATGCTGCTGCCGCGCAAGGACGCCAAGGGCAACTGGCTGAGCTACAACGAGATGGTCTGGCCGCCCGAGCTGGACCGCCACCCCGCGCCGGCGACACCCGAGCTGGTGACGTTCTGGATGGCCGTGCCGCGCAAAGAGGTAAGTCCGCGCAAAGACGGCAAGCCGGCGGGCCTCGCCATCATCGGCCACGGCTACACCGGCTCCAAGCTGACCACGGCCCAGTTCGCCGGCTACTTCGCCCGCCACGGCATGGCCTCGCTCTGCATCGACGACGTCAGCCACGGCATCGCCATTGGCGACAAGGACGTCCAGATCGCCTCGGGCATCTTGAAGGGCATGGGCTTCCCCGGCGTGCTGAAGGCCATCACCAGCAACCGCAGCTGGGATCAAGACTTGGACGGCGAAGAGGACCCGGGCGCCGACTTCTGGACTTCGTACACCTTCCACACCCGCGACGTGGTGCGGCAGTCGACGGTGGACTACATGCAATTGGTCCGGATCTTCCGGGCTTTTGATGGCAAGCGCACCTGGGCGTTCGACAGCAACGGCGACGGCGCAGTCGACGGCAAGGACCTGGCGGGCGACTTCGACGGCGACGGCACGGTCGACGTAGGCGGACCCGACGCGCCGATCGGCATGACCGGCTCGTCGCTGGGCGGCATGATGTCGGCGATGGTCGGCGGGTTGGAGCCGCAAGTCAGCGCCGTGCTTCCGGTTTGTGCCGGCGGCGGCCTGTCCGACGTGGGCATGCGCTCGATCCAGGGCGGCGTTCGCGAGGCGGTGATCCTGCGGGTGATGGGGCCGCTGTACATCGGCTACCCCGAAGGCGGCGCCGTAACCATCAAGGCGGTGGTGCCGCGCCTGAACAGCACCGAGCGCATGCCAGTGGCGACCATGCCGCCGATGCAGCCGGGCGACAGCGTGCTGGCCGAGAATCTGGACAACGGCGAGTACGACTGCGCCGTGGTCGGCCAGGGCGGCGCCTTTCGGGTGGCGTTGGCCTCGGACGTGGTGCTGGCCAAGCCGCAGCGGCACCGCCTGACTTTCTACCAGGGCCAGGCTTTCCAGACCGGTGTGCGCGACCCGGACCAGGCCAATGCCTGCAAGCTGAAGCCGGGCGCCAAGTTGCTGCACGCGGTCGAGCAGTTCGGCATGGACGTCAGCTTCCACTTCCAGTCGGGGCCCTTGAACTTCAAGAAGGGCGATCACCTCGCGCCCATCGCCGAAGGGTTGGGCATGCACCGGGCGCGCCCGGAATTGCGGCGGTTCTTGGGCTTTGCGCAGCTGATCCTGGACCCGGGCGATCCATCCGTGGTGATGGCGCGCGGTGTGAGCGGCGAGCAGAAGTACGCGACCGGCGAGGTGGTCAACAGCCACGCCATCGTCATCTCGACCATCGGCGACATGAACGTGCCGGCCTCGACCGGAGTGAGCATCGGCCGCGCCGCGGGCCTGCTGGACTGGAGCACGCGGCGGCCCGAGTGGGGCAACCGCACCGCCAATCAAGTGCTCATCGATCAAAAGGTTTTGGAGGCGGTCGACGTCGTCAAGCACTTCGTGACCCCGGCGGGCGACGGGGTGCTGTTCGACCCCGAGGACCTGTCGGGCTCGGCGGCGCTGGCGGACCCGGCCACTACCGTGTATCCGCTGGGCTACGACGGCTACTGGGCGCCGCGGCTGGCCGTGCCGACCAACAAGTACCTGATCGGCGACGACAAACGCGGCGGCATCTCGGGCTCGCTGTTCCCGTACGTGCGGCCCACGGGCAAGCACGACCTGGACTTCCCGGGCGAGCAGACCGACCGCATCCGCCAGATCTGCAAGGACTTGGGCGACAAGGCGCAATCCGAGCCGCTTTGTCAGCGCGCGAAGACGGGCGACATCTTCGACCACGGTGCGCTGGTGCTGGAGGGCATGGTCAAGTTCCTGGCCAGCGGCGGCAAGGTCTGGACCCTGGACAAGTGCCAAAATACATGGACTTGCCCGGACGTGCCGCCGGTGCCGGCGCCGCGGGAGTAGCCGATGCAATTGCGCAAGCTGGCAGGCCTTCTGGCGTTCGTCGTGCTGGCGGCGTGCAGCGACCCGGTGGCCACGGCCGCGTCGCCGGACGCCAAGGGCGACACCCGCGGCCCCAAGGCGCAAAAGATCCGTGTCGACGGCCACTTTCTGCGCGACGAGCAGGGGCGGGCGCTGCTGCTGCACGGCGTCAACGTGTCGTCGGCAGCCAAGTACGATCCGCTGCACGTGGGCGAGGCCAGTGCCCAAGCGTTCAAGACCATTGCTGATCTCGGCTTCGACAGCGTGCGCCTGCTGACCTTTTGGGGCGCGGTGATGACGGCGCCGCCGGGTGCCACGCTCGCCGACCTGAAGCCGGACGACGCCTACCTGCAGCGCCTGGACACCATGATTGCCCAGGCGAGCGCGGCCGGGCTGCTGGTGGTGTTGGACATGCACCAGGATTTGTTCGGCTTTGGCTTTGGCGACAACGGCGCGCCGCCAGCGGCCTGCGATCCGTCGCATTACGCCGCCTACCAGCCCGTGGAGCCGTGGTACGCCAACTACCTGAATCCGCACATGCAGGCCTGCTTCGACGGCATGTACGCCGACGGTCCGGTGCGGGCGGCCTGGGCGGCGGCGTGGGGCTTGCTGGCCCAGCGCTACAAAGGCGACGTGCGCATCGTGGGTTTCGACCTGCTGAACGAACCGCACCAGGGCTCGGCCGACGCCCAGAAGTTCGTGCCGCTGGGGCTGTTTCCGTTTTTCCGCAGCGCCATCGACCAGATCCGCGCCGCCGATCCGCAGCGGGTGGTGTTCGTGGAGCCGATCACGTCGCTGCTCCTGTCGGGCAACATCCAAGTGGCGCCGCTGCAGCGCGACCAGGCGGTGTGGGCGCCGCACTACTACCACGTGCTGGTGCACGACGGCGCGCCGTATGATCCCAGCACCAAAGGGATCTTGCTCGAGCAGCCCATCGACCGCCTGGCCGGCGCGGCCCAGACGGTGGGGCAGGGCGACATGCCCGTGTGGTTCGGCGAGTTCGGCCTGCCGGCGGTGGCGGGCGACACGCTGCTGCTGGGGCAGATGCTGGACCGCTTCGACCAGCACCGGGCGTCGTGGTGCTATTGGTCTTGGGATCACGGCGGGTTTTCGATGCTGAACGGCGACGGCAGCCTGCGCAAAGCCGCGCTGCAGGTGCTGCTGCGGCCCCACGCCCGGCGGATTGCCGGCGAGCTGCTGGACAGCCACTACGACGCCGAAAAGGCCAGCCTGACCGTGCGGTACCGTACGCTGCCGGGCGACGCGAACGCCACGCTGCTGTGGCCCGGGCTGGCGTCGGTCGGGCTGCCGATCGGTGCGTCGCCTCACGACGTGGAGGTGACCTCGACGGACCCCGCCGGCCAGTGGAGCTGGGACCGCCAAGACCGGCTGGTGCGGGTCAAGCACGCCAGTCAAGTCGCGGAGCACACTGTGGTTTTGCGGGTGAAGTGACGGCGGTCGGTGCCGCTAGAGCTGTTCGATGACGCAGCCGTCGGCGGCCAGCTTGGCGAGCGGCCCGATGTCGACGCCCTTGGGCAATTTCAGCGACTTCAGCCCTTCCAGCTTGGCCAGCGGCGCCACGTCCATCACGCCGGTGCGGCTGAGGTCGAGCACGCGCAGCCACTTCAGCTTGCCGATCGGCGCCACGTCCTGCAGCTTGGGCGAGCCCGCCACCACCAGCCGGCCCAGCTTGGGCACGCCGGTGACGAAGGCGACGTCGCCGATGTCCGCGTCGAGCAGGTCGATCTCGGTGGCCTTGGTCAGGGCTTTGAGGGGCGCGGTGTCGCCGAGCTTGCCGCTGTTCACCACTAGGCGGTCCAGGCTGCGCAGGCGCCCGACCTCGGCGAGAATTTTCATGCCGTCACAGGAATGTATCTTTAATTCCTCTAGCTTGCCAAGGCCAGCCAAGGGCTTCAGGTCGGCGACGACGATGCCCGTCAGCTCCAGGTTCTTCAGCTTGACCAGGGCTTTCAGCGGCGCAAGGTTGGTGGACTCTTTGCCTGCTGCCGGTGCGCTGGGGTCACCAGCCAGCTTGACCGCGCGCACAAAGCCGTCGTCGGTCCAGTCCAGGATGACGTCGTCTAGGTTGACGGGCACGTCGGCGGCGCGCGGAACGATCTTGATGCCGCGCAACACATCGCGCTGCTTGGCCTATACTGCCTCGACGGAGGAGTTGGCCGGCGCTGGGTCGGCGGCGTGGGCGACAGTGGGCAGAGCGCCGAGCGCGAGGCAGCAGCAAGCGAGAATCGCGCGGACGGCGCGCGACGACGGATTGGTCATGGTCGAAGTCCCCAACGGTTGCGGCACGGCGGCCAAACGAGGTGCCCACTGTAGCTTGCAGGCGTGCGCTGTTCAACGGCGATCGAAGGCAAACCCGCCAAATGCCTGGGCAACGGGCATGATTTCCAGCACGTTGATGTTGACGTGCGCGGGCGCCGTGGCGGCCCAGAAAATCGACTCGGCAATATCGGCGCCGTTGAGGGGCCGGAAGCCGTGGTAGACGGCGTCGGCGCGCGACTTGTCGCCCTCGAAGCGCACCAGCGCGAATTCGGTTTCGACGGCGCCGGGTTCGATGCTGGTCACCCGGATCGGCGTGCCGATGAGGTCGGAGCGCATACCCAGGGCGTGCTGGTGGACGAAGGCCTTGGTGCCGGCGTAGACCGCGCCGCCGGGGTACGGGTAGGTGCCCGCCACCGAGCCCAGCTGGATCAGATGGCCGCGCCCGCGCTGGACCATGCCGGGCAACACCGCGCGGGTGGCGTAGATCATGCCGCTGATGTTCGTGTCGATCATCTGCTGCCAGTGCGAGGGGTTGCCGGCCGGGATGCGGTCCAGGCCGAGCGCTAGACCGGCATTGTTGACGAGCACGTCGACCTCGGCAAAGCCGGCCGGCAGGTCGCTCAGCTCGCGCAAGGTATCTTCCTCGTTGCGGATGTCGAAGCACAGCACCAAGCAGCTGGTGGGCAATTCCTGCGCCAGAGCTTCCAGTCGCTCGCGGCGGCGGCCGGTCAGGATGAGCTTGCAGCCGGCGGCGGCAAACTTGCGGGCACAGGCCTCGCCGATGCCTGCGGAGGCGCCCGTGATCAGCACGGTGCGCGGTAGGTTCTGCTTCCAAGTCATAGGATTTCCTCTTGTCACAGAAATGGTGGGGTCGGATCTGCGCCGGTGTGCCTTGCGCCTGCGCTCGCCTCTACTTGCCAGCGATGGGCTGTACGGAGATCTTGCCGCCGCCGAGATCGTTGACGTGATAGTAGGAATTACTCGTCAATTCGCCATGTTTACCCAGGGTCCACACCTCGTAGTCCGACGGCGCCTCGCCGGTCTCGGGGTTGAAGTTCAGCAGGCCCGAGGCGCCTTCGACGTCGACCGGCTGGCCCTTCTTCAGCGCCGCCACCATGGCCGTGATGTCGTTCGGTTTGAACACGTGCGCCTCGCCGCTGGACAAGTGGCGCAGGCCCTCGGCCAGGGTGGCGCCGGTCACGTCGCCAGTGCTGCCGGTCCCCGTCGCCCAGGCGTGGCCAAGGGCCACCACGTACACCGCGTCGAAGGCGTGCTGGGTATAGGCCTGCTCGCCGGGATCGGCGCCAAAGCGCTGCTTGAATCGCTCGGCAAAGACCTGGTAGGTCTCGGTGGGCGGCTGGCCCGGGAGGACGCAGCGGGCGCCCAGCAGCGTCGCTTCGGCGTCGAACGGGTGGGTGGCCAGATCCTTGTCGCAGGCGCCGTCGGCCAGGAACATCGGCAGGTTGGCCAGCTTGGCGACCTTGGCGCGGGCGTTGGCCGCCATCGCCGCCATCGGCGAGGTGCCCACGAACACCAGCGAGCCCAGGTTGCTGGTATCCAAGTCCGCAAAAGCCTTGTCGATACCGGTGCCCGCCGCCGGGAATGTGCTGGCCAACAAGCGCGTGCTCAGCTGTTTGCGCATGGCGTCGACCAAGCCGTCGCCGTAGGGACTCTGCACCGCCACCGCGCCGACTTTGGCGCCCGGGTCGATGGTCTCGGTAGCCAGGCGGGCCAGCACCGCGCCCTGGTACAGGTCACTCGGCGCCACCCGCCACACCAGGCCCTTGTCGTCCAAGAAGGTCAGCTCTTCGCTCGTCGCGGAGATCGCCATCAGCAGCACGCCAGCGGGCACCGTGACCGCCTGCACGGTTTGAGTGTCGGCGCTCGCATCAGTGATAATGGCGTCGACCTTGTGCTCCTGAATCAGGTAGTTGGCCAGGTCGCGGCTGACGGCGCCGCCGCCGGTGGCCCAATCCGAGTGGGTGTCGCACACGCGCACCCGCACGCGCCGGCCGCTGATGTCGCGGTGGTCGTTCAGCTCGGCAACCGCCAAGTGCATGGCGCGCAGGTAGAATTCGCCGTTGGGATCCTTGGCGCCGCCGGGCCGGGTCAGCTCCAGGATGGCGCCGATATCCCAAGTGGGCATGCCGGCGACGCCGTCGTCGATGACGGTGGTGCAGCGGGCGGCAGCGAAGTCGAGGTCGGGCGGGACCACCGACGAACAGGCGATGACAGCGCACATGCCGAACAACGCGGCGAAGATGAACGAGAAACGCATCATTGTGCGGGCCTTGGTGACAGGGAGCGCGGGCACTCGCGACGGCCACTGCACTTTACGCGCACGGCCGGATGCTGACAACCGCCCGGCAATTCACTTGGGAATCGGCGCCGCGGGTTGACGGTGCCGCAGGCGGGGCGTAGCGTCTCGATCTGCGAGGACTGCAGCAATTGCCTTGAGCTTTTCTGCAGGTGGCCGTCCAGCGAGGGGTGCGGGTGCGTTCGGAACGGGTCTACTGCCACTACCGCTGCAACCAGAACTGCCGCTTCTGCACGGTGCGCCGGCCGCAGGACGACCTGGCGTTCGTCGCCACATCTGCGGTTTTGCAGCGAATTGCCGCGGTGCTCGATCGCGGCGTGGGCGAGGTGGTGCTGACCGGCGGCGAGCCGACCATGCGCCGCGACCTGGAGCAGCTGGCGGCCGCCGCGAGTGCGCGCGGAGCCAAGGTGGTGCTCGAGACCAATGCCACGTTGCTCGATCCGGTGCGCGCCGCGAGCTTGGGCCGTGCCGGCGTCGGGCTCGTGCGGGTCCACCTGCCGGGCTGGGGCGAGGACTGCGACCGCCTGACCCAGGACCCAGGTGGTTTTGCCAAGGCCCTGGCAGGCTTGCAAGCGGTGCTCGCGGCTGGGCTGGCCGTGGAACTGACGACCGCGCTGGTGCGCTCGACCGCGGCGACCCTTGCACAACTGCCGTTGAGGCTTGACGAACTGGGGCTGGCCGCGGCGCTGCAGCTGCTGCAGGTAGCCGTGCCCAGCCAGAGCGCCGACCCGGTCGAACTACTCTCGTACGAGCACGCGGCGCCTGTGCTCGCGCAACTGGACGAAAATTGCAGGAAAGTTGGGCTGCGCCTGGCCCTGGCGCCGGACAGCGGACCGCCGCCGTGTCTGCTGGAAAACCCCACGCGGCTCGCACACTTATATGCCCTGTCGCCCGGCGGCGCGGCGAGTCCGCTGCACCAACACCTGGCCGCGTGTGCGGAGTGCCTGGTGCGCGACCGCTGCCCGGGAGTGCCGCGCGCCTACCTGTCCCACG
>JACRCU010000471.1 GCA_016218865.1 Deltaproteobacteria bacterium | reverse complement strand
TTGAGCGCCATGTCTTCGAAGACGGCCTCGATCAGCACGTCGGCGCGGCCAAAGCCGGCCCAGTCGGTGCCGCCCGAGATGCGCGCCATGCGCTCGTCCATGCCACTCTGGCCATAGACCTTGCGCTTCTTGGCCTTGCCATACACCTTGCGCGCGTAGTCCAGCGCCCGGTTGATCGCCGCGAAGTCGCGGTCCTTCAAGCGCACTTCCACGTTGTTGTCGGCCAGCACGGTGGCGATGCCGGCGCCCATCAGGCCGGCACCCAGCATACCCACGCGGGCGTACGGGCGGGCCTTGACGTTCTCGGTGCCCGGCCCGTCGTCCTTCTTCAGGTGGGTGATGGCGGCGAACAGGTGCCGCAAGCCCGCACTCTCTGGCGTGTTCAGCAGGTCGCCAAAGCCGCGCGCCTCGGCCTCGAAGCTGCCCTTGTCGACCACTTCCAGGATCCGCAGCGGCGCCGGGTACATACCCTTGGTCTGCTTCATGACCTGCTTCTTGGCCTGCGACAAAACCACCTTCTTGCCCAAGGGGTTTTCTTCCAAAAGCATGTGCTGCAGCTGCTCTTTGACCGGCGGCTTCTTCTTGGGCTCCACCTTGCCGTGGACCATGTCGCGGCACAGGCCGATGGCCGTGTCCATCAGCTGACCCTGCGGCACCGCCTTGTCGACCAGCCCCATCTTCAACGCCTTGGCGGCGCGGATGTTCTTGCCGGTCAGCATCATGTCCAGCGCGGCCGCCAGACCGATCAGCTTGGGCAGCCGCACCGTGCCGCCGGCGCCGGGCAACAGCCCCAGCATCACTTCGGGCAGGGCCAGCTTGGTCTTCTTGTGCTCGCTGCACACGCGCGCCTTGCAGGCCAGCGTCAGCTCCAGTCCGCCGCCCAGCGCCTCGCCGTGGATCGCCGCCACGGTCGGGATCTTCAGCGCCGCCAGCTTGTTCATGGCCTCTTGGCCCTGCTTGCTGATCTTCTCGCCGTCCTGGGCGGTCTTGACCTGCCCCAGGTCGTCCAGGTCGGCGCCGGCGATGAAACCGGTGTCCTTGCCCGAGGCGATGACCAGGCCCTTGATCGCGCTGTTCTTTTGCAGGTCGGCGAACACGGCCTCGAACTGCGGCAGCAGGCTCAGCGACAGCGTGTTGACCTTCTTGCCGGGGCAGTCGATCCACAGGATGGCGATGCCGTCGGCGTCGGGGGCCTGCAGGCGCATGGAAGTAAGGGTGATACCCATGATGTCCTCACATTTCTAGGAGTTTGGAGCGATCAGTCGATCTCGACCACCAGCGCCGAGCCCATGCCGCCAGCGGCACACGCGGTGCCGAGGCCGATGGACTTGTTGTTCTGGCGCAAGGTGTTGATCATGGTGTTCAAAATGCGGATGCCGGTGGCGGCGAACGGGTGTCCGTAGGCCAGCGAGCCGCCGCGCACGTTGAGCTTGGCCAGGTCGATCTCGCCCAGGGCCTTGTCGCGGCCGAGCTTGGTCTTGAAGAACTCGTCGTCCTTGAACATCTTCAGGTTGCTGAGCACCTGCGCGGCGAACGCTTCGTGGATCTCGATGAAGTCGACGGCCCCCAGCTGCAACCCGGCGCGATCGAGCGCGATCGGCGTGGAATAGACGTTGCCCAAAAGCATGTTCTCGCGCGGATCCTGGCCGGCAAACGCGTAGCTGCGCACGTAACCCACGATCGGCAGGCCCAATTCCTTGGCGCGCGACTCGCGGGCGAGCAACACGCAGGCGGCGCCGTCGGTCAGGGCCGAGCTGGTGGCGGCGGTGATGGTGCCGTTGCGCTTGTCGAACACGGGCTTCAGCTTGGCCAGCTTCTGCGGATCCATGTCCGAGCGGATCAGGTTGTCGGCGTTCACCGGCCCCTTGGGCGTCTGCACGGTGATGAGCTCGGGGGCGATGAGGCCGGCCTGCACCGCCGCGTAGGCGTTCTTGTGCGAAGTGATGGCCAGCGCCTCTTGATCCTGGCGCGAGATTGCGAAGTTTTGCGCCATCTCTTCGGCGTGTTGGCCCATGGTCAGGCCGGTGTACCGCTCGGTCAGGGCCGGCGGCGACGGCAGGAAGTCCAGGGGATTGAGGCCACTGGCCTTCTTCAGCAGGTCCATGCCCTTGGCTTTTTGCAGGTCCTGCAGCTTGTCGACCACCGACTTCTTGTAGGTGACGGGCGCGTGGCTGGTGACGTCGACGCCGCCGCACAGGACCACGTCGGACGTGCCGGCCCAGATCGACTCGCAGCCCGAGGCCACCGACTGGAAGCCCGAGGCGCAGGCGCGCGACACCGAGAAGCCGTGGGCGTGGTACATGCCCAAGTTCATGGCCACTTCGCGGGCCACGTTCGGGCTGCGCACCACCGAGATCACCGTGCCCCAGATCACCTGATCCACGGCCTGCTTGGGCAGTTCCAGGCGGAACAGCAGCTCGCGCGCCACCTGGGTCGACAGCTCGACCGGGTCGACGTCGTTCAGGTCGGACCACGACCGCGAGAACGGGGTGCGCAGTCCGCCGCAGATGGCGATGCGATCGCGCTTGAGGTGCAGCCGGCGGAACAGATTTTGCGGCTCGGGCGCGGCGCTGGCGGCCGGGGCGGCACTCGCCGGCGCAAGGGTGTCGGACACCGCGGTGTCGGGCAGCAGGCTCGGAGTTTCGGTTGCAGGGGTCTTCTTGCGCGTCGCCATGGCTTCCTCGTTGGCAGGGCCGA
>JACRCU010000465.1 GCA_016218865.1 Deltaproteobacteria bacterium | reverse complement strand
TCCTGCGGAATTCCTCGCCCAGCTCGCGCGCGCCCAGCCAGCGCAAGTCGCGGTCGGCCGCCCCGTCCCAAGCCAGCTCGGGGAAGGTCTGCGCCTGCCAGGCCGCCCACAGCTCACCGGCGCGGTCGATGCGCTCTTCCACTCCGACCGGCGGTCCGTGCAGAAAGCCCTTGAGGCCCAGGTACATCGCGTAGAACAGCCCGGTCTGCACGCGGTTCGACGTCACGTGGCTATGGGCCAGCAGCTGCTCGCGCTGGTCCAGCAAGAAGCGCGGGTTGCCGTCGCGGGCGCCCGCGGTCACCACCTGCATGCCGCGCTGCTCGAACACCTTGCGATTGGCCGGGTCCTGGTAGTCGTACCAGTAGAGGCTGACCGTCACGCTGCGGAAGTGCCCGGCCACCTCGGCCAGCGCCGCGGCATAAGCGTCGAGATCCAGGCGAACTTTCTCGCGCTCCCAGCTGTGCAGCGGCACCGCGAACAGGCTCCGCTCGGGGGCCGGCGGGCGCGGCTCGGGTGGCGGCAGGTACAGGAACGGCGCGCCCAGCGGCACGGCGTGGTCCAGACCGGCGCGCTGGCAGTGCTGCAAGTTGCGGCGATTCCACACGTAAAACGGTTGCGGCGCCGGAATCAGCACGTCGGATCGGGTGGCGCCCAGATCGTGGTTCCAACCGTGCTGCAGCAGGCCGGGCAGCGGGGTCCCGTCGGCCCCCCCAGCGTACGGAATCAGGATAGACCGATGGCTGTCGTGGCCGTTGGCGCCGTGCATGGGCAACCCAGGCTGGGGCAGGTCCGCCCAGCGCGGGCAGTGTAGCCGCGCAGGTCCAAAATCTCCAACCGGGCAAGACTTTACGCGGACGCCGGTTGCCAAGCACCGGTGCGGTCGCTAGACTTCTATACTATGCCGATGGGGATATCTAGTCGGCTGCCACTGGAGGAGCCTGTCCGTGACCGATTTCAACCTGCGCGTATACGACAACACCCTGGATATGCTGTCGAATGTCGACAACCCGACGCCCATCGTGCGGTTGAATCGCTGTATTCCGTTCAAGCACACCAAGGTCTACGCCAAGCTCGAGTGGTACAACCCGTTCGGCGCCGTCAAGGACCGCGTCGCCGCCAACCTGATCAAGGACGCCGAGAAGCGCGGGCACCAGCTGCAGAATCTGGTCGAGCCGACCTCGGGCAACACCGGCATGGGCCTGGCGATGATCAGCAACGCCCGCGGCTACCACTTCACCGCCACGCTGAGCAAGGCGATTCCGCTGGAAAAACGCTCGGCGCTGCGCCTGTTCGGCACCAACCTGATCGAGCTGCAGGACGACTTGTGCCCGATGCCCGGCCAACCCGAAGGCGCGATGGCCAAGGCCGCCGAGATGGGCAGGCAACCCGGCTGGATGTCGCTGAACCAGTACGCCAACCCCGCCAACCCCGAGGCGCACTACCTGACCACCGGCCCCGAGATCTGGCGCCAGACCGAAGGCAAAATCACCCACTTCGTCGCGGGTTTGGGCACTTGCGGCACCATCACCGGCACCGGGCGCTTCTTGAAAGAGAAGGACCCGAACATCGGCATCTTTGGCGCCCACCCGACCGACGGCCACGACATCCCGGGCGTGCGCAGCCGCAAGGCGCTGGCGCTGACCAGCTTCTTCCACCCCGAGCAATACAACGGCGTGTTCGAAATCACCGACGCCGAGGCCTACGGCATGTGCAAGCGCTTGATTTTGGAAGAGAGCATCGCCGCCGGCCCCACCAGCGGCATGGCCCTGGCCGCGGTGCTCAAGGCCGTGCCGGACGAGCCGGGCAACATCTGCGTGGTGATGTTCCCAGACAACGCCTTCAAGTACATGAGCTCGTTCCGCAAGCACCTACCCGAGCTGTTCGGCCCCGCCGAGCCCGCCGCCCCCGCCGCCGGTCCCTTTGCCGAGCAGCTGGCCGCCGCTGCCAAGTTCGCTGAAAACGGGCCCGACGTCATCGGCGCCGCCGAAGCCCTAGAGCGGATGGGTCAAGGCGCGGTGCTGGTCGACGTGCGCAACCCCAACGAAGTCAAACAACAAGCTGTGCCAGGCGCGCTCAACGTGCCGCTGGGCGACCTGACCCAAGGGCCGGCGCTCGACCTGCCCGAGGACCTGGACGCCCCGCTCATCACCTTCTGCGCCAAAGGCAAGCGCTCGGTCTACGGCATGCTGTTGCTAAAGGCCCAGGGCTACCGCAACGTCAAAAGCGTCTACGGCGGCATGGGCGCCTGGGTCGAAGCGGGCCTGCCCACCAAGGCTGGCGAGTAGCCCACAGCCATTGGGACAAGGGAAGGTTCGGCAGGGCGGTAGAGCTGCTGCCGGTCGGCGCCTGGCGACGCGATCGCGGGCTATCGCTCGGCAGGCGTGACGGCAAACGCAGACGGAACACGGGAGTCCTGGTCCTGGGTTTCGTGCCGCGAGCGCGCGGTCAGCCACTCCAGGACCTCGTACGCCACCATTCCGACCATCATCGCCGCGCTGAACAGCAGCAGCGGAGCCGCGCCCGCACCAGCGACCACCAGCGCCGGGCCCGGGCACACGCCAGACAGGCCCCAACCCAGGCCGAACAGCGCCGAGCCCAGCACCAACCGCGGCTGCACCCGGCGCAGCGTGGGCAAGTCGAATTTGGCCACCGCCAGCGGCTTGGTGCGCCGGACACCCAGCCAGTACAGCGGGGCATACACGGCAATGGCGCCGGCCATGACGAAGCCCAAGGTGGGGTCGAAACTCCCTGCCACGTCTAGGAAATTCAGCACACGGCCTGGGTTGGTCATGTCGGCGAGCACCAAGCCTGCGCCAAACAGGAGACCAGAGGCCAGAGCAGTGAGGATCGGCAGAATCTTGTTCATGGGGAACTCCAGCTTGGACCGAAAGCCCGCAATACTTGCCAAGTTCGACTAGGCCAGATGCCGCACCGCGAACACCGTCGCCGCCGCCGCCGCCATGAAGGTGCCCGTGGCCACGATCGATCGCAGCGAACCGCGCGACAGCCCGCAGATGCCGTGGCCGCTCGTGCAGCCATTGGCGTACCGGGTGCCCAGGCCCACGGCCACGCCCGCGACCACCAGCAGGCCGGTGCCGGGCAGCGCCGACACGTCGAAGCTGTGCTTGCCCAGCCCAACGGCGGCCAGGCCGGCCAAAGCCAAGCCGACCAGGAACGCCAGACGCCACGCCACGTCGCCCGTGCGGGGCCGCAGGGTGCTGCCGGCAATGCCCGACACGCCGGCAATCCGGCCATTGGCCCAGAGCAGCAGGCCCGACGCCGCGCCCAACACGCCGCCGCCGATCAACGCCATCCACCACTCGTGCTTCATGCTCGCCTCGCCACCCGCGCGCCCCGCGGTGCCTGCACACAGGCTAGCACTTGCATTCCCTATGGGCAAACTAGGATTTAAAATATTTTTGCAAGTAGGCTTATTTGCATAATATTTCGACGTCATCCAGGCGAGCCTTCAGCTCGGACCCGTCGGGTTTTTGGGCAATGAATTGGATCCAGGCGTCGCGACCGGGCAGGCCCATCGGCAAGTCGCCACTGAATTCCGTCCAATCTGCCAGCGGTTGGCACAAGCTGCCCATGTCGTAGCCGGGACCGGTGCCCGGGCTGTTCTTGGCCTTCTTGCCAACGACCTGACCGCGAGCCAGCAGCAGCGGCGTCGGGCACGCAGCGGCTGGCGTGTCCAGCTTGACCCGGGCGCGCCACAGACCGCCGCGGGCCGGGACGACGAACGCCGACAGGGCCGGCTGGCTGAGGGTGGCCTTGGCGCCGTTCGCGGCCGTGACGGTCAAGTCGACGGCCATGCCCAGCGGCGGCGATTCGGCGTCGCTGCTCGCCAGCCAGCCCGGGGCGCCCTTGGATTGGCTGGTCTGCCACTCGCCCTTGCCATCAGCGAAGTCTTCAAAAAGACAACGGTAGGTGCAGTCACCGGCAATGGCCAGATCGTCGATCTGCACTTGGCCTGCGGCACCGGCATTCGCACCCGAGCGAACGCGCAGTTCAACCGCCACGCTCTGGCCCAGCCATGGCGCAAGCTCGATCTTGACCTGCGTCCAGGCGGGCAGGTCGTCGCAGCGGCTGAACACCAGCTTGCCGCCGACCAGCACCTCGAGATCGTCGCCGCCGCAAGTGGCATCGCCCAGGCCGACCGCGCGCACCCAGAACGACAAGTGTGCGCCCGGCGTGGGCGATACCGCCGGCCAAGTCAGCGACGTGGTAGCGGCCGCGGCGCCGGGTGGCGGTCCGGACCACTGCGCCTGCAGCGCGGCGACACCGGTATGTCCGCCCGCAGTTGCGCGTTTCCAGCCCAGGTAGCCCGGAGCGGTATTCTCCAGCGGCCAGGCCGGCAGCAGGAACGGCGGCGCTTTGTCGGTCGGCAGCAGACCTGGGTCGTGTTGCTCCAGGTCCAGGCCCAGGCAGGCCGCCTCGCAACTACCCAGAACCTGTAGATTATCGATGTCGATCGTCCCCCCCGAACCGGCACTGGCCCCCGCGTCGAGGCGCAGGTCGATGTCGATGGGCGCGCCGGCCCAGCCGGTCAGGGGCACGACCACGTGCTGGTAGTTGGTGCAGCTGCCCAAGGGGTTGCCGCCCTCGCCGGGCTTGCCGTTGCAGTTCTTCCACAACTCTACGCCGTTGACGAGGAGGTGCAGGGTGTCGACCGTGCAACCCTGGGTGAGCACCGGACTCGAAAGGTCGAAGGTCAGCCACGCTGGGCCGGGACCTAGCAGGATCTTGCGGAGTTGCAGATGGGCCATGCGGGCCACGGGCTCGCCCTTGCCGGCCGGTCCCATCCACGCCGCGCGCACGTGGGCCTTGCCGGACCGCGGGTGCACCTGGCTGGGCAGCCATTGCACATAGGTCGCGTCGTCTGACCAGGCCGACCACTGGCTGATCGCGCCCTCGAAGTCGTCGCCACTGCATACGCCGCAACCCGGCGCGCCGCTTGGGACAAAGCTGCAACCGCCGGCCGGCAGGCAGGCGTCCACGGTGCAGGCCAACCCGTCGTCGCAGGCCACGTTGCTCACCGCGCTGCAGACGCCGCTGACACAGTGATCGCCCAGGGTGCAGCAATTGCCGTCGTCGCACGCCAGGTTCTGGGCCACGTGCTGGCAGCCCACGGCGTCTTCGCACCAGTCAACTGTGCACGGGTTGCCATCGCTGCAGCCCAGACTGCCGGCGCCAGCGCAGACCATGTCCAGGCACGCATCGCCAGCGGTGCAGACGTCGCCGTCGTCGCAGGGCGCACCGTTCGGCAAGGCCGCGTGCCCACAGCCCTTGGTGCTGCACGAGTCGGCGGTGCACTTTTGGCCGTCGTCGCAGTCGAGCGGCAGACCCGGCAAGCACGCGCCGCCGCTGCACAAGTCGCCCACGGTGCAGGGATCGCCGTCGCTGCAGGCCACGCCAAGGACCGGAGTCTGGCTGCACAGACCGCTGGCGGGCGCGCACTGGCCGGCGGTGCACGGGTTGCCGTCGTCGCACGCCAGGGGGCTGCCCGCGCAGAGGCCGGCCTGGCAGTGGTCGGCCCCGGTGCACGCGTCGCCGTCGCTGCAGCTGGCATCGCCCGGCAAGTGCACACAAGTGCTGGCATTCTCGCACGCATCGGCGGTGCACGGGTTGCCGTCGTCGCAGGCGTCGCCCTGCCCCGCAGCGCATTGTC
>JACRCU010000458.1 GCA_016218865.1 Deltaproteobacteria bacterium | reverse complement strand
TGCCGCGCGCTCGGGCGCCTTGGCGACTGGATGCCACGTCCTGGCGCCCACCCCGGTCTGGAGGCGATGTGGCTGGGCTGGGACCGCCTCGATGACCGGCTTGCTGGGGTCCAGCTCGCGGAATTGCTCAAACGAAAGATGTGATGGAAAGACAGGCTCCGGCTCCGGCTCCGGTTCGGGTGCCGGCTCCGGTTCGGGCTCCGGCCCCGGCTCCGGTCCCGGCCGCTGAACCTGACCGATCTTCCTGACTTCGCTAGTGCGTCGCCGCCGCCACCGGCTCGTGGATGCCCAAATCATCGCGGGACATCGCGGTGGGATTGGCCAAGAAGCTCGCCGGGTTGTCCAGGCGCAGCGCCGCTTGCAGCACCTGATCGCCGTGCTCCACCGGCACGATCTCCAGATCCGCCAGCACTTCCTTGGGGATTTCGAGCAGGTCGCGCTCGTTCTCCTTGGGGATGACGACCCGCTTGACGCCGGCACGGTGGGCGGCGATGACCTTTTCCTTCAGGCCGCCGATCGGCAACACCCGACCGCGCAAGGTGATCTCGCCGGTCATCGCCACATCGCAGCGCACCGGAATCTGGGTCAGCGCCGAGCAGATCGACGTGACGATCGCCACGCCAGCGCTGGGGCCGTCCTTGGGAATCGCTCCCTCGGGGAAGTGCACGTGCAGGTCGATGCGCTGGTAGAAGTCCTTGGACAGGCCCAGCATGTGCGCCCGCGAGCGGACGTAGCTCATGGCGGCGTCCACCGATTCCTTCATGACTTCGCCCAGTTTACCGGTCACGATCAGGTGGCCCTTGCCGGGCACCAGCGCCACTTCCACCAGCAGCAGATCGCCGCCCACCGCCGTGACAGCGAGGCCATTGGTCACGCCCACGCGGTCATGCGACTCGGCGTCTTGCCTGCGGAATTTCTCCGGCCCCAGCAGTTCGACCACCTGCGGCCCGGTGACCAGGTACTTCTTCTTGCGCTTGGCGGGCTTTTCGCTCAGGTGCTTGGTGCCCAGCTTGCGGCACACGGCGCCGACCTGCCGCTCCAGCGTCCGCACGCCAGCCTCGCGGGTGTAGCAGCGGATCAGGGTCTCGATGGCGTCGTCGCCGAATTTGACCTCGGCGGCCTTGGCCAGTCCGGTTTCCTTCAGCTGGCGCGGCACCAGATACTGCTTGGCGATCTGCAGCTTATCGGGCTCGGTGTACCCGCCCAGCTCCAGGATCTCCAGGCGGTCCGACAGCGCCCACGGGATCGCTTGCAGGTTGTTGGCCGTGGTGATGAACAGCACCTTGCTCAGGTCATAGTCCAGGTCGACGTAGTGATCGACAAAGGCCTCGTTCTGCTCGGGGTCCAGCACTTCCAGCAGCGCCGACGCCGGATCACCGCGAAAGTCCATGCTCATCTTGTCGATCTCGTCCAGGAGCAGCACCGGGTTGTTGGTCCCGGCGCGCTTCAGAGCCGCGATGATCTTGCCGGGCAGCGCCCCCACGTAAGTCCGCCGGTGGCCGCGGATCTCGGCCTCGTCGCGCACGCCGCCCAGCGAAATGCGCACGAATTTGCGGTCCAGCGCCCGCGCCACGCTTTTAGCCAGGCTGGTCTTGCCCACCCCGGGCGGTCCGACCAGGCACAGCACCGGCCCGCGACCGACCTCGCCGCGCAGCTGCTGCACCGCCAGGTACTCCAGGATGCGCTCTTTGGGCTTGTCCAGGCCGTAGTGGTCGGCGTCCAGGATTTCCTTGGCGCGCAGCACGTCCAGCTTGTCGTCGCTGTAGGTACCCCACGGCAGCGCCACCACCAGGTCGATGTACGTCCGCACCACGCCCGCCTCGGCCGACATGGGGTTCATCATCTTCAGCTTTTTGAATTCGCGCTCCAGCTTCTGCCGCGCCTCGTCGGGCAGCTTCTTCTCCTGGATTTGCTTGGCCAGCTCCTCCAGCTCCTGCTTGAATTCGTCTTGCGGCTCGCCACCTTCGCCCTGGGCCTGCGCTTGACCCTGCTGCGGCCGGGCGGCCTGGGGACGGCGCTGCGCCTCGCTCCCCAGGGTCTGAGCCTCCACGCCCAGCAGCTCGGTCAGCCGGCGCAGACGCGCGTAAGGCGGGGCCAGCGCGAGCAATTCTTGACGATCGGCGATCTTCAGGGTCACGTGCGCGGCGATCGTGTCGGCCAACTGGCTGGCGTCGTCGATGGCCACCACGCTCATCAGGATCTCGGGCGGAATCCGGCGGTTGGCCTTGACGTAGACCTCGAAGGCCGCCCGCACCGCCTGGCGCAGCTCCTGGGCCGCAGCGTCGTCGACCGCCGGCTCGTCGGCCTGGATCAGCGGCTCTACGTGCACGGTCAAGTAGTTCTGTTCACCCACAAATTCGCCCAGCTTGGCGCGCTGCCGGCCCTCGACCAGCACTTTCACGGTGCCGTCGGGCAGCCGCATGATGTTCTTGACCACGCCGATGCAGGCGATGTCGAACAGGTCGCCGGCCAAGGGGTCGTTGGTGCGCGGGTTGCGCTGGGTGACGATGAGGATGTCGCGCTCGGGGCGCACAAAGGCCGCCTCAAGGGCCGCTACCGACCGCTCGCGACCGACAAACAGCGGCACCACCATGTGGGGAAATACCACCACGTCGCGCAAGGGGAGGACCGGCAAGGGGCCAAGCTGGAGCGGTTCGGTCATGCGAGATACCTGGAGCGCAGCGCAAAAGCGTTTGCGTTCATTGCAGTGGAGGGGATGGTCGGCGGAGCGGCCGAGCTTGGCGCAACCGGATGCTGCGCGGCAGCCAGTACAGGTAAGGAGGCACCCGCGCTGGCGTCAAGCAGACCGTGGCCTAGGCTGCCGATTCGGCCAGGCCCAGCAGCGGCCGGCGCCCGTGCAGGATCGTGTCCTCGTCGATGAGGATCTCGCGCACCGAGGCGTCGCCGGGCACATCGTACATGATGTCCAGCAGCGACTCTTCCAGGATGGCGCGCAGGCCGCGGGCCCCCACCTTGCGCTCGATGGCCTTGCGGGCCACGGCGCGGACGGCGTCGTCGGTGAACTTGAGCTCGATGCCGTCCATCTCGAACAGCCGGCGGAACTGCTTGATCAGCGCGTTTTTCGGCTCGGTCAGGACCGACACCAGCGTCGCTTCGTCCAGCTCGGACAGGCTGACCACCACCGGCAAGCGGCCGATGAACTCGGGAATCAGGCCGAACTTGATCAGATCCTCGGGCTGGGCCTGTTCCAGCAGGTGCGACACGTCTTTGTTGACCTGCGTGCTTTCCTTGCCGAAACCGATGTTCTTCTGACCCAGGCGCCGCTCGATCACCTTTTCCAGCCCCGCGAACGCGCCGCCGCAGATGAACAGGATGTTGGTGGTGTCGACCGCGATGAATTCCTGCTGCGGGTGCTTGCGACCGCCCTTGGGCGGCACATTGGCCACGGTGCCTTCCAGGATCTTCAGCAGGGCCTGTTGCACGCCCTCGCCCGACACGTCGCGGGTGATCGACATGTTCTCGCTTTTGCGCGAGATCTTGTCGACTTCGTCGATGTAGACGATGCCGCGGGTGGCCGCGTCGATGTCGTGATCGGCCGCTTCCAGCAGGCGCACGATGATGTTCTCTACGTCTTCGCCCACGTAGCCCGCTTCGGTAAGCGTGGTGGCATCGACGATCGTAAAGGGAACCTTGAGGATTTTCGCCAAGGTCTGCGCCAGCAGCGTCTTGCCCGAGCCGGTGGGACCCAGCAGCAGCACGTTGGACTTCTGCAGGTCCACGTCCTGGTGCTTGCTGACCTTGCTGTCGATGCGCTTGTAGTGGTTGTAGACCGCCACCGACAGCACCTTCTTGGCGCGGTCCTGGCCGATCACGTAGTCATCAAGAATCTTGCGGAGTTCCCTGGGCTTGGGAATCGCCGTCAGCGCCGGGCCCTTGTCGTCGCGGTCCACTTCCTCGGCGATGATGTCGTTGCACAGGGCAATGCACTCGTCGCAGATGTACACCGTGGGGCCGGCGATCAGCTTCTTGACTTCTTTTTGCGACTTGCCGCAGAACGAACACGACAGGTTGCTGGTCTCGCGGCGACGGTCGCTCATTCCACTTCTCCAAAAGATCGGTCGACCCCAAGTGTTTGGCTGGTGCGCAGCCCACGGGTCCGGCGCCGGGCCGATCGGTCCCCAGCATACCTGTCGCCGTCGCGGCCCGTCAAAAAGCCGCCGGCCGCACCCAGGGTCAACCTAGGATTTTGGTTTACGTACCAGCACTTGGTCCACGATGCCGTAGTCCTTGGCATCCTCGGCGCCCAGGTAGAAGTCGCGGTCGGTGTCGCGGGCGATCTTCTCCAGCGGCTGACCGGTGTGGTAGGCGACGATGTTGTTCAGCGTCTTCTTGGTGAGCAGCATCTCTTTGGCGGCGATGTCGATGTCCGAGGCTTGGCCCGAGAACCCGCCCAGCGGCTGGTGCAGCATCACCCGCGCGTGCGGCAGGATCACCCGCCGGCCCTTGCTGCCCGCCGCCAGCAGCACCGCCGCCATCGACGCCGCCTGACCCAGGCAGATCGTCGAGATCGGGCACTGCAGGTACTGCATGGTGTCGTAGATCGCCATGCCGGCGCCCACGTAGCCGCCCGGGCTGTTGATGTACAGCGAGACTTCCTTTTGCGGGTCCTCGCTGTCCAAGAACAGCAGCTGCGCAATGATCAAGTTGGCGACGGCGTCGTTGATCGGCGTGCCCAGGAACACGATGCGATCCATCAGCAGCCGCGAGTAGATGTCCGAGTGGCGTTCGCCGCGCGGGGTCATCTCGGTGACGATGATGTTGTTCAGCGCGCGCAAGGGGTCCGAGTCAAAAGCGGGCATGCGGCCTCCCAGCCAAGCTATAGGGCGCAAAGAGGGCGCCGGATCGGAAAGCATAGGTCGCGAGCGCCGCCAGATCTTCCGGGCCGCCGCCAAGCGGTCTAGCCGTGGTCGTGGTCGTGGTCGTGGTCGTGATCGTGGCCATGCTCGTGATCGTGGTCGTGATCGTGGTCGTGGTCGTGATCGTGGCCCTCGTGGTCGTCGGTCTCGGCGCGCGACTGCTTGGCCGCTTCCTCGGCGCGCACGGTCCGCAGCGACTTGGGCGCGGCGATGGTCCACGTGGCCTGGCCGACCAAGTAGTCCATGGCCTGATCGTGCTGCAAGCGTACCTTCAGGCTACCCTTTTCTTCCTCGCTGGCGTACTGGCGAGCGAGCGCTTCGGCGCGCTCGGGGCTCTGGGCCTTCAGACGCTCGATCTCAGCCTCGACCGCCGCATCGTCGATCTCGATGCCCTGGGCCTTGGCGATCGCTTCCACCGCCAGGCTACGGCGCAGCGCCGTTTCGGCATCCTTAGACAGCTTGCCGCGCAGGCTCTGCAGGTAACCACCCAGCATCCGGCGGGTTTCTTCGGGCAGGTTGCCAAAGGCCGAGTAAAGCTGGTGGTCGACGTAGCGCTCGCCGACCGCGCGCGGCACTTCGATGCTGTTGACGCTGAGCAGGTGCTCTACGGCGGCGCGGCGCTGCAGATCGCGGCTGCGCTCGCTCGCTTCGATCTGCAACTGCTTGGCAACGCTGGTCTTCCATGCCTCCAGGCTGTCGAAGCCCAGGTCCTTGGCCAGTTCGTCGTCCACGGCCGGCGTGACGCTGTGCTTGATGTCGTGCACGGTGATCGTCAGCTGCACCTCGGCGCCGGGGGTGAAGTGGCGGCTGGTCTCGCCAGCGGTGACGGTCTTCTCGATGTGGTCGCCGGCCTTGGCGCCCACGATCGCCGCCTCGATTTCTTCGGGCAGGTGGCCGGAACCCAGCGCCACCACGCGCTTCTTGCCCACGGTCGGCGCGTCGTCGCTGCCCACCTGCTGGGCCTGGAAGTCGATCTCGACTTCGTGGCCGGTGGCCGCCGGGCCGTCGATCGAGGCCATCTCGGCGCGCTCCTTGGCCTTTTCGGCCAGGGTCTCGGCGACATCCTCGCCGTCGAGCTGCACGCTGTCGGCATTCAGCGCCACGCCCTGGAAGCCGGTCAGCTCCAGCTCGGGCATCACCTCGATCTGCACGGTGACCTGCAAGTCGGCGTCGCGCTTCAGCTCAGACAGCTCCTCGACCTCGGGGCTGCTCACGGCGCGCACCGCGGCCTGCTCCAGCGCCTTGAAAACCGTGTCCTTCAGCACCTTGTCGAGCACCTGGCGGCGGATGTCGCTGCCGTACATGCGCTCGATCATCGCCGCGGGGGCCTTGCCGGGGCGGAAGCCGGGCAGGCGGGTCTTGGCGTTGATGCGGGTGATCACCGCGCCAAAAGCGGCGCCCACATGCGCGGCCGGCACGGCATAGCGCAGCCGACGGCGGATCTGACCCAGGGTCTCGACTTCCACGGAACCAGCCAAATACTCCATGATATCCTCGTTGTGCAGTTGTTCGCGCCTGCTGTGAGCCCGGTCACGCCGCTGCGGCGGCTCGGGCGCCAGGGCCGGTCGCGGCGGTCGGTGCCGTGCGCCAGGCCCAAGGTGGTGCGAGAGGGGGGACTCGAACCCCCACGCCAGTGGCGCCAGAACCTAAATCTGGTGCGTCTACCAGTTCCGCCACTCTCGCAATGAACTCGAAGGACTTCGTACAGTTCGGTTTGCTGCCTTTCGATTTGCTGCCTTTCGGTTTGCTGATTGTGCGTGGTGGGGCGGCGCGGCCGGGCCGCCGGAAAGACCACAACAGCGCGCCGGGTGAAAACATGCCCGGGGGCCAAAAATGCCGCGCGCCGGGCGTCCGGCTGCCGCGATCTGCGCCGCGAAGTGCGGAGCAATCGGTGCAGAACGAAACGGTCCGGCGCGGTGGGTGCCCCCTGAGTGATTCGAACACTCGACCTACGGATTAAGAGTCCGCTGCTCTACCGACTGAGCTAAAGGGGCGACGGTCGCTGCAGTGCGCGTAACCTAGCAACGCGCGGTTGCTGGCGCGGCAGTGTAGACGAGACACGCGGTCCTGTCTAGCTGCAGCGCACCAGGGAGTGCTGCGGCGGTCTTGGCCAGTACTGCGGCGTCTTGGCCAGGGTTGCGGCGCCTGGGCAACTGGGCGCGCCCGGCAGGATTCGAACCTGCGACCTGCGGATTCGAAGTCC
>JACRCU010000460.1 GCA_016218865.1 Deltaproteobacteria bacterium | reverse complement strand
TGATGCGGGTGCCGGGCAGGTGCGCCAGGCCCACTCGCCAGTCCGCCGCCGCCTTGGCAAAGCGCGCGCAGAAGGGCTCGAAGATGCGCTGGTCGACCAGGATGCGCGACGCCGCCGAGCACTTCTGGCCGGCATGGCCAAAAGCCGAGCGGAGGGCGCCGCTGACCGCCTCGTCCAGGTCGGCATTGCCGGTGACCACGATGGCGTTCTTGCCGCCCATCTCGGTGATGGCCAGGGCGGTGTGGGCGCCCCGCTCGCGCGTCGCCATGGTGCGGTGCAACATAGTGCCCACGGCCTTGGAGCCCGTGAAAACCACGCCATCCACATCGGGATTCTCGACCAGGGGCGCACCGACGCTGGGGCCATCGCCCACGATATGTTGCAGCGCAGCATGCGGCACGCCCGCCCCGTGCAGCAGCTGCATTAGGCGCTCGACCACCAGCGGCGTCTGCTCGGCCGACTTCAGGAGCACCGCGTTGCCGGCCACCAGCGCCGCGCTCGCCATGCCGCACGGAATCGCCAGCGGGAAGTTCCACGGCGCCACCACCGCCAGCACCCCGCGCGCGGTCGCCTGGGGGAATTCGCTAGCCAAGCGCAGGGCTTCGCGGGCATAGAACTGCAGGAAGTCGATGGCCTCGTCCACATCGCCCAGGGCCTCGGCGCGCGACTTGCCCGACTCGTGCATGATGAGCGCCGCCAGCTCCGGCCGCTCGCAGCGCATCTGCTCGGCCGCCCGCAGCAGGCTCGCCGCGCGCACCCCGGCCGGCTCGCGCGCCCACTCGGCGGCGATTTGACTAGCGCGGAGCACGGCTTGCGCCACATCCTCCGGGGTGTGACTGGCGATCTCGCCGACCGCGAAGTTCTGGTTCGACGGCGAGCGCACCGTCAGGGTGGCGCCGGTCCGATCCGCTGACGGAACCAGCTGCTGGGGCGCGAAGCTCTGCAGGGCGCCCTCGACCGCGGCGCGGTGCTCGGGGTGATACAGCCGCAGCGGCGCGGTGTTGTAGAACTCGGGCGTCTGGCCCAGCGGGACCGCACTCAGCTGCGGGTCGCGCGGCAGCTCGCCCAGGGCATGGCGGGCGCGCACCAGCCCAAGCGGCGGCTGCATGAGCACGTCCAGGTCCACGCCGTGGCGGGCCGCCGTCAAAACGCCGACTTGCGAGCTGTTCTCCAGGATGCGCCGCACCAGGTAGGCCATGCCCACCAGCAGGCTGCCCACCGGCACGTAGTTGCGCACCGCCCAGCCGAACTGGGCCATCGCCGTGCTCAGCGCCTCGTAGGTCATGTGCAGCGCCTGGTGCTCCACCGGCGGCGCCTGGGGATACAGGACTTGGCGCGCGGCCTCGGCAAAGCAGTGGTCGCGCAAATTGTGACTGCCCACGCAGAGTTGCACCACGTCGCCGTTCGCCAGGATGTGGAGCGACAGCGCCTGGTACATCACGTCGGTCTCGTTCTTGTCCAGGAACTGCGGCGCCGGGTGGTCGTGGGCGTCGGCCTCGATGGTCTCGGCGTCCCAGTAGGCACCCTTGACCAGCCGCAGCGGCATCCGCACCCCGCGCTGGCGGGCGTAGGCGATCACCTCGCGGCAATGCTCCGCGGCATCGCGCAGATAGGCCTGCACTACGATGCCCGCGCCCGTCCACGTCCGCAGCGTCGGGTTGCCGTCCAGGGCCCGCCGCAGCATGGCAAAGGTCAGGTTGCGCACCGAGTAGTGCTCCGCGTCCAGGTTGATGAACACCTGCCGCTGGTGGGCCTCGGCAAAAATCGCGCTCAGACGCGGACCTACGCGCTGCCAGGTGCCGTCCTCGTCGTCGGGATCGTAGTCCGAGCAGAGGGCCGAGACCTTGACCGACACGTGCGCCCGCTCGATGCCCGCGGCGTTGCGCTCGCCTGCCGTGAAGCCGGTGCCCGCGGCCCGCACCAGACCGAGCACGCGCTCGCAGTACACGTCGGCCTCGGGCTCGCTCACCACCAGCTCGCCCAGCTGGTCCAGGGTGGCGTCGCGGCCGCTTGCCCGCAATTGCGCAAGCGCGGGGCCGGCTTCCTGCATGTCCTGCCCGGCGATGAAGGTCCGCGCCACCAGCTGCGCCACGGTTCGAGTGGTGCGCGCCACCACGCGGGCCGGCAGGATCCGCACCAGCCAGGCGCCGATGGCCACGCCGATAGCCAGCCACCAGGGCAGGGTGCCTTGCGCATCGCCGGCTTGCGCCGCCCGGTCCGAGTCGCGCTGCAGCGCCGCCAGCATCTGCCCCAGCAGGCGCGCCACCTCGTCGCCGCGTTGGTCGTGGTCCAGCGCCGGCAGGCCCGCCACAAAGCGCAGGCCGTGCAGCCGCAGCGGCTCGCAGTTGCTGGCCAGCTCCAGGCCCCACTGGTTCAGGTTCTCGCGCAGGCCGGGCCGGTAGGCGCGCATCGGCTGGTTGACCAGCGCCGCCAGCCGCGCGGTTTCCGTCCAGATGGCCTGGGCTTGCGGGTGCTCCCCCGCGGCGATCTGCGCCTCGGTGTGCAGCTCGGCATCGGCCAGGGCGACCTCGACCGCGGCGCGCGGGGTGTCAACTCGGGCCGAGTGCCAGGCCTGGACCAGCTCGTTCAGGTTGCGCCACCGCGCCTGCTGCTCGCCCGTGGCCGCCTTTTTGGCCGCCTGCACCAGCAGCTGCTCGGTGGCGAACCGCTCGGAACCCAGGGCAAGCTGGCGCTCTTCCGGCTGGACCGCCACGCACAGCTGCACCCCGTCCACGTCGATCAGCCCGCGCCACGGGCGCTGGTCGGCCTGGGCCGGCAGCAGCCGCAGCAGCGCCGTCCGGCACGGTACGCTCAACTCGTCGCCGCGGAGGACGGCGTGGGCAAGGTCTTGCGAGAAGCGCACTTGCCAAGCGCCCGCCGGCGCGGCCAGGGTGGCGCTGAGGGTCTGGGGCAGCAACATGGCAATCTCCGCGCGCCGGCCGGTTGTGGGCGCCAAGCAGGCGTGCGGCAGGATAAGCCGCGCGAGATCGATGCAAAAGGCGTGCGGCGGTCGCGGCGGCCGCCCAGCGTCACAGCACTGTGGTGGCGCGCGTTACGGCTTGCGGTGGTTGCGCCACAGCACGTAGCCGTAGCCCGCCATTGCCGCACAGCCCGCCGCCGTCACAAGCGTCAGCAAGTTGCCCTGGCGCGGAACCAGCGCGGAAGCCAGGAAGTACCCGCCAAAAACCACCCCGGCCAGCATGGCTTGCAGACCCAACCGTCGCAAGCGATCGCTGCGCTGCCCGGTGATGGCGCGGTCGGTGGCGGCCAGGGCATCGGCAACCTGTTGTGCAGTCTCGGCTTTCAGGCCGTGGGCCACGAGTCCCTGGGCCAGCGCCGCCACCCGCCCCGGGTCCACGTCGGCGGCTTCGGGGTCCACGCGGATGGCCCGCCGCAGCGGCACCGCATCGATGCCCACGGCCGCCGGGGCATTGGCGTCCGGCCGCGTCGCCGGCCGCAGCCCGGTCACCTGCTCCATCACGTCGTCGGCCACCCGCGGCGCCAAGCCCTCGCGCTCCAGGGCGGCGGCAATGTCGGCGTGGTGGGCCCCTTCGGCCGCCAGATCCTCGATCTGCGCGACCAGATCCTCGGCCGCGCTCGCTGGCGTCCAGTCGGTGTTGGCCATCGTCTTCCCCTCAGGCAGGACCGGCACTTGCCCGCCTTGCACCGGCCGCCTATCTTGCGCCTGCGGTGGTTCCACGCCACCCAAGGCTTTGGTATGTCCGTTCCGACCGCGCCGAACCTTCCGCCCGCGCTGCAGCAACTGCGCCTGCGCGCCGGGCCGCTGGTGTTTGCCTGGATGGCCGCGATTGCGGCGATCCACCTGCTGTTCTTGCTGGCCGTGGGGCTGCTGCACAGCGGCGCGGCGCTGCAAGTCTACGACGACTGGCTGGCGTTGTCGCCCGGCAACCTGCTGCAGGGCCGGGTGTGGACGCTTGCGACCTACGTGCTGCTGCACGACCTGCGCGATATCTGGCACATCGTCGGCAACTTGTTGGGGCTGTGGTTCTTTGGCCCGGCGGCCGTGCGCGGCCTGGGTCAACGGCGCACGCTGCGGATGCTGGTGGCGGCGGCCGTGGTCGGCGGTCTTCTGCAGGTGGGCTGGCAGTTCGTTGCGGGGCGCAACGCCCCGATTGTCGGCAGTTCGGCGGCGGTCCTGGCCTTGCTGGCCACCTTTGCCTGGCAGCAGCCCGACGCCGAGATTCGCCTGTTCTTTGCGATTCCCGTGCGCTCGCGCTACCTGGTGCCGATCGTCCTGGGTCTGGATCTGCTGATGGTCCTGTCGGGCTCGCCGATTGCGCTGGCGGCCCACCTGGGCGGCGTGGCCGTGGCGTGGTGGATGGTCCGCGCCGGCGGCAACTGGCGGGTGGCCCAGGCGCACCTGCTGGCGCTGTTGGGTGGCAAGTCCCGCAAGGGCGCGCGCTTTCAGGTGATCGACGGCGGCAAGCGGCCGGACCGCCCGAACAAGTGGGACGTCAACTGAGCAAGGGATGAAGGGGTTGACTGTGGTCGGAACTCCGGAGCCACAGCGGCGCGCCGGGTCTGCGCCGCCGTGGAACCGGTTCGGAATCGAAAGGTGCGGTTCGGGACTCGCGAAATACAAGTCGATCGGGTGTAATCGGAGCGGTGCGACGGACCCGTTAGGGGACGCGTACTTGCGACCCACCAAGCAGCGGTACAGGGCTGCAACAAAATCGACTTGATTTTGTTGCGGCCCTTACTTGGGGGCAGCGCTGGCCTTTTCGATGCATTTGTTGGCGGCTTCGGCCACGCTGGCCTCGGCATCGCCGGTCAGCTTCTTGCACGCCGCCACCGACTTGGGCCCGCCCAGGGCGCCCAGCGAAGTCAGCGCATAGCGGCGGTCCGAGGCGGTCGCGGCCTTGGCCTTCAAGATGGCGTCGGCGCCCGCGCGCAGGGCCTTGTCGGCGTCGGCGTTGTCCTTGAAGCGGCCGCTGGTGCAGGCGCCGTAGATGACTTCCATGTAGGCGTTGACCACGCCGGGCTTGTCGCCGTTGGCCGCGAAGTACTTGGCCACCGCGCCGATGCCGTCGAGGTCGGCAATCCGGCCCAGCGCCGAGCCGAGCGAGCTCAGCGGCACCTTGGTCGCGCCGCCGGTCAGCAATTCCACAAGCTTGTCTTGGGCTTTCTTGGCCTCGGGCGTGGCCGCCTTGGCGCTGCCCAGGCCCATGACCGCTCCGCGCGCCACCGCCAGGACCGGATCGTCGACCATGCCGATCAGCACGTCGATCACTTCGGGCTTGTCGCGCGCCAACCCGGCCAGGCTGCTAATCGCTTCGCTGCGCACCTCTTCGGCGTCGGACGCATCCATCGCCACGCCGCGGATGCCGCTGTAGATGTCGGCCACGTCCTTGGCGACCCAGCCCGCGTGGCGGATCAGCTCGCGGCGACCGCCCAGCGACTTGATGGTCTTGTCCTTGGTGGCGGCGACCATCGCTTTGCGAACGTCGTCGTCCTTGGACCAGCGGCCGCCCAGCACGTTGGCGATGCCGTAGCCCACGTAGTTGTCGTCTTTGTCCAGCTTCTTCAGGGCATCCAGCAAGTCCATGGCCAGCTTGTTGTTGTCTTCGAAGGCCTTGCCGCCACGGTAGCCCTTGGACCAGGCCGCGTAGGCCGCGCAGTTGCGCGCCTTGAGGTCGGTGCCGTGGATGATCTGGTCGACGATGGCCTCGTAGACCTGACTGAAGCGCGCGGGGTCCTTTTCGCGCCCCTCGTACGCGGCCTTGGTGGTCTCGAGCAGCTTGAAGTTGGCCGGGCACTTGTCTTTGGCGTACAGGTCCGAAGTGTCCTCGCACTTGGCGATGTCGGGCCACAGGGGCGCCAGCTCCGCCACCGCGGGGTTGTTCGAGGCGGCCGGTGCGGCAGGTGCCGCCGGAGCCGCTGCCGCAGGCTCGACCGCCTTGGCCAATTCCTTGGCGGGCTCCTCGGCCTTGGCTGCCGGGGCCGGCGCGGCCGGGGTTTCGGGAGCTTTGCCCTTGCAACCGGCGACGGCCAAGCAAGCAGACAAGGCGGCAGACGTAACGAACCAAGTGGAACGACGCATGGTGTGGGTCCATACCGACGATTGGTGCCGGACGTGGCCGATGATAGCGCACGGGGGAGGTTGGTCAAGGCTGGGGAAGGCTGGCGGGGGCTGGCGTGCGAGTTCCCGCCGGAGCGCGGTCGCATGCAGGGAGCGCCTTGGTGATATTGACCTGTCGTGGGGCGGGGTTTTATGCCCCGCCGCAGCGTGGGTCTACAGGGGTCGCTGAATGAGTCGGTGTTCAGGGCCCTTCGGGTGGGTGGTTTGGTCATGATTGGGTCATGAGGGTGGGGCAGATGGCGTGGTGACGAAGGGAACGGGGGGATTCGGGGGCGATGTATGGTGGCCGGCGGCTGAAAGCCGCGCCTACAATTGGGGCGCCCGCCTCCGCGGGCTGGTTGTGTGATTTTCGGGAGTTGCCGGTCGGGATTCCATGCCCCCGCCGGCGCAATCCGGCTGGCAGCCTGGGCGCTAGGCATGGTTGGCGCTCCGATTTCCGGCCAACGCGTTGTCCATCGCCCGCCATTCGGTGTCGCTGATCCGCCGGAAGTCCGCCGCCAGGCATTTGGCCACCGCGCCCTGTGTGCCGCCGGCCGGGTTGCGCAGGATCACACCTTCGGCCCGGCCCGTGGAGTAGTGCGAATGTTGGCAGAACGCCTCGACTGCGGCGCTACCTGGCCAGGCACTGGTCGCGTAGGCCTGCGGCACGGCCAAGCCGGCGCGCGCACACAGGGCGTTGCGGATAGCCACCGGCGCGAAGCCGCGCTCGGGGTGCCAAAGGTCCAGGACGACCAGCCAGTCGGGCAGGCGGTCGTAGGCAGCGGAGTGGCGCAGGCGCAGCCATTCGGCGTAGAGGACCGGCCAGTCGGCGAGCACGGCCTGGAGTGCCGGGGCATGGCCGGCGATCCACGCGCGCACCAGGCCGAGCTGACCGCCGCGGTCGCCGTTGGTTTTGCCCGAGCGGGCGTAGGGTTGCGGCCAGCCGGCGTCGTCCCAGGTGATGGCGAGGTTGAAGCCGTCGAGCTTTTCTTCGATGCAGAATGTGCCGGATTGAAGGAGGTTGGCGGCGTCTGGCGCGAGGATCAGGTCGTCGTTGGCAATGGCCGTGCCGTGGCGCGTTTCCCGGCAAGTTGCCCGGGAGGCCTGGAGGCGCTCGGGACTTCACTGAGGCGGCGTACGCAGCTGCAAGCGTAAGTGGTCGATTTGGCTCGGTGGAAGCGCAGTGTCCAGCATCGGGCTGAGCTCCCTAACCATCCATTTGCCCAGGCGCTTGGGGTCCGCCTTCCCGACGGCCATTGCGGCCATATCAAGGAGGGACGACAGGTTCGCCAAACCGCGGCCCGCCTCTCTGTCGCTATCGGCCGTCGTGGCGTGTTCGCGCATGTCGTCAATCAAGGCGATCCGCAGCGTCAAGACGCTCCACTGGGCCAATTCTGCTTGCCGGGCGCCTGACGTAGAGCAGGAACTCCAGACGTCTTGTGGGACAACCGTGGGCAGTTCGCCCAAACGTCGCTTGGTCCAGCGATAGAGGTGCAGGCCACTTAGCCAGCGGCGATCGCGTTGAGCACAGTTGCGGATGTAGGCCCGACCAAGACTAAGCAAGCCCACCTCAGCGCGAATTCCGGGCATTTTGGACAATCGGGCGAGAGTCTCGATACTGCTTTGCTCGATGCCATAGTCCACGACCTCGGCGGCGACCTCGTCCTTGACAAGCTGGGAGACGTCTGAATCCACAAGGCCATTTGGCGGCCGTTTGGGGGCGTAGATCGACTGGGGGCACGCAGTATCGTACCTCGCGGTCATCTGCTGCTGGATGGCCGCAGCCGACCCAAGGCTCAAGTCCTTGCGCATGAGCAGACCGCAGGTGGTGTGCGCCGCCCAGTTGAGCACACAGTTGTGGCGCGTACAGTAGCCTCGACAGATGCCAATTGCCTCGAATTGTAAGCCGTTGTACCAGCAGTTCACGCAGGAGTTGACGTTCATAAACGGGCCGCTCCGTTATGCAAAGATTCGGGACAGCGTGTCGTCGAGTGCCGCATCGTCTGGCCTTGTTGCGAAGTCCAGCAGGTGTTCGGACCATTTTTCGACTCGGGTTCGGGCTACAAGGATTTCGTGCGGGCTCGGCCAGGCGTAGCGAGCCGTGCCTTTGGGCCTGAGGGCCTGGAGCAGTTCCTTCTTGGCCATGTGGCCAACGCCTTCGCTCTCGGCGGTTGGCGCTTTGGTTTCCCACACGCGGCATTTGGGGTTTGCGAAGTGCTCCGCAGCGTCCACGGATTCCGTTGTCGACAAGTACGGGCTCTCGGTGCCGAGTCCGTCGAGTTGGAGGATGTGGCGCACGACGCGAGGGTCGGCCCCGGGGTGAGGTCGCCGGACGCGAGCGCGATCGTCACCGCGGAACAAGGGGTCTTTTGATTTCTTCCAGGGCATTTGCGTGGTCCTCGGGCCGCCTTGGCCCCGCGGTCCAGGTCCGGCAGGGTCAAGAGTTGCGCGTTTGGTTTGGGGCGTCAAGGTGTTCGTGGTCTTCGATGTCGCGGCGAATCTCGTCTGCGTTTAGCTCCACATACGCCCGCACGGAGTCTAGGTCTAGGCCGGCCAAGTTGGGGTAGGCAGCGATGACGTCGGCGTCAGTGGCGCCTTGGAGCCAGAGCGCCTGGATGGCCCAGACCGGAATCCGCGTTCCGACGATGCAGGCGCGGTTGCCGCACATGCCCATGGTATGGTCGATGGCGGCGGTTGCGGGGTGGGTGACCTTGCGTGTCGTCCGCGTCATGCAAACCTCATGCAAACCTCTTGCAGCGCTGCGGTGTTCCGCGGGTCTGCTGGTGCCACTTGTTGTCGCGTGGTGGGCGACAGGCGATCCCAGAATGAATTCTGGGGCTCGCGATAAGGGCGCCCTCCTCCGAGGGCTTGGGCGCTGGCAACTGGCGCGGCCCTCTGCCGCTTGAAGTGGCGCGGATGGCGGGGTCTTGCGGCAGGGCGCCCGGCGCCGTTCACTCGCTCCACGCGCGAACGGATTCGACTGCGGAGGATCACCCTGCAGTCGCCGCCGGCCCCGGCCAAATCAGACAGCACAAATCGAACAGCAACTTGTGCCGGTACTCGAGCTCTTCGGGCCCGAATTGATCGAGCGGCCGGAAATCGAGCCCAGTTTGCTCGCGAAACTTCTCGAAGTCCTTCTTGCTCTTGTACGTGTCGGCGCGCAGGGTTTCGTTCCAGTGCAGCCGCCCTTCAACCCCATCGCGGTCCAGCAGCGCCGCCAACGGGTTGGATCGCTTGTTAGCGGCCCCCAAGAACCACACCACCCACGGCGAAATCCGAAGGTACAGCCGGGAGCAACCGTGGGCTGCTGGCCGCTACGGAGGAGCCTGGTCCGTCAGTGCGGAATTGAGCTAGCTTTCTTGCGGAGTTGCTGAAGGGGGAGCAGCCTGCCCGGGCCGAGGCCCGGGCAGGCTCGGTCCGAGGTTTGGCGACTGAGCCCGAGCCTGCCCGTTGTCGACCGCAGTGCGGCTTGCCCTGAGGTATCGCACACTTGGCGGGTGATGTCTAGCCCCTCGGCACGGGGCATATGCCGCGAACCCGTCGTGCCGGACCTGCAGCGACGACCGGGCCATTGCGGTCGTTTTGGACTGTTCGCGCTGCAGTCTGCGATTTTACCTATGTAGTTCCTGCTTTCGCAATCATCGGTACTGCCAGGGCTGTGCGCCGCTCGCCAAGCGCGATGCCGCACGTCTGCGCAACCGCCGATGGTCCAAGACGTTTGCCGGGCGCCGCTCGAGCGCGCGACGGTCAGCCCGCCACAGGCAGCGCCGCGCAAATGCCGGGCCCAGCACGCAAAACGTAACGGACGCTACTCTGGTCAACTCGACCCCGCCGCCCGAACCTGTCACCACGGTCGCCCAGCCTGCGGCCGCGGAGACAATCAGCCATGTCATCAAGCACCTACCCCGTCAGCTCTGGGCCTCGGTCGGGCAAGGGCTGGTCTGTGCGCTGTCGCGCGGCACCGCGCAGCCTGAACTTGACCTTCAAGGACTACCACAGCCGACGGATTGGCAGGCTAAAACTGCCAGTAATCTGTGCGGATTCGCAGGCCATCGAGGCCCTGCTCGAAGCCGTGGCGCGATGCAGCGGCCGCCGCCTGCACGTCCGTGTGCGCGCTGTGGGCGCTCGCTCGGTCTCGACATTCGAAGCCGTATTCATTGAGCAATCTCCGGATTTCGGCAGCTCGCCGTGGCTCTTTGTCGACTGGGATGTGCCCGAGTACGGCCTGCAGCCGGCCCACAACGCGCCGAACTACTTGACTGAGCAGGAGGATTGCTGTGATTTCTGACGAACTTGCCGCGACCATCCGTCGCCACGCCTTTGCCGACCAGTGGTCGGTCGGCGCCATCGTCCGCCAGCTCGGGGTCCACCGCGACACGGTCCGGCGGGTGCTGCAGGCGGCCCAGGCGCCGCAGGCCCAGGGCGCGCCAAACCCCAGCAAACTCGACCCTTTCATGCCGTTCATCGCAGAGACCTTGCGGCAGTATCCGACCCTGACGGCCAAGCGCCTGCACGGCATGGTGTGCGAGCGCGGCTATGTCGGTGGGTCGGACCATTTTCGTCATCGAATCGCGACCTTGCGCCAACGCAAACCCGCTGAGGCGTACCTGCGCTTGCGCACACTGGCAGGCGAGCAGGCCCAGGTCGACTGGGCGCACTTTGGCTCCCTACCCGTGCCTGGAGGTGCGCGAAAGCTCTACTGTTTCGTGATGGTGCTGGCGTACTCCCGCCGGATCTTCCTGGAGTTTGGCTTCGACATCGGCATGGCTGGCTTCGTCCGCGGCCACGTACACGCCTTTGAATTCTTTGGAGGTCTTCCGCGGGTGCTCCTCTACGACAACCTCAAGTCGGCGGTGCTCGAACGGCGCGGCGACATCATCCGCTTCCATCCTGAATTGCTTGCGCTTTCGGATCACTACCACTACGAGCCGCGGCCGGTGGCGGTGGCGCGCGGCAACGAGAAGGGCCGGGTCGAGCGCGCCATCCAGTACATCCGCAAGGGCTTTTTTGCTGGCCGGACTGTCCGCGACCTCGACGAGCTCAACGCCGAGGCGCTGGCGTGGACCCACAGCGAGGCGCGCAGTCGGCGCTGGCCCGAGGACACGACCTGCAGCGTCGAGGCCGCGTATGAGCGCGAAAAGACGCTGCTTCGTCCGGCTGGCGACCAAGCATATCCGGCGCTCGAACGGCGGGTCGCGAGTGTGGCCAAAACGCCCTATGCCCGTTTTGATGGCAACGACTACAGCGTACCGTACACGGCGGTCCGAAGCGAAGTACTGATTCTGGCAGATGAACGCCGTGTGCGCATTTTCGACGGCACCGCGGTGCTCGCCGAGCATCCGCGCAGCTATGGCCTACACCAGGTCGTGGAGGACCCGAAACATATCGAGGCTTTGCGGCAGGCCAAGCACCACGCGCACCTGCACAGCACCCAGGATTGGCTGCTGCGGACTGTGCCCGAGGTCACGCCGCTGCTGCAGCGGCTGGCGGCGCGGCACGGCAGCGTGGGGACGGCGGTGGCCCAGCTCAGCAGGCTGGCGCAATCGTATGGA
>JACRCU010000459.1 GCA_016218865.1 Deltaproteobacteria bacterium | reverse complement strand
GGATACGCGCTTCGAGGCGCGCCCCGACAGCACGGTGGTCTTGTCGGGTCGGCGCTACACGCTGTCGGGCGAAGTGCTGCCCACGCTGATGCCGTGGGTGCGCGGGGTGATGCAGGCCGACATCCGCGCCGATGACCGCAATCCGTGGTCGTTTCCGCCCGAAATTCCGCCGTCGGTGCGCCACGCGGCCTTCGAGCAGGCCCTGCGCAGTACCTGGGCGGCGAACCAAGTGACCGACGACGGGCGCGCCCGGCTGCGCCGCGGTCACGGCCACACCCAAGAAGAGATGTACTCCATCAAATACGGGAAGTTGACGCGCATCCCGGACCTGGTGGTGTTCCCAGAGAGCGAAGCGCAAGTGGTGGAGCTGGTGCAGCTGGCGCAGAAGCACAACGTGGTGCTGATCCCCTACGGCGGCGGCACCAACGTGACCGATGCCCTGCGCTGCCCGATCGCCGAGACGCGGACCATCGTGTCGGTCGACATGCGCCGCATGAACCGCATCCTGTGGATCGACCCGGTCAACCGCATGGCCTGCATCCAGGCCGGCGCCGTGGGCCGCCACATCATGAAACAGCTGGCGGATCATGGCTATACCATGGGCCACGAGCCGGACAGCGTCGAGTTCAGCACCATGGGCGGCTGGGTGGCGACGCACGCCAGCGGCATGAAGAAGAACCGCTACGGCAACATCGAGGACCTGCTGCTGGACGTGACCGTGGTCACCAACCAGGGCGTGCTGCAGCGGTCGCAGGCGGCGCCGCGCGAGTCGGTGGGCATCGATCCGCGTTTGTGGATGCTGGGTTCCGAGGGCAACCTGGGCATCATCACCCAGTGCGTGGTCAAGCTGTTCCCGCTGCCCGAAGTGCAGAAGTACGGCTCGGTGCTGTTCCCCGACTTCGACCTGGGCTGCCAGTTCATGTACGAGCTGGCCTGCACGGGCGATTGGCCGGCCTCGGTGCGGCTGATGGACAACCTGCAGTTCCAGTTCGGCCAGGCGCTCAAGCCGGCGAGCAAGGGCTGGAAAGTCCACAAAAGCAAAGTAGAAAAGCTGTACGTCACCAAGCTGCAGGGTTTCGACCCCAACCAGATGACGGCGCTGACGCTGGTGTTCGAAGGCAGCAAGCGCGAAGTGGCAGCGCAGGAAGAGCTGGTCTACAGCCTGGCCAAGAAGTTCCACGGCATGCCGGCGGGCGGCGAGAACGGTGAGCGCGGCTACCAGCTGACCTACGGCATCGCGTACATCCGCGACTTCGTGATGGATCACTGGGTCCTGGCCGAGAGCTTCGAAACGAGCGTGGCCTGGTCCGACCTGACCAACCTGGTCAAGAACGTCAAGCAGAAGTTGTACGACGAGCACAAGGCCCAGGGCCTGCCTGGGGTGCCGTTCGTGACGTGCCGCGTGACCCAGATCTACGAGACCGGCGCCTGCGTCTACTTCTACTTTGCCTACTACTACAAGGGTGTAGAGAATCCGACCCAGGTCTACCACCACCTGGAGAACGTGGCGCGCGCCGAGATCATGCGCTCGGGCGGCTCGCTGTCGCACCACCACGGCATCGGCAAGCTGCGCCAGCACTTCATGACCGACATCATGAGCCAGGCCGGCCTGGACATGCAGAAGGCGCTGAAAGCCGCCGTGGATCCGCAGAACATCTTTGGCACCGGCAACCAGACCGCGGGCCGCCGCGCTGGCGACTACGCCTAGCCGGTCAACCAGACCAGTCGAACTCCGCGAGGGACGATGCGCCTTGTAAATCAGGAACACAACATCGTATTTTTGACCGGTGCCACGGGATTCGTCGGCAAAGTGGTGCTGCACGAGCTGGTGCGGCGGCGCGCCGAGCTGGCCATCGACACCATCTACGTGCTGATCCGCGACAAGAAGGGCAAGGCCCCGCAACAGCGCTTCGAGGAAGAGATCGCCGCGTCGCGGGCCTTCGAGCTGCTGCCGGCGGGCTGGGCGCGCAATGTGCGGGCGCTGGGCGGCGAGCTGACCCGCCGCGACTGCGGTCTGTCGCCGCACGATGTCGAGCTGGTGCAGCGGAGCGTGACCCGCATCGTCCACTGCGCCGCCTCTGTGGAATTCGACCTGCCGATCGCCGACGCCGCGGCCGCCAACATCACCAGCGCGCTCAATGTCCTGGAATTGGCTCGCGGCTGCCGGATGTTGCAGCGGATGGTGTCGGTGTCGACCGCCTACGTCACGCCGTGGCGCAAAGAGGCGATCCACGAGACGCTGGTGCCGCTGCCGCGCTCGGCCGCGTCGATCTACCAGTCGATTCTTGCGGGCACCGCCGACGAAAAGGCGCTGCTGGCCGAGACGGGCCACCCCAACACCTACACGTTCACCAAGTGCGTGGTGGAGCACCTGCTGATGGAACGGCGCGGCGATGTGCCGCTGTCGATCGTGCGGCCGTCGATCGTGGCGGCGTCGTGGCGGCAGCCGTTCCCGGGGTGGATCGACTCGCCGGCGGCCTTTGCTGGTTTTGCCCTGATGATCGGCATGGGCCACATGAAGGCGCTGATCGGCGACCGCAACAGCCGTTTGGACATCGTGCCGGTCGACGTGGTGAGCGACCGCGTGATCGAGGCGGGCTTTGCCAACGAGCGCAGCGCCGTGCCGGGAATTCGCTATGCGGTGGCGGGCTTACAGCACTCGTGCCGCATCGACACCTGCGCCGAGATCATCGCGCGCTTCTACCGCAGCCACCCGATCGACAAGATGCCGGGGCTGAACTACATCGGGCCGAATTCCAATACCTTCAAGGTGCTGGATGCCCGCCATCACCAGGTGCCGACCAAGCTCGCGGCCACGGTGGCGGCGCTGGTGGGCAACAAGAAGCTGCAGAAGAACGCCAAGCGGTTGGCCGACAAGATCGCCTACCTGAACCACCAGTTCCCGTATTTCACCACCAAGACCTTTGACTTCCGCGCCACCCAGCCGCTGGACGACGCGCTGTTCCGCCGCGAGGAGTACCTGGAGCTGGTGTGCCGCGGCGTGTACCGCTACCTGCTCAAACGCGACGACAGCGAGATGTCGCTGGCCGGTCGGCAGCACAAAGACAGTGCGCTCAGCGACTTGCAGTGGGCCATGCAGCAGCCCGCCGGCAACTGGGCGATCCGGTCGTTCGCTGTGGCGGTGCGCAAGGCCCTGCGGCAGGCGACGACCTCGGTCACTTTTGACCGCAACAGCTTTTCGCAGGCCGTGGACGCGGCGGCGCCGGGCAGCGTGATCGTGCTGATTCCCAGCCACCGCTCGTACATGGACTTCTTGCTGTGCTCGTACTTGTTCTTTGCCCGTCCGGACTTGGGCATCGCGATCCCGCACATCGCGGCGGCCGATGAGTTCTCGCGGATTCCGCTGCTGGGGCGGCTGTTCGTCAAGACCCAGGCCTTCTACCTGCGGCGCGGCGCCGGGCGCGATCCCGAGCTGGTGCGGCATGTGCACGGCCTGGTGGACAAACGCGAGACCATCCAGTTCTTCATCGAGGGCGCGCGCTCGCGGTCGCGGCAATTCCTGCCGCCCAAGCACGGCCTGCTGCGCTGCCTGCAAGAGACCGGCGAGACCTTTACCCTGCTGCCCATCGCCCTGACCTACGACCGCGTCCCCGAAGAGGATTCGCTGGTGCGCGAGCTGAGCGGCGCCGCCAAGCCCGAGATGCGGCTGGAGGCGCTGGTGCAGTGGGT
>JACRCU010000462.1 GCA_016218865.1 Deltaproteobacteria bacterium | reverse complement strand
GTCGGGTTGCGCCGTGGTGCCGGTGTCGTTGCCGGCGGCGCTGTCGTCCTTGCCGAAGTTGGTGGCGGAGTCGGCGTTGGCTCCGTCCAGCGCGACGTTGGGCAGGGAACCGCCGGAGCCGCCGCTGGAGTTGCTGGCGCACGCGCCGATCAGGCTGACGAGAATACTTAGAATACACAATGACTTGAGCTGCATGAACGCTCCCCGGGGATGTGGCAGGCGATGGGTGGTGACCGCCAAGTGGGCGCGATCGTATCCGAATTGCGGTCGGTGTTCCAACCAAACGCGCCGGTTCCGCGCCAACTTCCGCAACCCTGGCCAGCTGCCGGAGAAATCGTGCGTAATTTCACACAGTAGAAAATGGCTGCCAAGTTTCGGCGCGGGTTCGCTACACCCGAACCCAGGCCATCTTGAGGGGAAACTTGCCGTCGGGACTGGGGAAGTCGGCCTCGGGCTCGAGCCACTGCATGTCTTGGATGGGCCGGCCGGCCTTCTTGGCGCAGCGCTCGAGCTGGTCGCCCCACACCGCGCGGTCCACCTGGGCAGAGTTGTTGGTGCACAGGAGCGCGCCGCCTTCGGCCGTGGCGAGCACGGCAGGTTTGAAGATCGCCGCATAGTCCAAGACCAGATCCACCACGCCGAAGGGGCTTTTGGCCAGCCGCGGCGGGTCCAGAATCACGAGGTCGAAGGTGCGGGGCGCGAGCTTGGGGAACCGCGGCAGGCGCTTGCCGCGCACCACCTCGGGCTGCCCCAGGCCGGCGTACTGGCGCAGGGCGGCGAAAGCGTCGCACTGCACAAAGGAAATGCCCTGCCGGATGCCGTTCTGGTGGGCGTTGTCCTGGCCGACCCGCAAGCCGGAGGCGGCAAAGTCCACGTTGACGACCTCGCTGGCCCCGGCCACCGCTGCCGCCACGCCGATGCCGCAGGTGTAGGCGAACATGTTCAGCACGGTCCGGCCCTGGGCCTCGCGCATCACCCGCCGGCGACCAGCACGCAAGTCTAGAAAAAGCCAAGGGTCCTGGCCACCGTGGCGGGCGGCGTAGCGGTAGTGCACGCCGAGCTCCTGGAAGGCGATGGCGGTCTGGGCCTGGCGCAGGTCGGCGTCGTCCAATGGGTTGCCGATGCGCGAGTTGGCCTGGCTGCGATCGTTGTAGACCACCTGCAAGTCCGGAAACGCGCTGGCATAGAAGGCCTGGACGTCGGCCAGCTCGGCGGGGTCGAGCGACCGGTGGAACGACTGCACCAGCAGCGCGGCGCCGTAGCGGTCGACCACCAAGCCCGGAACGCCCTCGGCGCTGCCGTGGAGCAACCGGTAGGCGGTCGTGCTCTCGCTGTGGAGGGCGGTCAGGAGCTCGGCGCGGGCCTGCAGGGCTGCGGCAAGGTGACTGGAAATGGACGAAACCACGGGCGCCTCCGGTGCGGAGGTCGACCGTGAGCCCATGCCCGGTAAGGGCCACAACAAAATCAAGTCGATTCTGTTGCAGCCCTGTACTGCTGCTGGGTGGGTCGCAAGTGCGCGTCCCCTAACGGGCCCGTCGCACCGCTCCGATAACAACTTGAATCGACTTGAATTGGCAGGGCGCTAAGCGCACGCCAAGGTGGCCAGCTTGGCGGATCCCGGCGCAAAAGTCGAACCGGTGCCCCGCACGCCGCTGGCCCTGTGCACCCGACCCGGCCATCGTATACACTCGCGGCGTCGCCCGCCGGCGCTGAGCTGACCCATGACTTCGCCGTTTCCGCACTTGCTGCAACCCCTGGACCTGGGGCCGATCCGCCTGCGCAACCGCGTGATGATGGGCTCGATGCACACCGGCCTTGAGGACCGCTTCTGGAACTACCCCAAGCTGGCGGCGTACTTTGCCGAGCGGGCGGCGGGCGGCGTCGGCCTCATCGTCACCGGCGGCATCTCGGTCAATCGCCGCGGCTGGCTGCTGCCGGGCGGCGGCACGATGAACAGCCTGGGCGACGTGGTGAACCACCGCGCGGTGACGCAGGCGGTACACGCCCACGGTGGCCACATCTTCATGCAGCTGATCCACGCCGGGCGCTACTCGTACCACCCGTTCAGCGAGGCGCCGTCGCGGATCAAGTCCAAGATCAACCCGTTCACGCCCAAGGCGATGAGCAACCGGCGGGTGTGGCAGGTGATCGGCCACTTTGCGCGCGCAGCCAAGCTGGCCAAGCAGGCCGGCTACGACGGCGTGGAAGTCATGGGCAGCGAAGGCTATCTGCTGTGCCAGTTCCTGTGCCGGCGCACCAACCAGCGCAAGGACGAGTTCGGCGGCGATATCCAGGGCCGCAGCAAGATGCTGGTCGAAGTGGTGCGCGCCATCCGCCGCGAGCTGGGCCCCGAATTCCCGGTGATGGTGCGCGTGTCGCTGCTGGACCTGGTGGAAGACGGCAACACCCAAGAGGAGATCATCGCGACGGCCCGGGCGGTGCAGGACGCGGGCGCCACCGTGATCAACACCGGCATCGGCTGGCACGAGGCGCAGGTGCCCACCATCGTCACGTCGGTGCCGCGCGCGGCGTTTCGCCAGGCGACGGCGGCGGTCAAGCGCCACCTGCGGATCCCGGTGGTGGCGTCGAACCGCATCAATACGCCCGAAATCGCAGAGGATATCCTGGCGAGCGGCGACGCCGACATGGTGTCGATGGCGCGGCCACTGCTCGCCGACCCGGACTTCGTCAACAAGGCGGCGGCGGGCCAGTCCGACCGGATCAACACGTGCATCGCCTGCAATCAGGCGTGCTTGGACCATACCTTCGCCAACAAGCGCGCCTCGTGTCTGGTGAACCCGCGCGCCTGCTTCGAGACGGAGCTGGTGTACACGCCTGCGCGGAACCCCAAGAAAATTGCCGTGATCGGTGGCGGCATGGCCGGGCTGTCGGCGGCGACGGTGGCGGCGCAGCGCGGACACGACGTGACCCTGTTCGAGGCGAGCGGCGCGGTGGGCGGGCAATTCGACATGGCGGCGCGCGTGCCCGGCAAGGAGGAATTCCGCGAGACGATTCGCTACTTTACCAACCTGCTGGGCAGCACCGGCGTGAAGGTGGAGCTGCACAAGCGAGTCCAGAACGGCGAGCTGGACGGCAAGTTCGACGCCATCGTGGTGGCCACCGGCGTGCGACCGCGGCAGCCGAGCATCCCGGGCATCGACCACCCCAAAGTCCTGAGCTATCCAGATGTTTTGCGGGCCGGCGTGCCGGTGGGCAGCAAGGTGGCGGTGATCGGGGCCGGCGGCATCGGCATCGACGTGTGCGAATTCCTGCTGGCCGACCACAGCCCGCAGCCGGTGGCGGAGTGGACGGCGCAGTGGGGCGTCGACCTGCAGTCGCACACCGCTGGCGGCCTCGTGCCCAAGACCAAGCTGACGCCCAAGCGGCAAGTGTGGCTGCTGCAACGTAAAACTGGGAAGATGGGCAACGGGCCCGGCAAGACCACCGGCTGGGTGCACCGCGCGGCGCTGCAGCAGCACGGCGTGACGATGTTGAGCGGGGTCGAGTACTTGCGCATCGACGACGCCGGTCTGCACATCCGCGAAGGCGGCAAGGAGCAGGTGCTGCCGGTGGACCACGTGGTGGTGTGCGCGGGCCAGGAGTCGGTGCGCGACACGGTGACACTGGGGCCCGAGGGCAAGCCGGTGAACCCGCTGTACCACGTCATCGGCGGGGCGGATGTCGCCGCCGAGCTCGACGCCAAGCGCGCGATTCGCCAGGGTGCCGAGCTGGCCGCACGCCTGTAGCCGAAAGCAGCCATTTTCTACTGCTTGAAATTGCAGATGAAAGTCTGACGCGCCGAGTCCGCGGCAATTACCTTGCTCTGTCAAAGGGCTAGGGGGCGCCGCTGGGCGGATGGCGGCGGCGATGGCAGGCTGCGCGCGCACCGTCGGCCTCGCCCGGTGCATCCAAAGAAGGCGGCTGTGGGCCGCCCGAGGAAGACCATGCTACGGAATGCCCGTTTTCGACTTCGCCACGGCGCCGCGCTGCTGGCGGTTTTCAGCCTGATCGGCGCGACCAGCTCTTGCGGCTGGCGGGAGGTCCACGTGAAAAGCGACACGACAGCGGCGGCCAGCGGCCCGATTATCGATCACCAGGTCAAGGACTTGCACGGCGCGACCGTGGCCCTGAGCCAGTACCGCGGCAAGGCGATGCTCATCGTCAACACCGCGAGTCAGTGCGGTTTCACGCCGCAATACAAGGGCTTGCAGGCCCTGCACGAGCGGTATGCCAGCAAGGGCCTGGCGGTGCTCGGCTTCCCGTGCAACGACTTTGGCGGCCAGGAGCCGGGCACCCCGGAGCAGATCGAGACGTTCTGTGCGACGAAGTACTCGGTCGCGTTCCCGCTTTTCGAGAAGGTGCGCGCCAAGGGCGACAAGTCGCCGCTCTACAAAACGCTGACCGAGGATCTCGATCCGGCGCTGCGCGGCGAGATCAAGTGGAATTTCACCAAGTTCTTGGTGGCGCCCGACGGTCGCGTGGTGGCGCGTTTCGAGCCCGGCGTCGACCCGCTGGATCCCGCGGTCATCGCCCAGATCGAAGCCAACCTGCCCAGGTAGGCGCAAGGCCAGGCCACAGCGCTACTTCTGCGTCGCGGTGACCACACCCGGCGGTTCGGCAGCGACGATCTGGGCATTGGCCTTGGCGTCGCCGAGCAGGGTCTGGCCAAAGAACGCGCCTACCACCCGCGCGGCGACCTGGCGGGCCACGCCGTTGTCCAGATAGGTAAACGGCGACTGGTCGGCCATCCGCTTGCCGTCGCCGCAGCCCGCGTCGAAGTTGGGGATGATGCCGGCGATGTCGGCGAACGAGAAGTGCCCGGCGTCGGCCACCTGCACCAGCCAGGCCGGCGGGTTGGCGTCGGCGAAGTTCTTGAGCAAGAAGTTGTTGCCGATCAGCAGGATCGAGTTGTCCTCTTGGGCGAGCAGGAACCCGACCGGCACGTGGATGTCGGCCATCTTGACGCCGGGCAGGATCGGCTGGGCCATCGGAACCGCCATGGCGAAGCCGGCCTTGAAGCGCGGGTCGTCCTGGATGGCCTTGCCGATGGTGACGCCGCCGAAGCTGTGGCCCAGGGCGGCGACGCGGGCCGGATCGAACTTGCCGCGAATCACCTGTGGAATTGCCGTATTGCTTGGGTCCAGCACCTGGTCGACGACGAAGCGGATGTCGTCCTCGCGGGTCTGCAGGAAGGGCACCCCCAAGGTCGCCGACTTGCCGGCCAGGAAGTCGAACAGCGTGTTGCCGGTGTGGTCGGGCGCCACCACCGCGATGCCGTGGCTGGCCAAGCGCTCGTTCACCGTGGTGTTTTCGAAGCGGAGGCAGGTGTGGCAGTGCGAGAAGGCCACCAGCGGCCACCCGGTACCGGCGGGCTCGGCACTGGCCGCCGACCGGGTCTGCGGGCGCACGCACTTGGGCGCCTTGGCGAGCAGCGCCGTCAGGGTGGCGTGCTCGGGCGAGTCGACAGGGTAGAAGTCCGCGAGCAATACGCCCTTTTCGGCCGCAGTCCGCGACGATTCCGCGGCCGGGTACCAGGCCGTCACGCGCAGGTCGCGGTTGCGCTTGGCATCGTGGAGGACGAAGTCGACGTGGCCGACCGGGTGCGGCCCATCGGTGCTCCAGTCGATGCTGGTCTGGGTATCGCTGCCGGCATCGGTAGTTGCCGCGGTATCGGCCGCCGGCTTGCTGGTCTCGCCGCTGCCGCACGCGCCCGCCAGCCACAGCGCCGCGAAGGCAACCGTCCATACGTTCCGCCGAATTCGCGCGCCCGATTGCTGCCGCATGCTGCCCCCTGCCGCCGTGCTGGCGCGGCCGATTCGCGCTACGGTGTGGCGCAGTTGGGACCATTCCGTCAAGGGCCTGGAGGGCCGGCAGCGCAAAACTCCCGTTCCACCTTGACATTTGCCGCGAGGCCCGTATCCTGATGCCCTCTGGTCGCTGCGCCCAGGCGTTGGGTTCGCGCGCAGCTCCGAGCGAAAGCTCGGCCACCTCTCACGGATCTGCACTTCCCCAAGGACTGCAGGCCCTACCGGGACCAGGTCTTCAGGTGCTTTGCCCAAGCGGGCCTGTTCCGGCGCCCTCCCCGTGGGACGGATTGCCGAACCGACTCATGCAAGTAGCTTGAAATCGTACTCGATCGCCCGCCCAGTTGGCGGCAGCGTCGAGTCCTGTGTACGCGCAGGCTGCGGCAATGGGCCACAGCGGGCGGCGCAGGTGGGTGCGCTCCAAGAACCGGAGCGGCGCCCGTGTATGTGACAGTGCCGCCCAGAATGAACGATCCCATCGCAAAGCGTTTTCCGCGGGCGGCCCTGTCCTCTTGGTGGGGCGCAAGCGAGCGCCTACCGCGACTCGCCGCGCCGCGACCGCGATTCTCGCCAGTATCCAATGTTTTGGGCGCCAGTGTGACGGAGAAGGATAGAATGACGGATATCATGATGAAGTTTGAGGATTTGCAGCTCGATGCCAAGCTCTTGCGGGCGCTGCAGACCCTGCACTACGACAACCCCACGCCGATTCAGCAGCAGGCCATTCCGCCGCTGCTGCAGGGACGCGACGTGCTGGGCTGCGCGCAGACCGGCACCGGCAAAACGGCGGCGTTCGCCCTGCCCTTGCTGCAGCACCTGCTGCGCCAAGAGCGACCGGCGGCCGGACAGCGGCTGCGGGTGTTGGTGCTGGCGCCGACGCGCGAACTCGCCCTGCAGATCGACGAATCGTTCGGTCAGTACGGGCAGTTCACCGGGCTGAAGTCGACGGTGATCTTCGGCGGCGTGGGCCAGGGGCCGCAGGTGGATGCGCTGCGGCGCGGGGTGGACATCCTGGTGGCGACGCCGGGGCGGCTGCTGGACCTGCAAGGCCAGGGGCTGCTGAACCTGAACGCGGTCCGCTACTTGGTGCTGGACGAAGCCGACCGGATGCTGGACATGGGCTTTGTGCGCGACGTGCGCAAGATCGTGGGGATGCTGCCCAAGCGCGGGCAGACGCTGCTGTTTTCGGCGACGATGGCGCCGGAGATCCGCGCCCTGGCCAGCGAGTTGCTGCAGACGCCCGCCGAAGTGGCGGTCACCCCGGCGGCGACGACGGTGGAGCGCATCGAGCAGGCGGTGATGCACGTGGGCAAGGCGCAGAAGCGCGCGGTGCTCGAGCGGTTGCTGTCGGATCCGGCCGTGACCCGCTGCGTGGTGTTCACCCGGACCAAGCACGGGGCCGACAAGGTCGCGCAGGGTCTGGACAAAGCGGGCATCAAGTCGGCGGCGATCCACGGCAACCGGTCGCAGAACCAGCGGGTGCGGGCGCTGGAGGGGTTCAAGGGCGGCGACGTGCGCGTTCTGGTGGCCACCGACATCGCGGCGCGCGGCCTGGATATCGACGGCGTGAGCCACGTGATCAACTTCGAGCTGCCGAACGAGCCGGACAGCTACGTGCACCGGATCGGCCGGACGGCGCGCAACGGCGCGAGCGGTGTGGCCTGGGCGCTGTGCGACCCCGAGGAGCGGCCGCTGCTGCGCGACATCGAACGGCGCATCAACCAGCTGGTGCCGGTGGTGCTGCCGGCGGCGATGGGCATCGAGCTGGCGGACCTGCCGCAAATGGCGGTGGAGATTCGCGAACCGCTGCAGCGCCGCGGTCAGCAGGGTCGGCGGAGCCACGAAGCGCCGCGCGCGGCGAGCAAGCCGCAGACGAGCCGCGAGCCCAGCCGGAGCGGCGGGCGCGACACCGCCAAGGAGAGCCCACGGGACGCTGGCCGTGACACTTCGCGCGAGATTCCGCGCGAGGGGTCGAGGGACGCCACCCGCGACGGCGCTCGGAACGGCGCGCGCGGCCAGGGTCCGAAGCCGGCGCCCGCGCAGGGGCAGGCGCGGCCGGAGCAGCGGCGCCAGGCGGGACCGGCGCGAAACACGTCGGGTCTGCCGGCCCCGTATGCGCCCAAGGCCGTGGCGGCGCCGGGCGGCAGTCCGGGGCAGCGCATCGAGCGGGACTGGTATTGATTTTGCAGGGTTGATGCTGGTCGAGGCGTGGTTGCCGTTCGGCCTGACCGCAGGCGTGGCAGCGGGCACGGCGGCGGGTGCCGGCTCGCTCAGGGCCGCCCGAGCCGTTCCTGAGATGCGCGGCGTCGCCACTGCCAGCGCCGCCTGAAACGGCCCTCATGCCTGGGTTGTGGGTGCGCGTCCTCGTCCCCGTGGTGGGGCGCAAGCGGGCGGCTACAGCGCCGCGACGCAGCTTCGCTCCAGTATCCAAAGTCCTGGTCGCCAACGTGGGTCACCCACCTGCGACTGGACAAGCCCGGCTACCAACTGCAGAAACCGGACACACAGGCGAAGCCGGTCCCACATGCATTGGCCGGCGGGCTGTCCAACGGCGCCCAAACACAGCCCTTGGCCGGATCGCAGGCGTCGGCCGTGCATGGGTTGTTGTCGTCGCACGCCTGCTCGGCATGCACGCAACCAGTGATTGGCGAACAGCTATCGGCCGTGCAGGGATCGCCGTCCATGCACGCCTCGGCCACCAACTTCACGCACGGGCCCGCGACGGGACAGCCGCCCTGCCCCCACGCGTCGGCCCGCACCAGCCAGCCGTCAAGGCTGCCGTTGCCCTTGCTGTCGGTGTAGCCCACCGCGACCAAGTTGCCGTCGACCATGGCACCGCCGCCAAACTGGTCCAGGCCGGAGCCACCCAAGTCGCGTTCCCAGCCCAGGTTGCCGGCGCCGTCGATACCGGCCAGCCAGCCCGAATAGCCCGCCGCCTGCCCCTTGTGTTCTATGGTGCCGACCAGGATGGCGCCGGCGCCGGTCGCCACGACGTCGAATGGAATCCGCTCGTCGGCGCCCTGGATCATCCGCTGCCACAACGTGTTTCCCACAGCGTCCACGCGCATCACCAGCACGCGACCCAGCTTCTGCTGGTTGGTCCAGGCGCCGGGAATGATGCTTGCCGCCACGATCGCGCCCCCACCGGCCATGTCGGCACTGCCGACGCGGTAGATGAAGCCCGGCGTGGCCCAAGTCTTGGTCCCGCCCACCGATCCCGAGGCGGTGATCGTCAGGCGAACCACGTCGCTGTCCTTGGTGCCCACGCCCCACACCTCGATCGCGCCGCCGGATTTGGCCGATACCGTGTACAGCCGGCGGGTGGACGGCACTTGCGTTGACCACACCATCTTGGCCCGGTCCGTGAGGCGCGCCACGACTCCCGCGCCGTTGCCCGTCGTGGAGCTGCCGGCCGTCACGCCCGCGGCCACCAAATCGCCGTCGTCGCGCGCGTCCACGTCGAGGAAGGTGTTGCCCTTGAAGGTTCCTTGCGAGTAGCTGGACTCCTTGGCGCTGGAGGCGATCAGGCCGCCCTCGGCCGTGAAGACGAAAACACTTGGCTGCACAAGGCCCTGCGTGCCCTCCGCTCCAGCCGCGGCGATCCGACCGTCGGGCAACTCCACCGCGGACCAAAGCGTGACCCACGGCGACTGAACGGCCTCCGAAGCCTGCCAGATCGGCGTGCCGCTGCCGTCGACACGCGCGAGCCACGGATTCAAGGTCGACGCGGCCGTAGACACCGATCCGACCACGATGGCGCCGCCGAGCCGAGATCGGACGACGCCGCTCAGCAGCTCGACGTTCGCGGTGCCCACGGCGATGTCGTACAAGCGCGGTTTCCCAGGTACGCACTGGCCCGCGCTGCACGTGTCGCCCGTCGAGCAGGCCGCGGTCGACGTGCAGGACTCGGTGTTCGCTGCAGTGCCACAGCCCTTGGCCTGGTCGCAAGTTGGGGTGGTGCAAGGGTCGCTGTCGCCGCACGCCGCGACCGACTTGCCTGCGCACTCCTTGCCACCCGTGCAGCTGGTGTAGCCCCAGGCATCGGTCCGCACGAGCTGGGCATACCAGCCAAAGGCCAGGAAGCCTCCGTCGCTCAACGCCTCCAGCCCCGTGGCTCCGTAGCCGAGCGGCAGGTTGCGGCCCCACAGCAGCGAGCCCGCATTGTCGTAGCGCGCCAGGAGCCCGTCGTTCGCGACCGCGAAACCTCCTGCCGCGGCAACGACATAGGGGCTGCTCGCGGTCGCCGTCTGTATGTAGCGCCGCACATAGCCGGCTTGGTCCACCACCGCGACGGCGTTGTGGGCGCCGTTGCGCTGGCCCACCACGGCAAACGAGCCGTCGTCCAGCGCCGCGACGCTGTACCACGAGTCCGCCCCCAAGGTCCCGTAGGTGCGTTTCCAGAGCACCGCGCCCGCGGCATCCTGGCGCACGATCCAGCCGTCGGCCGCGCCGGCACCCGACGAGTTGGTCGCCCCTACGGCCACCAGGCCGCCGTCCAGTGTCGAGGCCGCAGCGTTGAACCAATCGTCGCCATCGCCCCCCAGGGTGGCAGCGTCTTCGACCACGCCGTCGGCTGTGACGCGCACGATCCAGCCGTCGTAGCCGCCAGCGCCGCTGCTCTTGGTCTGGCCGGCGGCAATGACGCCCTGCCCGTGCGGAATGACCGCGATCAGGTAGTCGTCGGCCGCGCCGCCATAGGTGTAGGACCAGATTTCTTGACCCGACGCCGCGGCTTTGCGCAGCCAGCCGTCCCAGGCGCCCGCTCCCGCCAGCATGGTGCCGCCCGCGGCGACCCAACCGGTGCTGGTCTTGGCGATTCGGTAGAGCGCTGACGGCGCGGTGGTGGGCCAAGTGGCCGTTAGCGTCGTGGCGCCTCCGGGCAGGGTCCGGCCAACAAAGGCGTAGTGGTGGGTCGCATCCTTGTAGTTGTAGCCAACGAAGTCGAAACCGCCATCGTCCCGCTCTGCGGCACCGCGCTCGATCGGGTAGACATTGCCGACGCCGCCAGCCCACGTCTTGGCGTAGTGCGTCGCCAGCGTGCCGGCCACGCACTGACCCGCTGCGCACTTGTCGCCTTCCAGGCAGGGGTCGCCCGCATCGCAGGGTGCCGTGTTGGCGGCATGGGCGCACCCTTTCTGTTTGTCGCAGGTATCGTCCGTGCACACGTTGCCGTCGTCGCACGCGTTCGGGTTGGGCGCGAAGGTGCAGCCGGTATTGGCATGGCACGTGTCCGCCGTGCAAACGCTGCCGTCGTCGCAGACCTTGGCTTTGCCGGCACAGCTGGTCCCCTGGCACGCGTCGCCCTCGGTGCAGGCGTTGCCGTCGTCACAGCCTCCCGAGTAGGCGGCATGGGTGCAGCCCAGCTTGGTGTCGCAACCGTCGGCCGTGCACGGGTTGCCATCGTCGCAGCCGGTGGGCGCCCCCGCCGTGCACGTGCCGGCCAAGCACTGGTCGCCCGCGGTGCACGCGTTGCCGTCGCTGCAAGGCGAGCTCGTCGGCGCGTGGACGCATCCCGAGCCGGGTTCGCACAGGTCGAAGGTGCACGCTGCCCCGTCGTCGCAGATGTCGACCAGCTTGCTCGCACAGTCGCCAGCGGACGCACACAGCAAGTGGCCCCAGGGGTCGCTGCGACCCACGAGCGCGCGGGTTGGGCCACTGCGCGCGCCGACCAGCCAGAGTCCGCCATCGGGTCCGGCGGCCACCGCGTTCCAGTGGGCCGGGGCGCTGGCCGCGTGGCTGACCGACCACAGCGGCTCGAACGAGGCGGTCTGGCCCTGGATCCATGCGGCATTGCCGGCCGCCCCCGCCACGACGGCCTGACCGCCCGGCTGCGCGACAATCGACCGCGGGCTCGCCACAGCGGTGCCAACCAGACTCGCCAGCACGTTGCCCGCGCCGTCGACCCGCAACACCAGCGGCAGGCTGCCGGTCGCGCCGTCCCGCGTCCCGGCGAGCAGCGGGCCAGAGCTCGCCGCCCCCGCGGCCAAGAACTGCTGCGGCAGCGAAGCAGCAAGCACCTTCTGCCACTGCAGATTTCCTTGCCCGTCGACGCGCACCAGCCAGCCCTGCTTGGCGCCGCTGACCAACCGCCAACCCGCCGCGAGCGCGCCGCCATCGGGTTGAATTACGGCCGCATGCAAGGCCTCTTCGCTCTGGGCCGCCGACTTCCAGCTGGCGAGCACCGATCCGCCCTCGGTCAGGCGCCACAGCGTGCCGCGCGCCGCACCGCCGCTGCCCTGCTGGCCAGCCACCCACCAGCCCACCAAAGCCGCGTGGTCGGCGCCGAGCGCAACCTCGTCGCCAGCCTGCACCACCTGCTTGTCGGCGACGAACACCTTGCCGTCGCTGGACAAGCGCGTGGCCCACAAGTCCAGGTCGCCGTTCGCAGAAAAGCGCCGTGTCGCCACGGCTGCGCGATCGCCGCCCGCCAAGGTCCGAACCCCGGCCACACCAACCCGCGCATCGGCCGCGCCGGCAGAAGGGACCTCGACCTGCCAGACCGGGGAGGCATCGGCGCCGACCCCGAACAGCACGAGTGCAGCCCCGCTCGGCGCGCCGTCGGGACCGGTCCACCGCACCCCGCCCGCAAGGCCAACGTCGCTGGACGGCGCGATCGCTTGTACGGCGAGGCCGGCACCGAAGCTGCCGAGTTCCTTGACGAACAGCTTGTCTCCGGGCACCGGCTGGCACTGGCCCTTCTGGCAGGCGTGGCCCAGGGCGCACGGCGCGGTGCCGCTGCATGGGGTGCCGTCGACCGCCGGCAATGCCACACACGCGAAGGAGTTGGAACTAGATGATTGACAAGCTGCGACTTGACAAGCATCTAGTGCAAGCTTGCACAGGACGGCGGGTCCCGCCAGGCACGTGCCGGCCTTGCAGACATCGTTGACCGTGCAGCCGTTCTGGTCGGCGTCGCAGCCTTTGCCCTCCATCGGGCCGGCGGAGAACGAACAGGCACTGGTCTTGGGGTCGCACTGGTCCACGGTGCAGGGGTTGCCGTCGCTGCAGTTGGCCTGCTTGTGGACGCAGCCGACGAGCGCATCACACGTGTCGGTGGTGCACGCGTCGCCGTCGTTGCAGTCCACGCTGGCGGTGACCGCGCAGACCCCGGCCTTGCAGGCTGCACTGGCGGTGCAGGCGCTGCCGTCGCTGCACGGCGTGTTCAGCGCCGCCGGCTGCAGCCCGCACTGACCCGTCTTGGGATCGCAGAGGTTCTGGATGCACGCCGT
>JACRCU010000461.1 GCA_016218865.1 Deltaproteobacteria bacterium | reverse complement strand
CCGCAGGTCGAAGGCCGAGCCGTCGGGCGTGGCGATTCGGTGGGTTTCGTCGTAGTGCAGCGGCCGTTGCAGGCGCTTCACCCAGAATTTCAGATGCGCCCAGGTCGCCAGCGCCAGCAGCGCTGCGGCGCCCAAGACGTACCACCACGTACACGCGCACGTCGGCGCCGCCATCCCCGCGTCCATCGTCGCCTACACCAAGCCCCAGAAGTGCCCCGAGCTGCGGACCTTGTGGCGCGCCAGGACCTCGTCGTACAGCTCCTCGTACTGGGCGGCCACCTTGCGGATGTCGAAGCGCTCGCACACCAGATCGCGGCCGGCTTGACCGATGGCGCGCGCCCGCTCGGGTTGCCGCAGCAGCTCGACCACCGGCACCGCCAGACCCATGGGATCGGCAGGCGGAATGCCGATGGCGACGCCGGCGTGGACCAGCTCGGTCAGGGGCGGCTTGGTCGCCACCACCAGCGCCACGCCTTCGGCCATGCCTTCCAGCAGCACCATCGGCAGTTCCATCTTCTCGTAGTGGTGGTCGGCCGGGAACACCTGCACGGTGGCGATCGAGAGCAGGTCGCGCAAGCTCTTGACCTCATTCAGGAATGTCACCCTTTCGGCCAGGCCGTCGGCGGCGATGGCCTCTTGAATGCGCTGCTCTTCCTGGGCGTCGTCGTCGTCGCGGATGCGGCAGGCCATGACGAAGTGGCAGTCGACCTGGCGCAGCACCCGCGGCATCGAGGCGGCCACCGTGCGCGCGGCCCGGTCGTGGGCGTAGTCGCCGGCGTAAACCACGACGGGCAAATCCAAAGGAATACGGTACTTGCGGCGGATGGCGGCCTTGTCGCCGGCCGACAGCGGCTGGCCCACTTCGATGCCGATCGGGATGCGCACGGTGTTGCGAATCCCTTCGGCATTCAGGGCTTGCTCGGTCTCGTCGCTGAGGCACACGATGGTCGAGCCGACCAGCCCGGCGCCCACGCCCACGGTGGTCCGCGGCGGATGCACCAGGGTGTGGACCACGGGCAGGCCGTTCAGGCGGCTGCCGGCGCGCACCACGCTGGCCACCAGTCGATCCGCCGGCCAGAACAGGTGCAGCAAGGCCACGTCGTGCATGTCGATCAGCTTGGCGAACAGGCCCAGGCGGCGCCCGAACGAGGTGTGGCCGCCGACCCGCGGTCCCCAGGCCGGCTCGGTCTCGACACCCGGATCCTGCGACAGCACCCCTTCGTGGGTCAGCACCCGCGGCCGGTAGCGCTCGAGATGGGTTGCCACGCCGCGCACCAGGTTCTTGTCCGTGCGCGTCCACGGCGGCTCGATCGGGCCCGACAAGTACAGCACCCGCTGGCCATATTCGGTCATGATGCGCTCCGACGGGTCCCTTCCCAGCTGTGCCGTTCGGCGCTGAGACGGGCGGCGGCCAGGACGGCCTCCAATTCGGCCGAGGTAAGGCTGCGCTCGCTGATTCGGCAGTCGACGCGCAGAGTCAGGCTGCGTGCCCCGCCGGGAGCCTCGTATTCGTACAGGTAGCGCACCGCCACCGCGGGCAGGTTCGCCGCCTGCAGATCGGCCAAAACCGCAGTGCACACCGCTGCTTGTCGCACGCCTGCCGCGACCGGCACCGTCAGGTCGACACTGGCACCCGGGTGGCGCGCCGGCGCTTGACCGCTGACCGCTGCGTCCGGCAGCGCCAGCAGCGCCTCTAAGTTCAGCTCGGCCACGGCCACTTCGGCAGGCACGTCCAGGGCATGGCGCACGTCGGGGTGCAGCAGCGTCACGTGGCCGATCACCGCGCCGTCCGCGCCGCGCAGCCAGCCACAGCGCTGCGGGTGCCGCCAGCTGGTCGCCCAATCCGGAGCCGCGGCCGGCAGTTGCTCGGGGTCGGTGCCGTCTGCAGCCGCCGACACCGTCAGCTCGGCCTTGCCCAACGCCCGCACCGCGCTCTGCACCGCCGCCACGGCTTCGGCAAGCACGCGCTGGCTCACGGCTTTTTGCGGGCGGGTGCGCTTGGCCCCCTCGGCGCCGCCGCCCAGGCGCTCGCCCACCGCAACACCCAGGCGAATCGGCTGCAGCGGCAAGGGGTTATCGGCCGCCAGCACGCCCTGGACCGCAGACTGCATCTCGGGCCCCAGCCGGCTCAGCCAGGCCTGGCGCAGCGGATCGCTCTCGGGCTCGCTGGCCAAGTCGGGCAGGCCCAGATCCAGCGCGTCGCGCTCGGCTTGCGGCAGCTCGCGGCCGGCCACCGGCACGAACACCCGACCGAGCTCGAACAGCCCGACGAACAGGCCCTCGCGCGGGGCCTCCTTGCCGTCGCCGCGCAGCAGGTTCTGCTCCACCGCGGCGATCAGATTGGGTGCCAGATTGCGGCGCAGCAGGCCCTGCTCGCGCGAGATGGCGTTGCGCAAAGCCATGCGGCCCAGGCCCGGCTCGGCGAGCCCCAGGCGCTGGCGCTGGCCGTCGTGGTCGAAGCCGTACAGCAGCACCTCGCACAGGCCCTGCTGCAGGGTCAGCGCGGCGCGGATCTTGCGCTCGGCCAGGCGCGTCCCCGGCGTGTAGGCCGGCCGCGACGGAATCAGCGGCGCTTGGCTCGCAATGCGGTGGTAGCCGTAGTGGCGGCCCAGCTCTTCGACCAAGTCCTCGGCGTGGTGGATGTCCTTGGTGGCGCGGAAGGTCGGCACGCGCACCGCCAGCTCGCCCCCGGGCTGCGGATCGACGCCGAATTCCAGGCCCTTGAGGCAGTGGACGATCCAGGCGTCGGGCATCTCGGTCTTGCTGACGCCCAGCCGCGAGCGCAGGTAGTCGCAGTGGCTGACGATGACCCGCGTCGGCGGCCGCTGGCGGGCGAAGTCACCCGCGTCAAGCAGGTCGCTGGCCACATGCGCACCAGGGCATAGATCAAGCAAAGTGCGCAGGAAGCGCAGCGCCGCGGTGTGCGCCAGCTCGGGGTCCAGCGCCTTTTCGAAGCGGGCCGACGACTCGGTGCGCAGCCCCACGCGCATCGCGGTCTTGCGCACGGTGGCCGCGTCGAAGGCCGCAGCTTCCAAGATGATCTCGCGGGTATCGTCGCGAATTTCCGAGTCACCGCCGCCCATCACGCCGGCCAGCGCCACCGGACCCTCGCCGTCGGCGATCACCAGGTCGGCGGGCACCAGGCTGCGATCCTGACCGTCCAGAGTGCGGACCACCTCGCCGGGCAGCGCCGCCCGCACGCGGATCTTGCCGCCGCGCACGTAGCGGGCATCAAAAGCGTGCAGCGGGTTGCCGGTTTCCAGCATCACCAGGTTGGTGGCGTCGACCACGTTGCTGATCGGCCGCACCCCCAGCCGCCGCAGCAGCAGGCGCAGGCCCACGGGCGACGGCGCGGTGGTCAGGCCGGCGACGCGGGCGCAGCAGTAGCGGGGACACAGCGGCGTCTCCACGGCGACGTCCACCGGCGCGCCCGTTCCCAGGTTCACATGGGTATCCAGCGGTTGCAGCGGCTTGTTCAGCATCGCCGCCACTTCGCGCGCCACGCCGTACTGGCCCCACAAATCGGGGCGGTGGGTGATCGACTTGTTGTCGACCTCGTACAAGACGTCTTCGATGTCCACGGCTTGCGTGAGCTCGGTGCCGGCCGGCGCCTGCACACCGTCCAGCGACAAGAGGCCGCTGTGGTCGTCGCTCAGGCCCAGATCCGCCTCGGAGGCCAGCATGCCCGGCGACTTGATGCCGCGCACTTCGCCGTCGCGCACTTCGATGCCCGAGGGGAGCTTCACCCCCGGCGGCACGAAGGGCACCCGCATGCCCAAGCGCAGGTCCGGCGCGCCGCACACGACCTGCACCTGACGCTCGCCCAGATCCACAGTGGCCAAGCGGAGTTTATCGGCATTGGGGTGCGGCGCCACGCCGATCACGTCGCCGACCAGCACGCCCTGCAGGCCGTGGCCCCAGTGGTGCACGCCGTCGATCTCGGCGACCGTGCAGGTGAAACGCTTGGCGAATTCAAGGGGATCGACGCCCTGGGTATCGACCCACTGCGAAATCCACTTCCACGAGACGATCATGATCGACCTGCCGGCCCGAAGGACCTGTGGTTGTCGAATCTAGAACTGACTGAGCCAGCGAAGGTCGCCCGACAAAAGCAGCCGGACGTCGGGCACTTGGTAGCGCATCATCACCAGCCGCGACAGGCCCAGGCCAAACGCCCAGCCCTGCCACTCGGCCGGATTCAGCCCGCCCGCGCGCAGCACTTGCGGGTGCACCAGGCCGCACGGCAGCAATTCCAGCCAGCCCGACTGCTTGCAGGCCGAGCAACCCGAACCGCCGCACAGCTGGCACTGCACGTCGAGCTCGAAGCCCGGCTCCACGAATGGAAAATAGCCTGGACGCAGGCGAACTTCCACGTCGCGCTTCAAGATGGCCGACAGCAGGGTGCGCATCGAGTCGAGCAGGTGACCCACCGACACGTGGCGGTCGATCAGCAGGCCCTCCAACTGGTGGAAGGTATGCTCGTGGCTGGCGTCGGTGGCCTCGTAACGGTAGACCTTGCCAGGGAAAATCGCCCGGAACGGCGGCCGAAAGGCGTGCATCGCCCGCACCTGTCCCGACGAGGTGTGGGTGCGCAGCAGGTGCCCGCCTTCCAGCCAGAAGGTGTCCTGCATCTCGCGCGCGGGGTGCCACGCCGGGATGTTCAGAGCCTCGAAGTTGTCGAATTCACTCTCGACTTCCGGGTAGTCCAGCACGTGGAAGCCCATCGAGGTGAATACGGCCTCGACCTCGGCCTGCACCTGGCTCAGCGGGTGGCTGTGGCCCAGGCGAGCGGCCCGCCCCAAAGCGGCGTGGGCCGGCACGGTCTCGTCGAAGCTGTTGTCGGCGAGTTCCGCTTCGACTTCAGCGCGTTCCAGACCCTGCCTTCGCGCCTCGATGGCTTGCTCGACCTGGCCTTTGACGGCCGCCGCGGCGGCACCGTAGGCCCGGCGATCCTCGGGCGGGATGCTGCCGACCTTGCGGACCAGCAGGGTCACTTCACCTTGCTTGCCCAGCGCTTCGACTTCCAGCGAGCGCAGGCCGGCCAAGTCGGGCGCCTGGGCGGCGGCGGCGACCCAGCGATCGCGCACCGCGTCGAGTTCGTCTTGCCACGCAACCGCCATGGCGTCCTCCTTGGCCCCTTGTGCCCGCGCCGCCGGACTCGGACCGGAACCATGGGCAGATGTGCGGGCCCAAACCGGGGTCCCCGTCTGTTTCTCGCCCGAGGCCTAGCGGGTGCGGAAGGCCACGGCCGCGAGAATCGGCTGGCGCTCCAACTACTTGCCGCGCTTCATCACATGGTAGCCGAAGTCGCTTTCGACCACGTCGACCTGGCCCACGCCCAGCGACAGCGCCAGCTGCTTGAACGGCGCCACCATCGGCGAGTCCTTGCTGACCGGGTAGGTGCCCGGACCCGGATCGTCCGACTTGGCGGCTTCTTTGATCTTGGCGAAGTCGGCACCCTTCTTGCGCGCGTCGTGGCACAGCTGGATCGCCGTCTTTTCCGCCTCTTCCTTGGTGCGGGTGGCGGTCGAGCGCATCGCGCCCTGGTAGGCGATCAGGATGTGGGTGACCTCGACCTCGGTCGGCTTGGTCTCTTGCTTGCTGGGGCAGGCGGCCTGGTCCTCGCCCTCGGCCGGGCAGGGATCCTTCATCACGGCCACCAGCGGCTTGTCGGGCGCGACGAAGTCGAAGGGTACGCGCTTCATCACGTGGAAGCCAAAGCGGGTCTTGACGATGTCGACCTGGTTCACGCCCAGCGACAGGGCCATGGCGGTGAACTCGGGCACGAAGCGGCGGCGCATCGGCGGGGTGACTTCGTAGATGCCCGGGCCGGGATCCTGGCTGAATTCCCAGATCAGCTTGACGAAGTCGCCGCCCTGGGTGCGGGCCTTGTGTGCCACTTCCTGGGCGAGCTTGGCGGCGCCTGCCTCGTCGCGGCCGGCCTTCTTGCCGGGCAGCGAGCCGTCCCAACCGATCAGCACGTGGGCGATCTTGATGTCGTCGTCGACCGTGGCGGGCTTGGTCGGGCACGAGGCCGGGTCCTCGCCGGGCAGCGGGCAGGGGCCTTCCATCGCCGACGTGGCGCTGACGGCGCCGGGCATGGCGGCCGGGCTCGGCGGCTTGGGCAGATCGGCGGCCTTGGGCTCTTCGGCCTTGGGTGCTTCGGCCTTGGGGGCCTCGGTCTTGGGCGCCTCGGCGGGTTGCTCTTTCTTGCAGGCCGGAGCCAGCGCCAACGCGGCCAGGGCGACCGTCAACGACATCGAAAGGTGACGCATTTTTCCTCGAAGAAGTAGGTAAGTAAGCAGAAAGGAATCAGAAACTTGGCCAGGACCCCGCCGCAGACGGCAGCTGCGGTCGCCGGCAGGCGCAATATTCTGCGTTAGGCTCTGCGCGCTTGCAAGCCGATCACGCTTGCGGGGCGTGGACGGCGCAAGGCTGCTGGCAGGCGACCACGCCGTTGCAGTCGAAGCGCAGGTGATCGGCGGGAGCCAGGGCCTCCAGGGCCGCGGCCTCGACCGAGCCCGCCGGGAGCAGCGTTGCCAACCGCTTGGCTACGGTCAGCAACTGCGGAACGCCCAAGGCAAAGTGGCTGTCGATGAGGCGCAGGCGGTAGGCCATCAGCCGCACGCAACGCCACGGCACAAAGGCAATTTCGCTGTGGCTGGGCCGGGTCCACAGGCCGGCGCGCACCATCTCGCGCACCAGCCAGAAGCACGCCACCGGCTGGGCGCCGCGCAGCACGGTCTGGCCCAGTGTTCCGATCAGGACTTCGGCCGACGGCGACTCCACCAGCTGCTGCGGCAGGTCCGCCTGGGCCTTCAGGGCCCGGCCGCCGATCGCGGCATCGGTGAGCACGGCCCGCAACTGCGCGACCGCGGGCGCCGAACCGGCCAGGTTCCAGCGCACCAGGCCGTCGACCAGGGCCTCGGGGCGGTCCAGCAGCAGCGCCAGCGGCGTCAGCGTGCCGCCGGTGCGCTCGAGCAACTCGTCGGCCAGCGTGGCGTCGCCTGTCACCGCGTAGCACCGCGCGAGCAGCGCCGCCAAAAACAGGTGCCGCGCCGGTTCATTTTGCGCCATGCGGCTTTCCAGACCGTGGGCCAACAGCAGCGAGCCACCGCCAAAGCCGGCCGTGCGGCCGTGATCGCGCAGGGCTTGCACCACCGCGGCCGGGTCGAGCGGGGCGCGCTGGCAGGCCGCCTCGACGCGAGCAAAGCGGACCACCACCTGCGGCGGGGTGGTGTCGGTGTGGAGCGGCTGGGCGGCGGCCACGCTGGGAGCCTGCGCAACCTGCGGCAATGGCTGCAGTTCGGGCACGGCGATCGGCGCGGGCGCGGCCTTGGTGTCCGCCTTGGCCTTGCCCGTCGTCTTGGCAGGTGCCGGGGCGGGCGCGGGCTCGTCGATGGGCGCTTCGAACTGTGCGGCATACTTGGCGAAGGCCGCCTCGTCGACCGGCTCGGGCTCGGGCGGCATGTCCAAATCTTCTTCGAATTCCTCGTCGTCGCCCTTGGGTGCGGCCTTGGCCGGGGCTGCCTTGGCAGGCGGTGGCGCGGCCAACTTCTCGGAGGCGGGCGGGGCCGGGCGCGGCGGCGGGGCGGCCACCACGGGCGCCGGGGCGGGCGCGGGCGCGGCTTCGGCGTTCTTCTCGTCTTCCAAGAACTCGTCGACGTCGATGGTGCGCAGGCGCGGCACGGCTTGCTTGCCGGCGTCGGTCAGGCCCCAGCGGATGCCGATCAGCTTCATCCGGCCCGACACGACCAGCCACTTGATGAAGGTCTTGAACGGCTCCAGGGTGATCTGCTTGCCCGGGTAGACGTAGCTGGTCATCAGGCGGTGCAGTTCGTGGGTCGAGTGCAGGCGACCGCCGCCCTCGGCGTCCAGCGCCTCCAGGGTGTACTTGACCAGCAACGTGTTCTCGTCGATCAGGCGCCGATACACCTGGTCGCGCATGGCCTCTTCGGTGTCCGCGGCAAAGAAGCGCTCGGCCCATGGCCCCAGCCGCACCACGCCGTCCTGCAGCACGTCCAAGAAGCTGAACAAGGCGGGCGCCTCGTCCTTGTTCCACAGGTTCTCGTCCTTGAGCCAATCGCGGAACTCGCGCGATGTCATCTGGTTACGCCGAATGTGGCCGTAGACCTTGTTCATCGTCGCGAGCATGTTCTCTTCGCGTACGCCGGGAAAGGCGGCAAAGTCAACGCGTTGGGCCATAGTTCGTCCTTTGGGCAACTGCGCGGCGGGCGCAGCGGCAGGGTAGCGGCAAGGGGGCGCCACGGCAATACGCGGCGCCCGATGTGCAGAAACACTATGAAAGTACACATGGGTTCCGGCAAGGGTGGCCGTCGCCGTCGGCCTGTGCCTATACTGGCGCAATGGTGCGCAGTCTGCTCGTCGTTCTAGTGTGGTTGGTCCAGGTCAAGGCGGCGTGGGCGCTGTGGGTAGTCAGTCCGCAGATGCAGCCGCTGCTGGCCCAGGCCTTGACGGACCCGCAGGCGCCGCCGCTGGGCGATGGCTATCGGCCGCAGTCGGTGGTGGTGCGCAGCGACCGCATCCAGGTGGTGTTGCAGAAAGCCGGCGCAGAGTCCCAGCAATTCGACGTGACTCATCCGCCGAGCGACGCGAGCCCGGCCGCGGACGACACCCGGCAATTCCACGTGGACGGGCCGCAGGGGCCGCTGCGGACGGCGCTGATCGAGCGGCTGCGCGGGCTGGACGACCGGTTCGCGTGGACGCAAGTCGAGGTGGCCGGTCCGGCGCCACCGGTCGAACCACTTCAGCAACTATCTGCAATTGCACGGGAACAGGTCCTGCGCGATCCGGCCGGTGCCAAGCTGGCGGCCCAGGCGCTGGCACAGCAGTGGCCCGCGGGCAAGGCCGAGCCCGCCCTGGCCTGGGGTCTGGCGGTGTTGCTGGCACAGCTGGGCGACCGCGAGCGCGCGGGCACCTACCAGGCGGCCGTGATCCAGGCGACTGGGAACTTGGCCCAAGTGCCGGCCGAGGCCCTGCCGCTGCGCGCGGCGGCGCTGGCGTCGCTTGGGCGCGCGGACGAAGCGGAGCTGGCGCGGACCGAGTGTCGCAAACGCGCGGCAAAGCCCGAAGTATGCGAAGTCTATCGCGAATTGGATTGGTACAACGCCGTAGGTCAGTGGCCAGCGGCCGCAGCCCTGATGGACCGGCAGTTGGGCGACGGACAAACGGCCGCGTTGGCCGATGTGCTGCAAAGGGCCGCCCTGGCCGGGCGGATGGGCGATGCCGCCGCCGAAATGCGCTGGGCCAAGGTGGCGCGGGCGCGCTTTCGCCGCGATCCCGACTCGCTGGCGCTGTGGGCCACGGCCTGCTTCCGCGACCAGCAGTTCGAAGAGGCGGTGGCGGCCTACGAGGAGCTGTACCGCGTGGCGCCCGATCGACCGTCGGTGTTGGCGCATTTGTCCGGTGTTTTCAACCGGATGCACGGTACCAAGGGGCGTCCAGACATCGAGCAGGCCTGGCAGCGGCTGGCCGCCAAGCTGACCGAGCGCGCCCGCGATCCGGTCGACGTCGTGGCGCAATTCCTGTACGCAGTCAAGGTGTTCTACGACGCCGACTTCGAAAAGGCCATCCCGCTGTTCCACGCCCTGGAAGCGCGCCTGCCCCACGAAGCGCGCGTGCCGATCTACCTGGCGATGGGCAACTACTGGAGTGGTCACCAAGCCGAGGCCGAGAACTACGCCCGCAAGGCCGTGGCAATTGGGCCGCTGGACCCCGACGTGTACTACGTGCGCAGCAAGGTCTTCCAGGATCAAGACGCGCGCGGGGCGGCTCGCGACCTGCGCCGCTACATCGAGCTCGCCGAAGCTCCCGGGGCGATCGCCTTCGCCGACAAAACCGAGCGCGTGCGCAAAGAACTGGAATACCTGGACCGCGGCGAGCGGCCGCCCGATTGGGACCGGCCCGGCTTTGACAGCCAGGGTCACGCCTCGGCGCGTTGGCTGGCCATTGGGCTGGCGATCGTCATTGGCGTCTGGGTCCTGTGGCGGCGGCGGCGCGAAGCGAGGGCCGAGTGAACCCAAGTCCGTCCGTTTCGGATCGAAAACCTGAGCAATCTCTCGGGACCTCGCCGTGGCTCGATCCGCGCCGCTTTCCGGCGCGCCGGTACTTGGCGGCGGCCCGGCGCGACCACCGGCCGGTGTCGGACCGCGAAGTGGCTGAACGCGACTACCTCTCGGAAATTCGTCGATTGTGGGCGCTGCAGCTGCGGCGCGGCGGCACTCCGCTGGAACCGGCCGACTTGCTCCTGTGCGCGAGCGACCGCGAGGCCGTGGAACTGGCGTTGGGGCGCCTGGTGCAGCCCGGCGACGTGGTGCTGTGGGCCGAGCCGATGCCAGGTCAGGCCGCGCTGACCACCCTGGCGGCGGGAGCCCGCTACCTGGACGTGGGCCGGGCGCACCAGGGCCTGCCCGATGCCGCGGCCGTGGCGCTGGCGCTGCAGACACACCCGCACGCGGTGTTTTGGGGCGAAGTTCCGGCCTTGACCTGCGCGGACGACTTGGCTGGCCCAGCTGCCTTGCCAGCGCGGGCGCGGATCGCCGATTGCACTGCCGCCGCCTGGGACACCGAGCTGCCGGATGCCGATGCCTGCGTGCTCGCGCTGCGCGATCCGGACTCTCCGGGCGAGCCGATGCTGTACGGTGTGGCCACCCGGCCGGGTTGGGGGAGCGACCTGGAGTCGCTGCACGGGCGCGGGCACTTCAGCGAGCGCGCCCAGTTGCATGCCCTGGCGGTCTTGGAGGGCCTGGCCGAGCAGCCGCGGTGGCCCGACCACCGCCGCACGGAAGCTGCCGACCTGGCTGCGCAGTTCTTCCAAGCTGCCCGCGACTGGCCCGGGGCCGTACCGGCCGGCCAGTTTGGCTTGCGCGCGGCGGTGCGGTGCCTGGCCGGAGATCCGCATGACCTCGCCGTGCGTCTGCATCCGCAGTTCCTGCAGCTGCGCGCGCTGCCCGCCCACCCGGCCGGCAGCCTGTTGTGGCTGGACCTGACAGGGCAACTGCCGTTGCGGCACTGGCAGGCAAACGGGCAAACGTTTGACCACAAGCAGGGTGGGGGCTAACCTGCTGCTGCCGGCCGCTTCAACGGGGCCGCGCGGGGTCCTTGGAACCGAGCCGGCCAGGGAAGGATCGAGATTGCCGATGATGGCTAGCCGCCTCCATGACCGCCACTTGACGCCAGGCCGCGTGCCGCCGTTGCCGGTGATCCTCTGGATCTGTGTCGCCGTCTGTGGCGCGGCCTGCACGACCGAAGTCGCGCCGCAGCCGCCGCGTTTGGCGCGGCATATCGAACAATTGCTGGAGCGGCCCGAGTCGCTGCCCACCGCGGCTTCGCCCACGACCGCCGAGCTGCCTGCCGAAGCCACGCCAGTCGCGGCGCCGACGGCTGCCACAGTTGCGGAGGCCCAAGCCGCACCGCCCGCGGCCGATGCGGCCCCGCCCGCCGCCCCCATTCCGCCCGCTCCTGCGCCGGCCCAGGCCGCAGAGCCGCCAAGGCCCGCCGAGCCGGCCAAACCGATCGAGCCGACCCGGGGCGCCGAGCCCGCTGCGGCGCACGAGCACGCCGTCGCCAAAGCCGGGCGACCGGACCGCGCCGAAAAGGCCGAGAAGCCCGACAAGGTGGAGAAAGTCGACAAGGCCGAAGCCAAAGCGGCGAAGGGAGAGACCGCCAAGGTCGAGCCGGCCAAGGCCGAGGGCGGCGTGGTGGTGCCCGAGGGCGCCGACGCGACCGACCTGTACTACAGCGGCAAGCGCAAGCTGGAGCACGGCGACTTGAATGGCGCGATCAACGACTTGCGGGCCTCGCAGCAGCTGCGGCACTCGGTGCGGACGCTGACGCTGCTCGGCCGCGCCTACTTCGATGCCGGTCAGATGGGGCCTGCCGAGAAGGCACTCAAGGCCGCCGGCACCTACGACGACGCCATGCTGCTGCTCGGTCAGCTCTACCAGTCGACGGGCAAGTCAGCGCAAGCTCGCAAGATTTACGCGCAATTCTTGACGCTGTACCCCGACCACGCCAAAGCCGAGTGGGTACGAAAACTCCTGCAGGCCCTGTAGCGGGCCGACGCCCCCAAGCGAGGACCGATGCGACAACCTGTTTTGGCTGGCCTGGTGGCCGCGGCCGCGGCGATCGCCTGCGTGGCGGCCTGCAACAAGTCGGCGCCGGCGCCAGCCGCAGCACCGGCGGCGGCAGCGACCACAGACCTTCCGCGCGGTTCCACGGCGACCCAGGTGGGACCCGGCGCCGAGCCGAGCGGGTATGTCGCGACCAACAAGCCCGATCCCAAGTGCGTGGGCTGCACCGGACCCGATGCCGGCAGCGCGCCGCAGTATTTCGGCAAGCCGGACCTGAAGCTGGACGCCCAGACCTTGGCCGAGGTGCAGGCGTCGATCGACGCCAACAACACCCTGATCGAAGGCGGCATCGACATCCTGGAAAAGAACGCCAAGACGCCCGACAAGGCCCTGGCCGAGCTGGAGAAGTACCTGAAGGATCACGCCAGCGCCATCGACCTGGCCCACATCAAGGCGGCAGAGATCCGGGCCAGGCTGCGCGGCGCCGGCTACGATCAGGACATTCCTGCGGAAATTCGCCCGGCTTTTGAACAGCGCATGGGCAAGATCGCCGAACGCTTGGAGCGGATGCGCGAGGTCTATGCGTCGCGCCGCGAAGTGCTGGGCGCCTTCGGCAAGCTGTTCCCGCGAGGCAAATAGCGCGTGGACGGAACGAGTCCACCCAAGCTGCCCGGCGACATGGTGCAACTGGCCTGGCTGCGCTGGCTGGGCTTGGCCTGGCGGCTGCGCCGGCCGGGAGTGGTGTGGCTGACGGCGGCCTTGGTCGCGAGTTGGCTCGCCCAGAATAGCGCCGGCTGGTGGCTGGGCGAGCACGCCGACACCCAGTGGCTCCTGGGCCTGGGTCACATCCCCTACCACGTGCTGCGCGGCCAGTGGTGGCGCTTGGTTACGCCCGTCTGGGCCCACACCGACATCCTGCACCTGGGCGTGAACGCGCTGCTGCTCTGGCTGGTCGGTCGGCCGATCGAGGCGGCCTACGGCCCGGCGCGCCTGCTGCTGATCTGGTTTGGCTCGGCGCTGTTTGCAGGCATCGCCATGCTGAGCAACCCGCAACTGCAGGTGACCGTTGGTGCCTCCGGCGCGGTGTACGGCCTGGTGGCGGCCCTGGTGGCCTTGGGCCTGAAGCTGGCGCCGCGCCTGGGTCCGCGCATGCGCTGGCTGATGATCGGCGTGCCGGGGCTCTGCTTGCTGACTTTACTGCTGCTGGGCGGCCAGCACACCGATCGCGTGGCGCACCTTGGCGGCGCGGTCGGCGGCCTGACCATGGGCGTGGTGCTGCGGCCGCAGTTCCTGCCCCTGGGCCTGGCGGGTCGGCGGCGCGCCTCGCCCGGGTGGCTGCGGGGGCTGGCCTGGGCCGGCGTCGGCCTGCAGTTTTTGGCGATCGCTTTGGCCAATCTCCACTCGGTCCAAGGGGTTCTGCTGCCGACTTTGCCGGCCCTGCAGTTCCAATTCGACGACCTGCGTGTGCGCTACCCCGCGGACACGCGCCGCGGCACGTTCCACGTGGCCAGCGGTCGCTGCGACGGCGACCTGACCGACGGGGCCTGGGCGCTGCGCTCGGGGCGCATGCCGTGCTGGCCGCTGCCGTTGTCGGGCGCGCTGGTGGTCGCCAAGCGACGGCAGCTGTTCACGATGGACGCCGGCGACTACGCTGCGCTGCGCAAGTCCGCACAAACTGGCCGCTGGGTCGAGCGCCAGACCGGGGTGCTGGTGAGCGCGCTGGGCCGCGAGCACGCGGCGGTGGTGTTCGCCGACCCGGCCCTGCTGTCGGCCTACCGCGCCAGTCTGGCGGAGCTGGCCACTCCGGCGGGCGAGGCTTGGGTGCCGGCTCCGGGCGCAGTGACCCCGGCAGAGGCCAGCACGGCGACCGCGGCGCCTGGGTCGTGACGGACCCGCTCGGTTGTTGTAGTCTGCCTGCGCCAGAAGGGCCTGGCGCGGAATCGACATGGCGCAACCTGCAGTACAACCGACCCATCCCGCCGCCGCGCCTGCCCCACGCCCCGAGTCGCGCCGCGCGCTGTGGCTGGCCCTGGCGGTGCTGGCCTTGGCTGGAGCGGCGATCGCCTGGCGGTTCATGTCGCAGGCGCGGCCTTCCGAGCGGGCGCGGCAGCTGATGGCCGACCTGGGCGCCGAGCTCTACGACCGGCCGCTCTCGGCCCGCGAGTACGACCTGGCGCTGCAAGGCAACCCGGCGACCCCGGGCAGGCCCACGTCGCTGCGGGCCGTGGCGGACAAAAGCGACGTCATCTTCCTGCATTTCTGGGCCAGCTGGTGTCCTCCCTGCTTGGAGGAACTGCCCGAGATCGCCGAGCTGGCGCGCACGCTGGAGGGGACCCGCTGCAGCTTGACAGCGGTGGACTACGACGACGACTGGGACGCGCCCAATGCCGTTCTGCGCAAGACCGTGGGCGATCCGGCCAAGCTGGCCGGCGTGTGGCTGCGCGATCCCGAGGGCCAGGACGGCGACCCCAGCAAGATGCTGCGCCTGTCCCTGGGCACCGAGAAACTGCCCGAAACGTGGGTGATCATCCGCGGCAAGGTGGCGGCGCGCTTCATCGCCGGCCAGAAGTGGTCGCAAACGCGCATGCTGCGGGCGATCGGCATGCTCTGCCCGCCGGCGGCCAAAGCGCCATGACCGACGCGCCGACCGCCGCTGCTGCCGAGCCCGAGGTCGAGCAAGGTCCGCAAGAGCCTGTCCTTTTGCCGCCGCCCGGCTTGGTCTGGGTCACCTTGGCGGCCTTGGTGGCAGTCGCCGCCGCAGCGATTCTGTGGGCGCCGCCGGTGCGCGAGGTGGTCGAACCGTCGCTGCAACTCCGCGAGTGGATGAGCGATCCGGACGAGCTGGCCGAGATGAGCCGCCGCGACGACGCGCTGCTGGCCGCCGACGTCAAGCGCGGGGCCGGGGCGCGGGCCGCGCAAGAGCGGAAAATCCGTGAGGATCTGGCCGCCTGGCTCACCTACGAACGCGACCTGGGGGCGCTGGACGTGGAGTCGAGCCTGCCGGCGCGGCTGTTGCTCTCGGGCCTGCAAGAGCGCGTGCGGACGCTGGTTTTGACGGCCGGGCCCGACGCTCTGCGGGCGATGGCGGTGCGCTACGGCCGCGACGTGCGGGCCGCCATCGAGCTGGCCTTCGATCCACTGCACGCGGGCAAACAGGATGGCCAGGTCGACCAGCTGGCACCGGGGTTGCGGGCCACGCTGCAGGCGATCGGAATGCCGCGCTTCGAGTCGGCAGGTCGGCTGCACCCGGCGGCGGCCCGCGTGGTCGAGGCGATGGCCGCACAGCGCATGCTCGAGCTGGGCGCGCGGTTGCCCGAGCGGCCGCATCTACCATCGGATGTGCAAGATCTGGTGCTGCGTTTCCGCATCGAGGCCAACGACGCGCTGCCGCTGGAGCGCCGACTGCAGCTGTTGGCGCAATTGGCCGAGCGCGACCCGACCTACCCCAGCGTGTACGTGCGCGGGGTGCTGTTGGCGCGCAGCGGCGACTGCGGCAACGCGATTGCAGCGTGGGAACAGGCGGCGCGGATGCGGCAGCAGGCCCCGCAGGCGCGCGCCAACGCGGCGTGGTGCCGGGCGCAGCTCAGTGCGGGCGCGGGGTCGCCGTAGGCGCTGCCGCTGGAGCCTGGAAGCGCCCCATCGCTTTGCCCAACGCCGCCACCGCGCCGGCAAACACGTCGCCGCGGTGGGCATAGCTGCGGAACATGTCGTACGAGGCGCACGCCGGGCTCAGCAGCACCGCGCCCTGGTCGCCGCACAGCTGCAGCGCCGTAGCCACGGCCTCTTCCAACTTGGCCGCCCGCGCGACCTGGAAACTGCCCGGCAGACTGGCGGCGATGCGCTCGGCCGTCTGACCGATGAGGACCGCCGCGTCGGCCAGTTCGGCCACCACCTGGCCCAGTTCGGCAAAGTCGCTGTCTTTCTCGGACCCGCCAGCGATCCAGACCACCCGCTCGCCCGGCGCCTTGGTCATGGCGCGCAGCCCGGCGATGGCGGCGTGCGGGTTGGTGGCCTTGCTGTCGTCGAAAAACCGCACCTGGCCGATGCTGCCCACCGGCTCGATGCGGTGCGAGGGCAGACCGAAGGAGCGAAGACCGGCGCGCAGATCGGCCAGCGGCACGCCGAATGCCAGCGCAAGTGAGCTTGCCGCCAGCGCATTCTCGACGTTGTGCAGGCCAGTGATCGGGAAGCGTCCGTCGGCCCCCAGCTCGCTCACGTGGCAGAGGGCAATGCGCTGGCCGCCGCCCAGAGACCACCACAGCCGCTCGCCGTCGAAGCCCAGGCCGCGCTCGGGAATCCCTTGCGTCGAGAAGACTTGCCAGGCGT
>JACRCU010000455.1 GCA_016218865.1 Deltaproteobacteria bacterium | reverse complement strand
GGCGACAAGGGCAGTGCGGCGCAGCATGGCGCGGATGATCGCAAGGCCGCCGGCCCTTGGCAAGCGCGGGGTGCAGCGGTTGACAATCGCGGCGAAAGGCGCACCTTTGAAGGGTGGACCGCGCGGTGGCATGGCAGTGCGGTTTGGGGGCGTTCTAGCCGCGTGGGGGTGTTATGCTGCGCGAACTCTGCGTCATCGAGATCGGCGAAGGTTGGGCCGTGCGGCGCCAGGGCGAACTGCGCTTGATCTCGGTGCACGACACGGAACAACAGGCCATCCACGCGGCGCTGCGCCAGGCTTGGGACGAGCAGGTCGATGTGCTCATCCAACAGCGCAATGGCTCGTATCTGCGGCGCAAGCCCGCCCAACCGGCGCCGCCGCCCAAGCGCAATCGCCGCGGCCAGGCCTCGGAGCGATAGGCGCGCGCCGGTCGACTTTACGGCAGGACCAGGTCGCGAAAGTCGGCGACCCACCCCAGGTTTTCGATGTGCGGCCGCCACGGCGAGCGATAAGCTGGCTCGCCGCCAATATCCTCGATGCGCGCCGTGCGCTTGGGCAGCCGCGCCAGGCTCGCTAGCAGCGTGGCAAGGACCGCGGACGCGCGCGAATCGCCCGGTTCCAGGTGCAGTTCCAAGCTGTGGCCGTCGCGGCGCGCCACCGCCAACAAGGCACTGCCCTGCAGCACCAGCCAATTGGCCGGCGACCGCGGCGGCAGCGGCAAGTGGCCCGCGCAGGCCGGCGGCAAGCCACAGGGCGCGGCGGGGTCGGCGGCGTTGCACCACCACAGCGTCTCGCGGTGCTGATCCAGCTCGGCCAGGTGCCGCTCGGCCGCCTCGGTGAGCAGCTGCCAGCCCCCCATGCCCGAAAACCAAGCGCCGGCCCGCAGTTCCCCGGCCCAGTCCAGGCGCAGCGCCGCCCCGCGCAGCTCGCGCCAGGCCAGCCACTTCGGCTCGCCCTCCAGCAGGCCGCTGCCCAGCAGCCCCCAGCGCAGTGCCACCTGCCGCACGCGCTCGGTTTGCATTTCGGCCCGCTCCACGGCGTCGGTCGGCGTCACCGCGAGGCGCCGCCACCACGGCCCCGGCCAGGGCCCCGCCTCGCTGGCTGCGCGCAGCCGCCAGCCGCCGCCACCCGGTCGCCGCGGCTGCGCGGGCAAGGCGAAATTCATTTGCAGTCCGCGCCGCAGCGAGGCCGGTTCGCTGCCCGCCAACTGGCCATTCCACAGCCCTTGCCACAGGCGCTCGGACAGCGCGGCATCGCCCAGGCCGCTGCGGGCGCGCAGCACGTCGAAGCGGTAGCCGGCGTCGGCGTCGGGCATCCAGCGCTCCAGGTCGGGATCGGCCGGCGCGGCGCCCCACAGCGGCAGCAGGTCGGGCCGCGAAAACCCCAGGCGCTCTGGGCCATCGCCGCCTATGTATCGGAAATCCCCGGCGGCCAGCGCCGCATCCAGGTCGGTGGGGCGGTAGTCGCGCACGCGGGCCGGCAGGATCGCCGACTCCCACAATTGGGCTGGCACCGTCAGGCCTTGCAGACTATCCAGGGCTTGCTCGACCGCGCCGGGCCCGCGCCCAGGCTTCAGCAGCCCGCCCAAGCTGGCGCGCAGCAGCACCACGTCGGGCGCCGGCCGGCTCGCTGGCCGTTGGGCGCGCGAACGGCGCATCGCCCGCAGCACCTGCTCCAGGCTGGGCGTGGCCGCCAGGTACTCGCCCGGCTGGCCGGCGATGACCACGCCCGGCACAACTTCACCTTGCAGCACAGCCGGTTCCAGTGCCTGCCGCGCGTCCAGCTCGCTGCGTCCCCAGGCGCGGGCCAGCTCGGCCCAGGTCGCCACCACCCGCGGCGCCAGCCAGCGCAGCAGCCCGGCCCGCAGGCGCGGATCGGTGGCCGGCACCCGCGCCAGCTCGCCCAGCGTGGTCGCGTCGTCGGCGTGGCAGAAGCGGTCTGCACCGAATTCCACCACGTCCGCAGGCCGTTCCATACCGCCGCCCTGCCCGGCTGGGTCGCCCTGGGCCGCCGCCTGCAGCGCACCCAGCTCCTCGCGCGAAATGGGCGACAATTGCGCGGCGATATCGGCCAGTTCCTCGGCATTGGCCGCGCCAAAAGGCGCCCGTGTGTGCATCCAGCGACCGCGCAGCTGGGCCAGCACGGCGGGATCGAGCGGCGGCCGCTGGGTCGAGCGGGCCACCTCGCTCAGCGCGCCGTCGAAGTCGAGCGGCAGCGGCTCGTCGTCCTGGTACACCATGGTCCCGGTCGCGAGCCACAGGACACCCGTGGCCAGCGGCGACGGCTTGCCGGTGGTGGCGACGTGCAGGGCGATGGTCCCCGCCGCCAGCCCGGCCATGCGCTCGCCCAGGCCGTCCAGGTCGAAGCGTTCGTGGGTCAGCGACCGCCGCGCATGGCGGAGCAGCACGAAATCCTCTGTGCGCGCCACGGCTTGTAGCAGCTGCTTGCTGCGCTCGCGGGTCTGCCACAGCGGCACGCGCTTGCCGGGCGGCGGCCGCGGCAGCAGCAGCGCGGTACCCGCCGACTCGCGGAACCGCGCGCCCAGCAAGGCCGAATCGCCCAGACCGCGCTCCAGCCAGTGCCGCCAGTCCTCGGTCAAGAAGGCCCGGATCGCCTGCACGGCCGCCTCGCCGTCCTCGCACAGCAGCAAGAGCGCGTCGTCGTTGACCAGCGGCGGCCGCTGCGCCAGCCCTGACGCCCCGCCCATTTCCGCATGGCGCGCCTGCAGATACGCGGTCAGGGCGATGGCGAGCGGCCGGGTCAGCGCGCCGCCCCAGCCGGTGTGCCAGATGGCGTAGCCGGTCGGCTCGTTGGCGACCCGGCACAGCTCCACGATGGTGCGCTGGTGGGTGGGCAGGCCGCCGGTCGCCGCGCGCTGGGTCCGCAGCAGCTCCAGCACCTGTTCGGCCAACTCGGGGTCCACGCCGCGGGCGGTCAGCTCGCCAACCGCTTGCGGATCGTCCAGTTGCGGCTCCAACAGCTCGCTCAGGTCCAGCACGGCGTGAGCCATCGGCGCGCTGCGGTCGCGGACGTCGGCCCGCCAGAAGGGCGCCATGGCCAGCTTGCGCGGCGACGGCACCACCTCCACGGCGTCGCGGCCGATCGACGCCACCTGCCAGGCCTGGGCGCCGATGGCGAACACGTCGCCGGTGCGGCGCTCCCACACGAATTCCTCGTCCAGTTCGCCCAACTGGGTGCGTTCGCCCTGAATCTCGATGCGGAAATAGCCGCGATCGGCGATGACCCCTGCCGACCTGCGCGCCGCCAGGGTCGCACCGGGTCGCACTTGCAGCCGCCCCGCCGCATCGCGCTGCAGGCGGGGTTGCAGCTCGCGCAGGCGCAGACCGTCGAAGCGCCCCAGCAGCATGGCGACCACGTCGTCGAAGTCGCGCCGCTCCAGCTCGGCAAAGGGCGCGGAACGCCGCAGCTGCTCGAACAATTCGTCGGGCCAGCGCGGCCGGGCCACGCAGCGCGCCACCACCACCTGCGCCAGCACGTCCAGCGGCGGCACCTGCGGCGGCAGCGGCTCCAGGCGCCCCTCGGCCACCAGCAGCGGCAGCACCGCGGCGTACAGGATGTCGCGGCCGTACAGCGGCACCAGCCGGCCGACGCTGGTCGCCCCCACCGCGTGGCCGGCGCGGCCGATGCGCTGCAGGGTCGAGCTGACCGTCATCGGCGCGCCCACCAGCACCACCCGGTCCACCGCGCCCACGTCGATGCCCAGTTCCAGCGACGAGGTGGCACAAACCGCGCGCAGCTCCCCGGCTTTCAGGCGTTGCTCCACGCTGCGGCGCAGCTCCTGGGCCAGCGACCCGTGGTGGGCCCAGGCGATCGGCTCGTTCTCCAGCGCGTTGAGCTCGCGCGCCAGCCGCTCGACCGAGCGCCGCCCGCTGCCAAAAACCAGCGCCGAGCGGGCCTGCTGCAGCTCGCGGTGCACCACCCGCGTCGCCGCCGGCCACCAGCCCGGTTCGCGCGCGCCGGGGTCCTGCAGGTCGCCTAGCGGCACCGCCACGCTCTGCAGCTCGATGGCCTTCACGGTCGCGGGCGCCAGCAAATCCAGCGACTGCGGCGGGCGTTGCGGGCCCAGCACCTCGCTCGCCGCCTGCCGCGGATCCTGCAGCGTGGCCGACAGCGCCACCCGCTGCAGCGGTGCCGGTACCAGCTCTTCCAGCTCCTCCAACGCGGACAGGAGCAGCGCCCCGCGCGGCGAGCGCGCCACCGCATGGATCTCGTCCAGCACCACCTGGCGGGTCGTCGCCAGCAGCTTGCGGCCGCCGTCGCTCATCAACAGCAGGTGCAGACTCTCGGGCGTGGTCACCAGGATCTCGGGCGGATGCCGCAGCATCGCGGCCCGCTCCTTGGCCGGCGTGTCGCCGGTGCGGAGGGCCACCCGCACGTCGGGCGGAACCAAGCCGTGGCTCGCCAGCAGCGGCCGCAGATCCGCCAGGGGGTCCAGCAGGTTGCGCTGCACGTCGGCGCCCAGGGCCTTGAGCGGCGACACGTACAGCAGCGACAGCTCGCCGGCCGGCCACACCCCCGTCAGCAGGTTCTGCAGCCCCAGCAGACAGGCCGCCAGGGTCTTGCCGCTGCCGGTGGGCGCGACCGCCAGCACGTGGCGACCCGCAGAAATACTGAGCCAAGCCTGCACTTGCACGGCGGTGGGCGGTCCACGCCGGGCGAGGAGCCAATGGGCAACCAAGGGGTGCAGCGCGGCCAGGGTCGGGTCGGTGGTGTCCATGGCCGCAGGTTCGGACGGCGTGCGGGTTCCGTCAATGGGCGTCTGGCGTACTCGGCCTCCGGGCAGGTGTGCGCCTACTTGGCCGTGGCGAAGAATTGGCCACCCGCGGCCTACCAGACTTCAATGGCACCGGCCTCCGCACAGGTCTTGGCGCAGTGCGGTTGACCAGTCTTCGTGTCGATGTAGCACTTGTTGAGCGAGGTGGGTACGGACTGCGGGGGCTTTACGCCCGAGCCGTCTATCGTCTTGCAGTAGATGTAGTCGAGCGAGCACAACTCAGATGGGTAGAAGTACGGGACGTCGCTCAGGTAGCTGGCACATGGACCCATGACGCGTTTGATTTCGTTGGCGACGGGGGCGGGGAGCTTGTCGAGGGTTGTGCAGCGGTTTGGCGTGTGGTATCCGGCGCAGAACTCCATACCTTCGTGGCCTTCGCAGATTGGGCTGGTTTGGAAAAAGGGACTCGAAGGGACAAGGTTGATCGCATCCAGGGGCAAGGCGCGCAGGACGCACTTGTCGCCCGACGCGCCCGACGCGCACGTAAAACCCCAATATGTAAGACAGTCTTTGCCTGGCGCGGGGCATGGCTCCAGACTCCACATCGGCGAACCGGGCGGATTCGAGTCAACACATCGTACCGAATTGGGCCGAATGCACCGCCAAATGGTGTTCAGCTGTGTACTTGCCCCGAGATTCGTGCACCGGAGTTCACCCACCTTGCTGCACGGCTGCCCTGGGACGGGCAGTGCCGCTCCGCACACCGCCTCCATGGATCCAGCAGCATCGGCCACGTCGGCTGCCGCACCGCCGTTGGTCGCGGCGTCTGCCGAATCGACCGCGTCGGTTTCAGTGTCCACTGTCGCATCCACTTCGGCATCCAACTGGTCCGGCTCAGCCGCCGCGTCCGCGTTCGATTTCGGCGCGTCCGCAACGGTGCCCATGGTGCCCGTGGCCGAATCGCTGCAGGCCTGGCATCCGATCACGAGCACTGCCACGCCCGCAAGAAGGGCTCGAATCATCTTCTCCATGTCGACCTCCCTACTGCTGAAGCGTGCAATTCGCGGGCTGTGCGCGATACACGTAGTTCAGAATGCTCACGTTGTCGAGCCGACCCTTGAAGTACCGGCTCGTGTCTGTGCCGCCGTCGAACCCAATCCAGACGTCGCCTGGAGCGGCCAAGCTCCCGGAAAACGGCAGGCGCACGCAATTCAGGGCAGAGTCACCGGCTTCGTACCCGCCGGCCTGCACGTCCCAAGGGCGCACCCACACGAAGTGGTTGCCCTCCGTCCCATTCGGGCCGGGTTTGGCCGACCAGACGATCCGGTACCAACGGCCGCGCTGCAGCGGACGGCCATTGCGCGGCGGGTAGGAAAGCACGGTTTGGTTGCCAACCTGGAAGTCAAGCGACTCGGTCAGCCCGGTCCGGGTTTTGGTCAACCGGAACGCCCCCGAGGCGAATACGACTTGCTCCGTCTCACCGTCGAAGCCGTCGTGGCGGAAGTCAAACTGAATCTCGAAGCCGTTCTCGTAGGAACCGGACATGGATTCCAGACGGGAATTCGCGCCGCCGGGGAGCCGAATTCGGGCGTTGGTGCCGTTGAATTCGGCGGATTCCAGAAATGGATAGGGTTGGCTGCTGAACTGCGGGTATGCGGAGTAGGCGGAATCGGAAAGCACAGTAGCTGGGCACACCTTGTCGGCAGAACAAGAGCCTTGGAGCGGACACGGGGAGTACGGAAGACTGCAGTCACAAGCTCCCCATGAGTTCACGCACATACCTGCAACGCACTCCCCAGAGTAGCAATGCTCGTTCCCAGTGCAGCTGCATGCTCCGGACTCGGCTACGCAGGTCGCACCAGTCCGACATGTGTGCGGACTCGTGCAGGAATCGATCAAGCAAGCCTGCAATGCCGCACAGCCGACGGTTCCGGTCGGGAGCACGACACACGCCCCCCGAGGGTAGTTCACCGGCGACGCCACCATATTCTGCGTCTCGATCGCCTCACCCCACCCGCAGAAATCGCTGAATATGCCTCCAGCCGGCGTAGTTTGTCCGTTGAACGTGTCGGCATACAGGCACATTCCATGCCCAGGCTGCCAGTTCAGGTAGCCCTGACTCAACGCGACAATGCGCCCCCACTCGTTCACGTCGCGCAACCGGTCCGTGGCGCAGCTTTGACTGCCTGGGTCGGTCTTGCCGCCCGAAACGTCATAGGAATAGGACCCGGCCTCAGGACCGGTGACCGTGTCGCTGTCCCAGTTGAACGTGTAGCGCGAGCCGTCCCAACCTGGGCCTACTCGGGCACTGCCAGTGGGCGTAGCGTAGAACGAGTATTGCGAGAAAGGCCCCGGGCCATCGTCGTAGCCGTTGAAGCAGAACAAATCTTGAGAGAGCTTGCGAAGTTGCCAATCCGGCGTTGGCGCTCCTGCAACGTTCCCTTCTTGCAGGCTCCCCTCGTAGATCTCCGGATCTAGCCCCTTGGAGTAACGCAGGTTCAGGCGATCGCACCCTTGCAGTGACACTTGCGTGGCCACGGGTGCCGCCGCCCCCAACGGCAACATCCCAGGTCCACTGAGAAACTCGTACGACATGAGCGAGGCAACTGGCGTCTGCGCGCTCATCACCGTCTGGCAAGTCCGTCCAGCCGTGGACGGCGGGGCATCAAAACGGCAAGTTGTATCTGGCGGATTGGATTGGCCGTTCACACAATTCAACCCTGGGCCATGCGGGTGGTAAAGCGTCAACTGGTGGCCGAATTCGTGGGCCATCATGCCCACGCCCGCTAGATCACCGGCATCGTCACCGTACGAGGATAAGCGGCTGCCTTGGCCATCCGCGAGTCCGCCAGACGAAGGACTGTGCCACCCTACCGTGTACCTGCCCAAGCCGCCAAAGCGAAATGCCGGCCCCACCGCCGAATCCACGCCGAACCGAGCAAACCACTGGGAGCGTGCGAAATGAGCGCTGTTCGCGGTCGGCAGTTCTTCCCTGAACCTATCGTCCCCAACTGTCGTACCCAGCCCGGCCTGTAGGTGCAGGGCCACTTTGTGGCGCCAGTCGCCGGCGGCCAAGCACCCCGTCGCTGGCGTCGACCCATCCCAGCAACTGCTCGGCATCGTGCCAAATACGGAGCGAAGGAGCGTCAACTGCGCCGCATTCAGCCGATGCTGCCCCAGCGGCTCGTTGAACGCCAGGTTCGCCTGACTCTTCTGGTAGTAGTCCTGGTCCAGGTAGATATCGAACGTCCGCACATCCGGTCCGGCCTGCGCCACCGGGTCCACGCCAGCCCGGATCGGCAGCGGCTCGACCATGCACCACGACCCCGGCGCACACGCCGCATCGATGGAAATTTGCTGGCAAACACCGGCATCGCGATACGGTCCCGATGGAGTGTGCGCACACTGGATCGGCGCCGCGAAGAGTTCGTAGCTGTCCTTTAGGCCGTCGTGGTCGGAGTCTGTCGAATTCCAGCAATGCACGGATCCTGGGCAGATCTCTGGCGTAGCCAGCGTGGCTACCCAATTATTGATAACCGACTGATAGGTAGCGCAGTTCTGCCCCACAATGCCCACATCAACCCCGGTATCCAGCGCCGGCTCGTCGCCCGAGTTCCAACCAGGCGGCACATCGCACGTCTTCAACTCGCGCTCAAGCTCGTGGGTCAGCCCGTCGCCATCCAGGTCGCGCTGGTCCTCGCCACTCCAGCCTCCGCCGTACGAGGAGTAGCGACGCACATGCATGAACTGCGGCCGCAAATGGGCCCCGTCGTGGTAGGGCGCCACGATGACTCGGCCACTTTGCGGGCTACCAAGGGTCCAGCTTATTGGCAAGCGCGTCGCCAGTGTGGTCGCCGTGCCGCCATACGCAGTGTCGTCGCCAAACTGGAACGCTCCGCAATTGCCGGTGCAATGGGCGACCGAGCTGGTCGAGAGCGCAAGGACCACGCTGTCGTCGTAGCCTGGGTTGGCTCCAGGTGCCGGCCCCGAGGCTTCGCGCGACACGTAGAGTGTGTCGCCGCTTCGCAGTTCCTTGCATGTGATGCGCCAACCACCGACCGGCAGGGACCACGACGGCCCCGGCAGCAACGTGCCGTCCTGAACCGCATGAATGCGCCCCGTCCCGCCACGCCATTCGCTATATGCAATCGCGACAGCCATGTACTTGCCCGCGCCGGGCCAGGCGATCTCGATCCTGGAGTCGAACAACTCTGGCGTGGCGCTGTTGCCGTCGTCGTCCACACCTACCAACTGTCCAGACGTACAGGAGTTGTCGTCGCAGTGCATGAGGTAAAGGACGGTGTCGGCAGTTGCGCTCGGCGACATTGTGTCGGTGTAGACCTGCAGTGGCTGGCCCGCGACGACGTCAAAGGTCACGCGCATGATCCCAGGTACATCCGGGCGTGTGCAGGCGATCTTGTCGCCGGTCGTGCACTCTGGGTTCTCCCACGCGCACTGGTCCACCGTCATCGTCTGAATCATGCCGCCGCCGCCGCTGGGGCTGGAGCCAGACAGCGCCTGTTCCTTGCACGCAGCCAGGCTCTGGGCGGCTGCAGCGTCGATTACCGCCTGGGCACCTGGGTCGCCTGGGGACAGGCCAGCGTCCTTTGCGGCGGCCAACCCGGCCTTCTTGCTGTTCGCCACGCACTGGGCCAAGGCTTTGACTTGATTGGGTTGACCAGAACTGGCGGGCGTCGCCGTGGCAAGAGCCGGATCAGCCACTGCAGCGGCCGCCGCTCCGTCCTTGAGTGCGTCCACGCCGGTCGCTGCCGGTTGCGCGGCTAGTGCTGAAGGTGTCGTGCGGACTTGGAGCCCTAACGCCGCAGCAATCACAATCGCGTAACTAGTTGATCGTAGAGAGAGAGACCAACATGGCACACCCCGAACCTTGAGCCACCCGCGACGACCCCTGAACGTCAGGTGCCGAATTCGAGCGGTGGGCGCTGCCGTGACGCAAAGCGGCTGCGACCCTGTTTGCGCGGCTGGCCGGGGTTCCAGTCCGAGACTTGATCATCATCGCGCCCAGCATTTTCATGTCAAAGCCCCGCGCATGCCATTTTGTCACGGCATTGTCTTTGCCCGAGCACTCGCGCGGCGTGCGCCCAGCCTTGCCGCGGCAGTCTAGGCCAGTTGGCCACCCAAGCGATCGCGCGCTTGCCCGGTATGTGCCAAACTCGCACGCGCGCCCGACCCGGCGCAAGCAGGCGCGACGCATGGCGTGGACTCGGCGATTGCTCCGGAAGCTGGCGCGGATGGCCCCCCGCAGTCCCCTGCGGCTGGTGTACGACGAGGCCTATCGCCTGCCGCTGACCAGCTTGCAGCGCACCACGGGCTTCGACCCGCGCCGCCCCGATCTGGCGCTGTGGTACCTGCGCGACGGCGACTGGCTGCCCGAGAAAGACGTGCTGAAACCGGCGCGGATCAGCTACCAAGAGCTGGCGGTCGTGCACACGGCGCAGTGGCTGGAAGACGTGGGCCGGCCCGAGCCGTTGGCGCGCGCCCTGAGCGTGGAGCCGTGGGACATCGACGTCGACTCGGTGATGGCGTCGCTGAGGCTGATCTGCGGCGGCACGGTGCTGGCGGCGCGGGTGGCGCTGAACGAGCGCGTGCCGGTGTTCAATCTGGCCGGCGGCTTCCACCACGCCTTCCCCGACAAGGGCGGGGGGCTGTGCGTGGTGTCGGATCTGGGCCTGGCGGTGGCGCAGGTGCGGGCCGATGGCTTCCAAGGGCGCGTCGGCGTGCTGGATTTGGACGCCCATCCGCCCGACGGCACCCGCGCCGTGCTGCTGCACCTGGGCGAGCGCCTGGGCTCAGACTCCACGGATACGGCCTGGATCGGCTCGATCTCGGGGTCGGATTGGGGCCCGCTGCCGGGGGTGGACGAGACCCTGCTGCCAGCGGGGACCGGCGACGAGGGCTACTTGCGCGCGCTGGACGCCCTGTTGGCGCGGATGCCGGCCTGCGGGCTGTGCCTGGTGGTGGCGGGCGGCGACGTGCTCGCGGGCGACCCGCTCGGTCGGCTGGGGCTGAGCGTGGCGGGCGTGCAGCGCCGCGATCGCAAGGTGGTGCACGCACTGGGGAAGACGCCCAGCGTGTGGCTGCCGGGCGGCGGCTACCAAGAGCACTGCTGGCAGCTGGTGGCCAACGCTGCCCTCGCGCTGCTGGGAGTGCCGCTGGCGGTGCCGGCCCGGGCCGATCCGCTGAGCCGCCACTTTGCCTTGGTGGCCAACGGGCTGCAGCTCGACCAACCCGGCGACTGGCAGCTCGACATGAGCGATGTCGAGGCCGAGCTGGGGATGCGTACCTCGACGACACCGCGGCTGCTGGACCACTACACCGCCGAGTCGATCGAGTACATCTACTACAAGCTCGGCATCTTGCAGCACCTGCAGCGGCTGGGCTACCACGGCCTGCGCATCGAGATCCGCGAGGCGCAGCCGGCCGATCACATGCGGCTGGTGGGGCAATTCACCGGCGATCCCGCGGTGCACGTGCTGGTGGATGTGGCCCTGGAGCGGCGCCACGAGGTGGACGGCGACGTGCTGTTCGTGCACTGGCTGGAGTTGCGCCACCCCAAGGGGTCGTGGTCGGCGGGGCGGCCGCCGCTGCCGGGTCAGTCGGTGCCCGGGCTGGGGCTGGCGCGCGAAGCCGGCGTGCTGTTGGCCAGGACCGCCGAGCGTCTGGGGTTGGCGGGGGTGGTGCTGCGGCCGGCGTGGTTTCATGTTGCCTATTCGGCGCGCTACCGCTACCGGTTCCGCCAGCCCGAGGTGCAGGGCCGCTTCGAGGCGCTGGTCCGCGACCTGCAGGCCGAGCCGCGCCTGCAGCACGAGTCCGGCGGCTTTGCGCTGGGTCCCGCCTCGCGCGCGATTGCCAAAGGCGACGTGTCGATCGCCCACGGCTCGCTGGCGCCGATGTTCTACAGCTGGGAGTCCGAGGAGATGATCGACGTGCTGCACGCCGCCACGGCGCCGGAGGTGCAGGCCATCATCGACCGCGAGCGCAGTATCAGCCACTTTACCCTGTCGCCCACCGCGGTTTTGACCTGACCCAAGCCGGCCGCCGCGGAGCACGTTGACCCGCTCTATCGCAAGTGCTGAAGTCATCGACGGCCTCGATGCGAGGCTGCCGTTGCGAGCCGAGCCATGTCGACCCCGAACCCGCCGCGCTTTGCCGCGCCGAACCTGCCGAGTCTGCGCCAGCTGGAGTATCTGGTGGCGGTGGTCGAGCTGCGGCACTTCACCCGCGCTGCCGCCGCCTGTTTCGTTACCCAGCCGACCTTGAGCGCTGGAATTGCCGAGCTGGAGGCCCAACTGGGCGTGCCCGTGCTCGAGCGCGGCCGGTCGGGGGTGTGGCCCACGCCGTTGGGGGTCGAGCTGGCCGAGCGCGCCCGGCACATCCTGGCGGCGACGAGCGATCTGTGCGACCGCGCCCAGGCCGAGGCGGACCCGCTGAGCACGACCCTGCGCCTGGGGGCGATTCCCACGCTGGCGCCGTTCGTGTTTCCCCGGGTGGTGCGGAGTCTGACGGCGGCGCACCCGCGGCTCCGCTTGGCGGTGCGCGAGGATACCTCGGCCCAGCTGCTGGCGCGGCTGCGCGATGGCCGGGTCGACGTGGCGATCCTGGCCCTGCCCTTCGACACCGGCGAGCTGGCGGTGCAGCCGATCGGCCGCGACGAGCTGGTGCTGGCACTGGCGCCGGGTCGCGCGGCCCCTGAAGGCGGGCGGCTGGATCCGGCGCGGCTGGTGCTCTTGACCGAGGGGCACTGCCTGCGCGAGCACACCCTGGTGGCCTGCGGCGCCGCGGCGCGGGCGGGCGAACTCGAGGCGTCGAGCCTGCTGACCCTGGTGCAGATGGTGGCGGCCGGCCTGGGCGATGCGCTGCTGCCGGCGCTGGCCCTGGGCACCGGCCTGGTAGAGTCTGCGGGCCTGCAGATCCACCGCCTGCAGCCGCCGCCGACCCGCACGATCGCCTTGGTGACGCGTCCGAGCTACACCCGCCCGGCGGTGTCTGCGGCCGTGGCGACGGCCCTGGCGGGGATCCTGGATCGGCCCGCGGCGGCGTAGTCGGCACCTGCGCGAGTTCGTTTTCCGCAGTTGCAGGTGGCGCCCGAGTGAATCCCGCTTGAATTGCTCAATGTTACCCGAATCCGGATCGCAAAAAGCGTGTGCGGTGCGAAAAAATTTCGCAATTGGGCCGGCGCATGCCGACTTAGCTATCTACTTTCAGCAGGTTTTGTGACGTCGTCGCGACAGACGAAGTTCTGCGCCTTGCCCAGCGCCGTTGACGCGGCCGGCGCCGTCGCCTTTCGTGATGGGTGCACGGCGCGTTGCGGGCTCACCGCGCCAGCGAGGTACTCCATGCGGCAGTGCTCGATGCGAGAGAGACGGCTGGCGATTGCGGCCGCGCTGGTGATCGAGCTGGCGGCGCTGGGCGGTCCGACCGCCGTGGCGGTGCGCGACGCTCAGGCGCAGTCGGTGCTGCAGTCGCCGCCCTCGGCGGGTCTGCGACCGTCTAAGAATCGCGCACTTGCGCCCGCCGGCACCCCGCCGGGCGTGGATGTCCGCGCGCCCGAACTGGCGCCGTGGCTGCTGCAGGTGCTGCACTTCGTCGCCGGCCTGTTCCAGGTGCCGCCCGGGGCGCCGCCGTTCCGCGATCCGTTCAACTCCGCCGATCCCAACCACCCTTGGCGCGCTTCGACGCAGTAGCCCGCGCCACTCCGACCGCTTCCAGCAAATCCCCACTATTTTCAGACACTAGAAAATGGCTGCCTTGGACGCCAGTGCCGCCGCCGTCTCGCGTCGCTTTTTGACCGCCGCCCCCGACCGGCGCATCATGGCGTCGGCCCTCGCCCGAGAAGAAGAGGATGGCACCCATTTTCTACATCCTGAAATCAAAGCGCATTGCCGCTGTCGCGCTGGGAACCGTCCTGGCCGCCACCGCGCTGACGGGCTGTGCCGCCATGCGCCGCACCTGGCAGTTCCAGGCCGAGGCGACCAGCTCCCCGGCGCTGCAGGTCAAGGTCGAGAGTGCCGCCGTGAGCCAGCGCCGCCTGGCGATGCAGCTGCGCCTGCACAACCCGGGCGCGCAGCCGATCACCATCCAGGCCGAGAACGCCACCCTGACCCTGCCCGATGGCCAGGAATTCACCAGCTCGGTCGGCGGGTTGCAGTCCGAATTCGCCAAGGGTCTTGCCAACATCGGCATCGGCAAGGCGGCCCCGCCGGTGACCATCGCCCCGGGCGAGAGCGTGCCGCTCGAGATCAGCATCAGCCAGGGCCGCCGCGACTTGCGCCGTTTCGCCACCCTGCAGGTGCGCTTGCCCGACTTGCGCATCGACGGCCAGCCGGCCACCTTGGCGCCGCTGGTCCTGCGCGCCCCGGCCGACGCCCCCCTTGGCGAGGACATCTGATGGCGCAGCACTTTTCGTCCCGGTTTTGGCCAGGTTTGTTGGCACTCTGCGCCTGGGCGTGCGCGGGCTGCGCGGTCAACTTCAGCGAGGCGCGCCCGGCCCGCATCCTGCGCGGCGGCGAAGTGCAGCTGGCGCAGATCAACAACGTGGTGGTGCCCACCTCGGCCATCGGCGACAGCATCAGCAGCACCAAGTCGCTGTACACGTCGCTGAAGGCGCAGGAAAAACCGTCGAACGACCAGGCCCGCGACTACGCCAGCCGCGCCACCGCCATCGCCCTGGCCGGCCCCGGCTACGCCACCCACTTCGACATCGGCGTGGGCCTGGGCTACCGCTGGGACACGTCGCTGCGCGTCGGCAACGGCATCTACGCCGCAAGTCTGCGCAAAGGCTACGACTTCGGCCCATGGGCCGCGGCACTGGGCCTGCGCGCCGGCTACAACTCGGGCCAGTCGGTGATCTCGTACCTGGACGACGCCAACGGCTACGTGGACCTGGTCTCGACCAAGCGCTTCGACGGCCAGCTGTTCGCCCAGCTCGGCCGCGAATTCGGCGAGTGGGGCCGGCTCTGGTTCGGCGCCAAGGGCATGTACAGCGGCTACACCCTGGAAGTGGGCGCCCCCGACCTGGGCCTGCAGATCGAGAAAGTCAGCGACCACATTTGGTTCTGGGGCGGCAACATCGGCGTCGCCGTCGGTTTCCGCCACGTGTTTGCCGTGGGCGAGCTGACCGTGCTCCGCGCCAGCGGCTCGCTGCGGGCGTTCGGCCGCGACCGCGACCTGGGCGGCGTGACCATCGCGCCATCCTGGGGCATCATGGGCCAGTTCTAGCGCGACCCCGCCCTGGCAGGCTCCATGCACCTTTCGGACGACAACCGCCGCATCCGCAAAGTGGTCGCCCAGACCCTGGCGCTGATGGGCGTCGTGCTCGCCTCGGGCACCCTGGGCTACCGCTGGATCGAGGGCTGGAGCTGGCTCGATTCCGCCTACATGACCGTGATCACCCTGGCCACCATCGGCTACGGCGAGACCCACACCCTCAGCGACGCCGGCCGCATCTTCACCATCGGCCTCATCCTGGTGGGCGTGGGCAACCTGGGCTATGCCCTGGCCGAGATGACGGCCTTTTTCGCCGGCGGCGGCCTCCGCGCCTACCGCAACCGCGATCGGATGGAAAAGATGCTCGAAAGCCTGCGCAATCACACGGTCATCTGCGGCTGCGGCCGGCTCGGCTCGTCGGTCGCGCTGGAGCTGCACGCCAAGAACATGCCCTTCGTCGTGGTGGATATCGACCGCAACGCCTTCGACAAGCTGCACCTGCACCACGAGGTGCCGTTCATCGAGGGCGACGCCAACGACGACGCGGTGCTGCTGCAGGCCGGCGTCCAGCGCGCCCAGACCCTGGTGGCGGCGCTGAACGACGACGCCCACAACGTGTTCCTGACCCTGACCGCCCGCGTGCTGACCCGCGACACCAACCCGGGCCTGGTCATCCACGGCAAGGCCGAAGACCCCGCCACGCTTCAGAAATTGGAGCGCGCCGGCGCCACCCACGCCTTCTCGCCGTCGCGCGTGCTCGGCCACCGGATTGCCCTGCAGATCGTGCGGCCGGCGATCACCGACCTCATCGAACTAGCGAGCCGCAAAGGCGAAGTCGAGCTGGGCATCGAGGAAGTGGCCCCCGAGCGCATCGGCGCGGTGGGCAGCGAGCTCGCCAAGACGCCGCTGTGGGGTAACCCCGGCATCCTGGTGCTGGCGGTGCGCAAGGCCGACGGTGCGCTGGTGTTTCCGCCGCAGAGCCGCGAAGTCCTGCACCAGGCCGACCGGGTGGTGGTCATGGCCCGGGCCGAGACGCTGCAGTCGCTGTCGGATGGGCGCTGACCTTTCGAGGATATGGCCGCTGACAGCTCGGAAGGCAGTCGCTGACCTGCGCCGCAAATGCGTGCGGGAGCTTCCCCACTCGGAGCGGTGCGACGGACCCGACAGGGGACGCGCACTTGCGACCCACCCAGCAGCAGCACAGGGCGGCGGAAGAACCTCTGGTTCGGACGCCGTCCTCACATGATCTTCATAATGATGTCGGTGATGATATTGCCAGCAGTGTCGGCCCGGTCGGCGGCGTTCGACAGGTGCCGGTAGACCTCGCGCGTCTTCAGAATATCCAGCATCACTTCAAAGCTCTGGACCTTCTGGTTGAACAGCGCCGCCAGCGCCTGGCGGTAGACCGCTTCGACCTGATTTTCCAGGCGTTTGGCGGCAATTGCGTGTTCGTTGGCCACGGCCGGGTGGTCGACCAGCAGCTCCAGCGAGGCGTGCAACTCGCGGCCGGCCTGGTGCAGCGCCTGCGCCATGTCGATGAGGTACGGGTTGGAGGGCACGCCGAACAGGGCCATTTCCTCCACGGTCGACAGGGCGTAGTCCAGCACGTCGTCCACGGCCCGCGACAGCGCGAACAGGTCCTCGCGGTCGATCGGCGTCACGAAGGTGTGGTTCAGTTCGTCGATGAGCAGCCGCCGCTCTTCGTCGCCGCGCTGTTCGGCTTGGTGGACCAGCGCCGCCACCGCCGGATCGGGGTCCTTGACGTACTCCACCAGCCCGCCCAAGCCGTCTTGGCAGGCCTGCGCCTGGCGGATCAGCCGCTCCATGAAGCGGTCCTTGGTGGGCTTCAGCGGGTTGCTCAGCCAGCTCATGAAAACCTCCGCACCAGCAGGTACACCCCGGCCGCCACCAGGCTCGCCGAGGGAATCGTCAACACCCAGGCAATCACGATCTGCCCGGCCACCGTCCAGCGCACCTTTTGGACGCGCTCCGAGGCGCCGACGCCCACGATAGCGCTGGACACCACTTGGGTGGTGCTGACCGGGCCGCCCAGCAAGGCCGCCGACAAGATGACCACCGCCGACGACAGCTGGGTGGTAAAGGCGTGGATCGGCCACACCTTGTAGAAGCCGTAGCCCAGAGTCTTGATCAGGCGCCAGCCGCCGGTGGCGGTGCCGAGGCCAATGGCGGCGGCCGACAGGGCGATCACCCACGTGGGCACGGCAAACTCGCTGATCTGCCCGGTGGCGAGCAGACCCATGGTGATGATACCCATGGTTTTTTGCGCGTCGTTGCTGCCGTGCGACAGCGCCAGCCACGCGCTGGTGAAGAGCTGGCCGTTGCGGAAGATCCAGTTGGTGCCCGGCCGCGCATCGGTGGCCTTCAGGGTGATGAGGATGGCGCGCTGGATGATGAAGCCGCCCAGCAGGCCCAGCGGCGGCGAAATGAACAGCGCGAGCAAGATCTTGCTGATGCCGCTCCACATCAGCGCCGAAAAGCCGTGCTCGACCACCACCGCGCCGATGATGCCGCCGACCAGCGCGTGCGACGAACTGGACGGGATGCCAAAGAACCAGGTGATCACGTTCCAAGTGATGGCGCCACACAGCGCGGCGATGAGCACGGGCATCGTGACGGCGCCCTTCTCGACGACCCCGGAACCGATGGTGGTGGCCACCGCCACGCCGAACAGGAACGGCCCGCTCACCTCGCCAATCGTCACCAGCGCCAAGGCCTTGCGCGGCGAGACAGCCCGCGACGAAATCATGGTGGCGACGATGTTCGACGCGTCGTGAAAACCGTTCAGGAAGTCGAAGACGAGTGCCGCAACGATGAGGACGATGAGCGACACAAGCATGGGACACCCAAGCAAGGAACACTGGGGAAGAATTCTGCGCGGGACGGGACATGCGGCCGGGCGGCCGTCTTGGTGAAGATGGGCCATTTGGCCAACCCACGCAAATTCGTGAATTCCCCAAGATCTTGTTTGAAATTACGGAGCAATGGGCCGTCGACCGACCAGGGGGCGGCGGCCTGCGTCACCGCCGCGTCACACCCAGCGGCGGCCCGACCTGCAGCTAATCGTCCATCGCCGCGCCCCAGGTCGACGGATCGGCGCCGATATCCAGGCAGTAGCGCCGCTCCTCGAAGGCGTAGGGCCCGGGGGTGAGCTCGATGACGGTGTGGATGGGAATCTCCATGTTGACCACGTCCTCGGGGCGGCGGTCCATGAAGTAGGCGTAGAGCATCCGCAAAACCGCCTGATGGCCGATGACCAGCACCGGCTCGCGCTCGCGCTCCAGCTCCAGGATCACCGGCTCCAGACGCAAGATCACGTCGGTATAGCTCTCGCCGCGCGGGTAGCGGTAGTTCAGCTTGTCCTTGCGGCGGGCGTTGTATTCTTCGGGGAATTTCTCGGCAATCTCGGTGTAGGTCAGGTTGTCGCAGATGCCGGCGTCGATCTCGTCCAGCGCGCGCCACGGCAGCGACGGCACCTGCAGCGGCTTGGCGGTCTCGATGGTCCGCTTGAGCGTGCTGGTCCAGACAATCGGCGGCCGAATCGCGTGTTCGCGGACAAAGTGCGCCAGCGCCGCCGCATAGGCCTTGCCCTGCGGGGTCAGCGACGAATCGCCGCCGATGCGGCCGTGGACGTTGAACTGCGACTCGCCGTGGCGGGTCAGCCAGATCGGCCGGCGCACCAGGTGCAGGTTCATCAAGAAATTGACGAGCTTGCCCGGTACATAGCCGTGGATGGCGTGCATGACGATGACGCGGCCGACGTCGATGAGCTTGATGTACGAGAAGTCGTCTTCGCTCAGCGGTTCGTAGGCGCGGGTGTAGTGGTCGATGCGGGCGCGGAAATCGCGGGCGGCCTCGTCGGGGTCGTTGCCTTCGTAGTCCGGCGAGGTCAGCTTGGTCTCGCGGATATTCGCCTCGACAATCGCCGGGTCTTCGCACACCGACTCGACGAACACCACGTCGAGCCCCGCCTCGGTGCAGCGCTCGTGGAGCTGCTGGCGGCGCAAGTGGGTCGTGTTGGTGGCGTCGTAGATGCCGACCTGGCCGCCCGTCGCCATCCATTTCATCAAGTCGTCGAGCGCCAGGGCCGCCAACTCGTTGCGCGGGCGGTTGCCTTCGACGTTGCTGGGATCAAAGAAGTCGTGGCGGTGGTGGGTGCCCAGCCGCTGGCGGCGGTAGTCGCCGATGTTGAAGACCCGCGCCGAAAACCCCAGCCAGTTCAAGTACCGGGCCAGCTTGCGCCCGATGAAGGTCTTGCCGCGCGCCGGCAACCCCACCAGCACAAGCACGAGCCGCGTCGCCTCGGGGGTGAACGGATTGAAGCGCATCGCCGAACCTCGCTGCATGATCTCGCGCGTCAGCGTACCACGGCGCCGCCGTCAAGCCACATGCGCCGGCACGAAATCGACGGGCCGCCAGCGCACCAACAGGAAATAGCTCGGGGTCGGCAGCCGCAGCGGCCCCAATTCCACGTAGGACCAGCCCAGCAGGCACGTAGGATCACCTGGTTGCAGGGCTACCAGCGGGTCGCGCATCGGTCGCATCGGATCCAGCCAGGGGTTGGCGCCGGTGCCGTAGTCCAGCATCGCGCCGACTTTGCCAAGGCCGGACGGCAAGTTGCGCGGCCACTCCGCCATCGGCAGCACCCGATAGTGACCAAAGGTGCGCGGGTCGGCACCGCCAAGTGTGGAAGTGCGACGGGTGGGCTGCAGGTCCGCGCCGGGCAAGCACAATTGCGGGCCGCCCTGCTGCATCCGCACATTCCAGCCGTGCACGCCGCGGGCGTCGTGGGCAAAGGCCTTGACGAACACCTTCCAGGTCAAGCGCTCGACCCAGCGCGGCAGACCCAACGCCAGGCCCTGGTACTGCCAGCCGGCCAGGTCGTCCACGGCGAAATCCGCGCCCTCGCAGAGGTTTCTCCACAGCTCGCGGTTGCTGCGGGCCAGCACGTCGGCCACCAGCGCGCGGTGATCGGGCAGGAACTCGGGCTGCATGCGACCTCCAGCGGCACTCCGGGGCCGCAGTGTCGGCCGGCACTGCTGCGCTTGGCAAGCGGCCGTTGGCAAAGGAGGGGCGCGGTGCGACACTGCCGGGCCTGGGCCGAGCTGGCCCCCGAGCCATCCATGACGCAGCTGGATCAGCTATACCACAATCATATCGAACACTTGCAGGCCAAGTACGCCGCGATCCTGCAGCACCACCAGTGCGACGCCGTGCTGATCCACAGCGGCGCGCCGCGTTCGCGCAGCAGCCACGATGACCAGAGCTGGTCGCTGCGGGTGACGCCGCACTTTGGCCACTGGCTACCGCTGCAGGCCGCCGACTGCGTGTTGCGGCTGGCGCCCGGTCAGCGGCCGCTGCTGTGCTGGTGCCAGCCCGGCAGCTTCTGGGAGGGGCCGCCGGCGCCGGAGCACCGCTTGTTCGAAAAACACTTTGACATCCAGGTGATTCGCAGTCTTGCCGACCTGGCGCCGCTGCTGCCGGCCGGCAAGCTCGCCTGGGTGGCCGACAGCCGCGATGCGCCGCCGGACGACCGCCTGCAGCGCCACGCCGAGCTGGAGCGCGAGTTGGACGAATTGCGCGTGCACAAGACCGCTTACGAGGTCGCCTGCATCGCCGAGGCCAATGCGCGCGCGGCGGCCGGCCACGACGAGCTGCGGCGGGCGTTTGCCGCGGGCGGCAACATCGAGCTGGAGTTGCACCTGCGCTACCTGCTGGCGACCTCGCAGGACGACCCCGAGACGCCGTACAAGAACATCGTGGCCCTGGGTGAACACGCCGCGGTGCTGCACCACGTCGCCTACGGCCGCGGCACCCACCACACCGACGCGACGTCGCTTTTGCTTGACGCCGGCGCCACTTGCATGGGCTACCACGCCGACATCACCCGTACCTGGGTGCGCGGCCACGGCGCCAGCAAGGACCTGTTCTTGGCGCTGGTCAGCGGCGTCGAGCGCCTGCAGCAGCAGCTGTGCGACGGCGCGGTGGTCGGCCGCCCCTACCAGGACCTGCACGACGAGTCGCACCTGCGCATCGGCCAGCTGCTGCGCGAGCTGGGGGTGGTGCGCGCCGGGCCCGAGGAGGCGGTGGCCAAGGACGTCACCTTTGCTTTCTATCCGCACGGTTTGGGGCACTCGCTGGGCCTGCAGACCCACGACGTCGGCTGCGCCCGCATCGCCCCGCGCGCCGACAATCCGTGGCTGCGCAACACCCGCATCATTGAGTCGGGTCAGGTCTTCACCATCGAGCCGGGCGTGTACTTCATCCCGGGTCTGCTGGAGCCACTGCGCCAGGGTCCGCACGGCCACCTGGTCGACTGGCAGCGGGTCGAGGCCCTGGCGCCCTTCGGCGGCGTGCGCATCGAAGACGACCTGCACATCGGCACCCGCGCGGCCGACAACCTGACGCGCATCGTGCTACCGAGCGGCGGCGGCGTGGCGTAATTGGGCCGCTACCGCGCGGCGCCCTTGCGGCGAAAGATCACCACCAGCGCGGCGTAGAACACCAAGAAACCCAGCGGAATCCCTACGGCTTGATCCAGTCGGTGGGCACCGCGCAGCTCGGCCTCGCTGGCAAATACCTCGACGAGGCGGCGCTCCGAGCCCTCGGCCACCGCCAGCTTGGCCTGCGCACACTTGGCCGCGGCGACCTGGACGCCGGCACTGCACCCGCCGGTGGCGCCGGCCTGCCACTCGGCGGTAGCCAGCACCCACCGGCCATCGCCGCGGCGCGGCTCGCGGGGGCTGGCGCAGTGGAAGCCGACCACGCGCTGCTCGGCCGGGTCGTACAGCGGCGTGACGGCGAGGGAGACGGACGAGGCGGTCTTGCCGGTGCCCGTGCGCTTGCTGTACCAGGTTTGCTGGGCGAAAAGGTGCTTCAGCTCGCCCACGTGCAGGGCGACAGCGCCGCCGCGGGGCTCCCAAGCCGACAGCCCGGCCAGCTCGACCACCGCCGCCGACCGCGCGACCACGGCATGACGGCCCTCCAGCGCCATCGCGTGCGCCGCGATGAAGCCGATGAAGGCCGCGGCCACCCCTGCGCTGCCAAGCCGCGAGGCCGCCCACGCGCCACCGCCCAGGAAGATGCCGACCGCGCCGAGCAGGATCGCCAGCCACGGCTGGGTCAGCGCGCCCAGGACGCCAACGGCCCAGCCCAGGACCACGAGCAGCGCGGCGGTGGCCAGCGCGCGGCCGACCCAGGGCCAGGGGCTCGCGGGCGTGCTCAACAGGGCTGCCCGCCGCTGCGCGCGGCCAGGTCGGCCCGCAACCTCGCAACCCGCTGATCGAACTCTGTGGCCTCGACCTCGTCGATCTCGCCGCCGCCCTGGCAGCAGCGGGTCAGGTAGCCCATGTCGCGGGCGAAGTGGCCGGTCGCCCAGTCGAACGCCTGCACGTCCATGCCGCCGCCCGGGGTCGCGACGAAGCGGACCGGGCGGTCACCGACCAGGAAGTAGCGCGGCAGCTGCATGGTTCCTCCGTGGGTGGCCGCGTGGCGAAGTGGCGGTAAAGGTAGAGTGTGTGCGGGCTTGCGGCAAGGGGGCCACTGGGCGACCCCTGCCCTACCCCTCGCGCAACCGCAACAACAACCGCTCGGCGTGCTGCTTCAGCACTGCCACCACGTGCTCGGTCTGCCGGTAGGTCGCCTCCAGCTGCGCGCGCGCCTCGTGGCTGGCCAGCTGCCGCAGCCGCAGCACCTCGGCGAGCTGCGCCTCGATTTCCTCTTGCATGATCTGGCAGTTGTTGTCGATGGCCGCGCGGTGCTCGGGCCGCGCCGCCGGCCGCTTGCGCCCGCCCAGCCGCACCTCCAGGGCCTGCCGCCACTCGACCAAGGCCTGGATCACCTGCGGAGTAAACCCAGGCAGACCCAGCAGTTGCCGCTCGTCCACGTCGGCCGCCGTGAGCAACCCGCGGATGCGCAGCGCCTGCCGGCGCGCCTCGCCCACCGCGGGCGGCAACTCGGCGTCTTCGATGCGAATCTTCTGCAGCGCCGCGCGCATGTTCTCGTCCACGGCGTCGAACGTCAGCCGCTCTAGCTCGGCAGTGCGGAAGGCCACCACCCCTTCGTGCTGCGCCGCCAGCTGGCCAAAGCGCTGAAGCAACTGTCGGTCGCGGCTGCGGAATTGGTAGGCCTCGGCCCGCCACGCGTCGCCGGCGTGCTCCACCTGATCCAGCAGTGTGCGCAACGTGGCCAGGTCGCGGAGCCACGGCTGCTTGAAGCGCCACCGCAGCCAGCGCGCCGCCGCCCATACCAGCACCCCGCCCCACACCGCCAATTGCACCACCCGGTCGATGGCGTCGACCACCGCCAGTCGCGCCAAGCCGGCCAGCACGGCCAGACCGCCCAGAACGCCCAAGTACCAACTGCGCGGATCGACGGGCACTTGGATGCGCATCGCCCGCCGCGCCACCGCCACCGCCGCCGGCTGATCGGCCGGGACCAAGAACACGGTCGGATCCGGCGGCGCCCACGTCTCGGCCAGGGCCAGCCGCAAGTTCTGCAGCTGCTCTTCGCGCGGCGTCCACAGCGAGGCGTAGGCGCCGCCATCGGGACGCGCAAAGTACGCGTAATGCAACAGCGACTCGATCGCGCACCACGGACAGCGGACCAGTCCGGGCGGCAGCACGTGCAGCGGATCGTCGGGGCACGCCTGCAGACTCGCGGCAAAGGCGCCGAGCTGCGTCTGCCACTGCTGCGGTGCCGGCCGGGCCTCGCCGGTCAGGGCCGCGGCGAACAGGTCTTGCAGCGCCTTGGGCAGAAGGGTCAGCGGAATCAGGTGCTTCAGTCGCTCGGCCACCTCGCCGTAGTCGTACTGCTTGGCCGCGATCGCCGCCGCCAGATCGCCGTCGGCGCCGCCCGAGAACGGGTGACGGCCCATGAACAGCAGCTTGAACAGCAGCACCGCGAGGCCAAAGCGGTCGTGGTCGGGAGTGCGCACCGCCGTCCGGAAGTCGCTTCCCTGCAGCTCCGGCGGCGTGTAGTCCACCACGCCTACGCCGGTCACGAACACGCGGTCGCCCTGCTGCACCTGGAACGAGTCCGCGTCGACGAGCACCAACTGCCCGGCCGGATTGACCAGCACGTTGCGCTCGTTGACGTCGCCCACCACCACGCCGCGGGCGTGCAGGGTGCCGAACAGGCGCGCACAGTCGGCGGCGACCTCGATGAGTGTGCGCCAAGTCGCCTTGGGGAACAGGACCTTGCGTTGCTCGGGACTGTACAGGTGGTGGAGCGGCTGCGGCCCGTCCAGGCGCTGCATGACAAAGCCGCGCACCGCGCCGTCGCCGTCGCGCAGCAGGGCCAAGGGCCACGCGCTCACCTGGGTGAGTTCGGGCGCCAGTTCGCCCAGCGCCACCAGGTAGGTCAGCTTCTCCGAGGCCTCGGTGTCCGGCGCCGCGTTGTACAGCTTGGCGACACGGTCGGACTGGCCGCGCACCGCATAGACCACGCCTTCGCCGCCGCGCCCCAGCTCGTCCGCGATCTCGACTTGCTGGCGGCCATCATGCAGGTACATCGGCCCCTGCTTGCGCTCGGCGCACGGCCACCACCAGGCTCACGTCGTCGTCGGTGCGCTCGGCCAGCCGCGGCGAGGTAAGAAATGCCTCGAATGCCGGGCGCAATTCGTCCACATCGCGACGAGCCAGCTCGCCAGCAAAGCCCGTGAAGAACGGCTGGAACGGCTGGCGTGCCGCTTGATCGACCGCCACTGGCAGCAGCCCGTCGCTCAGCAGCGCCAGCGCGTGGGCCCGCGGCAACTCGGCGCAACGCCACTGCGAGCGCGGGTCGCCGGCAAACTGGGTCTCGTTGACGTGCTCGCCGCGGTCCGGCCAGATCGGCATTTGCCAGTGCGGGGTTTCGTCGGTCTGCACCACCGCGGCGCCGTCGCCCACCTGCGCCAGCCAGGTCCGCTGCGGTCCGGCCACCGCGCACACCAAGGTGGTGGCCAGGTCGCGCACCGTCACCCCGCGGCGCCGCGCTTCGGCCGCCAGGGCGCGATCCACGGCGTGCTGCAGTCCAGCCAGGGGTAGCTCCGCACGCCGGCTGCGCTTGAGCCGGGTAGACAGCCACGCCAGCGCCTGCCGCACCGCCACCTCAGCGCCGCGCCGACCCAACGCGGCCGATCCTGCACCGTCGGCGCAAGCCGCCACTAGCCACAATCCCGTGTCCGTGTCGACGGTTCTGTGCCCTACCGCGTCGTCGCCCGGCCCCGGCCGCTTGCGCGGTGCCGCGGCCACGGCGGCCAGCACTTGCCAGGTGTCCAAGGCAGACTCCGCCGCCAGCGGCCCCCGCGGCAACGTTCCATGCTGGCGGTGGTCGGCGCCTGTGGCCATCAGACCTTGGCCCAGCCGTCCGGGCTGGCGGGATTGCTCAGGGCCACCTCGTCGGTGATCCCGGACTGCGACACCGACCGCAGCGAGTTCGACAACCACTGGAACATCTCGCGGAACATCAGGCCGCGCAGGTGCAGCGGCTGACGCGTCGCCAGCTGGCCCAGCACGTCGAAATTGGCCTCGCCCACGCCCACGGCAAAGAACGCCACCTGTCGCGCCGCTTCGGCCTGCTTGACCGCCGCCGCGCCGTCGCGCCAGTCGTCGTTCGGCTCGCCGTCGGTGAGCAGGAACATCCACGGCCGGTAGTAGGCCAGGCCGTTGTCGCGGTAGATTTGCTTGCGCCCGCGCAGCAATTCGAGTCCAGTCTGCACAGCCGCGCCCATCGGCGTCAGACCGTCGGCCACCAGCCGCGGCGGATCGAAGTTCTCGATCGCGGTGAAGTCGCTGGCCAGCCGCACCGAGCCGCCAAAGGTGACGATGGCCACCTCCACGCGCTTGCGCGCCAGCGGATCGGCCTGCAGCTCGTCGCGAAACTGCGCTAAACCGCGCTGCAGCTCGGTGATGCGCGTGCCCGCCATCGACGCCGAGGTGTCCAGCAGCAGCACGCACGGGCAGCGCGGCTCGGGATTCGCGGCAAATTCAATCGCCGCAAACGGCAGCCTTTCGACCATCTTTTCCCCCTGAAGTGCGGCTGTGTGCAGCCACCCTGGTCACACTTGGCCGCCGTTACTGCGGATTTTCGCCGCCACCTTCCGGCGGAGCCTCGCCGCCCCGCTCCTCGCGCGGCGGACGCTCCTCGCCCTCGGGCTTTTCCTGCGCATTTTCTTGCGGCTCGCGGTTGTCGCCCTCGCCGTGCCCCGGATTGCCCTGCGGGCGCTCCCCTTCGGGCGGCGGCGGACGGCCGCGCCCATCGGTGGCCCTGCCCCCCTCGGGCGGGGGTGGCGGCGGCGGCGGCGGCGCGGGCTGCGGCTGGGCCGGCACGGCCTGATCAGCGGCACTGGGCGACGGCGGCGGCTGCGGGGTCGGCTCCGGGCGCGCCGCTACGGGCTGGAACGTCGGCGGCGGCGGCGCGGCGGCCGGCACCGCGGCAGGATCGGGCGGCGGGCTGGCACTGGGCGGGGCTCCCGCAGGCGGCGCCGGCTGGGCACCGGGCGCGCCGTCGGCCTTGGCGGCACCGCGCAACCCCACATTGACCATGGGCAATTCGGGCTTACACTGCGGCCGCGACAGCGGACCCGTGCAGCCGATGCCGATGTAGCCGCCGCGCTCGAAGGGCTGCAGCTTCTTGCCCACCAGCGACAGCAGCGACGCCCACTTGATGCGGTCGCTCTGGGCCTTGTCGGCTTCTTCGTCGCTCTTTTCGGCATCGGCCTTGGCCGGCTTCTTCTTGGCGCTGGGCTTGTCCGGCAGCGCAAAAGCAAAGTGCAGCTGCAGAGTTGCCTGCTTGAAGCCGGCCTTGCCCGGCGGAATCAGGATGTGGCTGGTCTCTTCGGTCACCAGCTCCAGCTGGTCGCCCTCGGCCTGCATCTGCTCGATGTGCAGCACCGTCGCCTTGTCGGCCCCGCGCACCGCCGACAGCGCCGCGATGTTCTGCTTCAGGTTCATCTTGACCTTGAGCGTGAAGGTGCCCACACCCAGATCCTGAAGCCGCAAGCCACCTTGCACACTCAGCTCGGGCGAGCGGAGCACGGCGTCGGCCAGCTCCAGCTCCACCTGGCCGGTCATGTCGTCGGTGCTGCCGCCGTAGTGCATCTGCATCTTGCCGTTCAGCTTGCCGTCCACGTCGCCCAGCAGGCTGGTCTGCGGTCCCAGCGCGCGCTTGCCGATGCCCATGGCCGCCAGCGACAGGCCGTCGATGGCGCCGATCTCGAAGTCGAACACCTCGCCCTTGCGCACCACCCGCCCGTCGCTGATGCTGCCGCCGCCGGCCTCGATGTCGAAGCGTACGTCAAAGGTCTTGCCAAAAAGCATCGGCAGGATCGCAACTTTGGCCGAGACCCGGTCGATCTTCAGCTCCACCTCGGGCAGACCCGGGCCGATGCCGCCGCCTTCGGTCGGCTCACCCGGCTTGCCGGGCAGCGTCACGCTCAGGCCGTTCAGCTCTACACCGCCCAGGCCGCGCAGGCGAATCTCCTCGATCTCCATCGGGTAACCCTGCTGGCGCGCCTGCTTGGTCACGTAGCTGCGCAGCTGCCGCACCGGGAAGGTCCACGGCAGGGCGAACACCAGGATCACCATGAAAAACAGCGCGTACCCTGCGTACTGCAGGGCCGCGATCACCCGTGGGTGTTGCCAGAACCGCTGCATCCGCTACTCCTCGAGCTGCCCGTACCGGAATTGCCCAATCTTGATCGTCGCCTGCATCTGGTCGCGCGTGGGCCCGGTGCGGGTGATCTCCACCGTCAGGCCGAACATCGGCTCGGGGTGCGTCTCCAGCTTGGACAGGAAGCGCAGCACCGCATCGTCCGGCACATTCTGGAACACCGCGTCGATGGTCGACAAGAACACCTCTTTGGCGCCCTTCTTCTTCTTGGTCTTGGTCTTTTGCACCTTCTTGGCCGCCTTGGTGGTCAGCTCGGCCAAGATATCCGAAGCATTGGCAAATTTGATCACATCCGCCAGGCGCGTCTCGGCTTCCACGCCGTCGGCATCCTTGGACTGGTACTTGATCTCCTTGGCGATCGCCAGCACCGTGGCCTGCAGCGGCTCTTTGGCGGCGCGGTCCAGTTGTTCGGCGACGCTCTTTTCTTCTTCGCGCAGGGCCAGGTAGCGGGGCGCCGCGGCCGAGATGTCCTTCAAGGCCGCCTCGTTGCCCTGCACTTCCTCTTCCAGCGCGCTGACCCGCCGCGACACCAGCACCGCCACCAGCACCAGGCCGATCAGGGTCATGATGGCGATACCGCCCATCACCAGCTTGCGCTCGCGATCGCTCATGCGCTCGAAGGCCGCGCCGATCCTGCCCAATTTCGACGCCATCAGGCTCATTTCTCGTCCCCCTCACCGTCGGCCTTGTCCGCTTCGGCGTCGGCCTTGGCCGCCTTGTCCTTCTTGGCCTTGTCGGCTTCGACGGGGCAGGCGATCTCGAATTCCAGCGTGAATTTGAACCAGTCGCGGTGGCGCTCGAAGGTGATGCGATCCGAGCTCGACTTCACTTTCGAGAAGCACTTGTGGGCATCCACGGCCTGCTGCAGCGCGAGGATCGCGTCCTGGGTGTCGGCATCGCCGCGCAGGGTGGCGCGACCGCGCTCGATCTGCACCGCCGCCAGCTCGACCTTGTGCCCGGTAAAAGGTGCAGCCGGATCAAGGCCCTTGCCCTCGTCCTTGGCGCTGGGGTCGGGGTTGCCAGGGCCGGCGGGCGGCGCGCCCCCAGGCACACTCGGCGACGGTGCCGCCTCAGTGGCCGAGTCGTCGCCCGTTGCCGAGCCGCCGCGACCGTGCCCCGCTCCCCGCGGCGGCTTGCGTACAGCGTCTACGGTGGGCAGGCGGTGGGCCGGAATGCCCGCAACCCCGGGCGGCACCACCATTCCCGGCGGCGGCTGCGGCGCGGCTTCCTCTTCGGGCCCGCCCGGCGGCTTGAAGTCCGGCGGCTCGGTCACCTTGTCCAGGATGCCCGACACGTCTTCCAGCACCTTGAACGCGCTGATGTCCGGGTAGAGCGCGGCCATGTCCACCGCCGGCTCGCGCGCCAGCTCCTTGCGCACGGTCTCGAAGTCGGTCGAGGCCTTACCGGTCAGCTGCTTGGACAGCGCTTGCAGAATCGCGAGTTGCTGTTCCTGCTCGATCACCAGCGCGCGGTAGTTCAGGCTGGCGCGGATGCCCAGCAGGCACAGCGCCACCACGATGAACGCCACCAGCTGCGGCAAGCGCTGGCGGAGCACCTTGAAGTCGCCCTCGTAGGCCAACTCGCCCTGGCGGAAGTCGACGTCGCCGCCGCTCTCGGTGTCGGCCGCTGCGAGCGCCAGCGCCACCGCCAGTGCGCCGCGGTCGCCCAGGTCGTGGGCACTGGCCAGGCGGACGTCGGGCATGTTGCCCAGCTCGATGGCCTTGACCGGCACGTCCAGGGACCGCTCGATGAACTCATGAATCCCGCCCAGCTCGGCCAGCCAGCCGGTCAGCAACACGCGGTCGGGCCGCTTGTGCGAGCGGCGCAGCCAGTTGGCCAGCGTCAGGCGCAGCTCGCGCAGCAGCGGCTGGACGGCTTGGCGGGTCGCCAGGGCCAGACCGCGCTCTTGGTCGGTCTCCAGCGCTTCGTCGGGCAGCAGCACGGCGTGGCCGCGCAGCAGGTCGGCGGGCTGCAGTTCGCTCTGGACCAGGCTGCCGAACAGGTCGGCGATGGTCTGGCCACCCACCGCAAAGCTGCGCAGCATCTGGGCTTTGCCATCTTGGCACACCAGCACTTCGGACGAGCGCGTGCCCACGTCGATGAGGAGCGTGACGCCCTCTTTGGCGTCGGGGAGCTTCCGCACCAGGTGCGCGTAGGCCAGCGACTGCAGGCCCAGGCGGCGAGCTTCGATGCCCATTTCCTTATAGGCGTCGATGTGTTTGACGACGATGTCGCGCGGCGCCGCCAGCGCCAACACCTCGGTCTGGCCCTCTTTCTCGCCCAGCCGCACGAAGTCGACGACCACGTCGCTGATCGGCGTGGGAATATGATTTTCAAGTTCAAAACCCACCGCTTCGGCGATGGCCTGATCGTCGCGGAACGGGAACGCCAGCACGCGGTGCATCACGTAAGTGGCCGGCATCGCCACCGCCACCACGTCGTCGGGCCGCTGGTTGCGCAGCAGCAGGGTCTGCACCGCCGCCACCTGTTCGGGCGAAAACAGCGGGTGCCGGTGGTGCGCCGGCTGCTCGGGATCCGGCGCCGCCACGGGCTCCTCGTCCCAGCCGGTCAGCGCGGTCTGCCGCAGCGACTTGTCGGCAATCGCCAAGCGAATCGCCCGGGTGCCGATGTCCAGTCCTAGAATTCGATGAGCCATTGCCGCTATACCCCTTCGTACATCCTCGGGCTCCCGTACTGCCTGGCCCTTCGCCGCGTCGAGTCCCCATCGGGGCGAGTTTGCGGCCCACCCAGAGGTGCGCCATTCGCCCCGTCCCCTTCCGCTAGTCCTCGCGCCAGTACACGTACCGCTGCGACGTGGTGTCCAGCAGCGCGGTGATGCGCCGCTGCACCTTGCCACTGGTGCCGTAGGCCTGGATCCGCACGATCTTGCCGCTGGTCCCCACGTCCTCGAGCATGCGGCCTTGGTTGATCGCCAAGACTTTCGCATAGTCCGCCGGCACCACCGTGCCCAGCTTGTCAAAGAAATTGACGACCCGGCCCGGGTTGGCAAACGGCGGCGAGAACAACATCTTTTTCAGCGTCCGGCACACTTCGATGTACTGACCGGCCACGTTGACCGGCACGAAGGCGTCTTGCTGATAGCCGCGCGCGCAGGCGATGGCCTCGTTCTGCGGGTTGGCCAAGTTCTTGCAAATCAAGGCTTTGATGACCTCGATCGGCGCGGTGTTCACGTTCAGCTTCTCGGTATTGTACACCGTCAGCTGGTTCTTCAGCTTGCACCACAGCTTGTCGTTCATGCCCTGCACCAGCCGCACTTCCTCGGTGGTGTCGAAGGGCGCGTCCTTGACCTTCATGTTGCTGCGGGCGTAGTTCGAGCCCTCTGCGCCCGAGCCCTCGACCAGCTTCTTGCTGTTCGGGTCGATGTCCGTCTTCAGCGTGTCCTTGTCGGCCCAGTCGATGACGTTCAGCGCCAGCTGCGCCATGTCCTTGTCGATTTCGCCGGGCCGCGTCACGCCCTCGTTGCGCTCCAGCAGCTTGTACAGCGTGTCGAACACCGCCTGCTTCTGGTTCAAGTCGTTGACGCGGTTGATGTTCACTCGCCCATCGTCGTCGCCCGACTGGCAGCCGCAGGTGCCGCGCTTCAGGCCCACCGCCGGATGCCCTTCCAGGTTCACCAGTTGCAGGCCCATCAGCGTCATCTCGCCCTTGCAGAAGGCGTTGACGAATTCGCAGGCATAGGCGCCGATGCTGATGTTGGGCTTCTTGCCGGCCAGCATCTGCGAGTACTGGGCGATCATCTTCTCGACCAGGTCGTTGCTGCCGATCACCATCGCCGCCAGCTCCACCGCCGCGCGCGCGTGCAGGTGCGCCTCTACCTCGGCTTCCACGTAGGTCGCCGTCTTGACCGCCACCCGCGAAGTGTAGGTGAACTCTAGCGAAAAGATCGTGAGAATGGCGATCGACGCCATCGCCAGCAGTAGCGCCACGCCGCGCTGCCGGTCGGTGGGCCCCGCCGAGCCCTGGCCCGTGGCGCGCAAACCGGCCCGCACCGCTTCGCTAAGCCGCGCACCCAGCTTCCAGGTTGGCGTGGTTGCGCTCATGGAGGTGGCCTCGGGCCGGATGGCAAATTTGGCCGTGGCATCATCGGGTTGCCCGGCAGGCCGCCGCCCATGCCGCCCGCGCCCGGCACGCTGAAATTGCCCGGCGTCTGGCCCGGCATAGCCGCGTAGGGATTCAGCGAATTCTCAAACGGCTTGGGCACATGGATGCCGCCCAGATTCAGCGGCTGCTGCAGGCGGATGCGCGCCTGGGTTTCGAAGGTCAGCTCGCCCTCTTCGGTCGCCAGCACCAGCGTGACCTTGACGCGCGCCGGCAGCCACAGGTCCTGCGGGCCGTGGGTCTGCTCTTGATTCGCCATGTTCGACGCCAGCGCCGAGCCCAGCGCCGCGTTGCCGGTCACCGCCGCCACGCCCGCCGCCGCCTGGGCCTTCTTCATCTCTTCTTCCTTGGCGTTGTCGATCTCGACCTTCCAGTCCGACTGCCAGGACTCCTTGTCCATGTCCCAGTAGGCAAAGGTCAATTTCTTCACGCCCCAGGCCAGCACCTGCTTGCGCCCGCCCTTGAAGGGCTGGTCGTCGATGAGCGGCTTTTCGCGGCGCACCAGGATCGAGTCGCCGGTCTTGCTGTCCTTCTCCAGCTTGTACTCCACCACCGCCTCGTCGCTCTCGCGGGCCTCGCGGACCATGCGCCGGTGGCCGATCGTCGCGAACGTCAAGGCGTTTTGCTTGCCCACGAACACGGTCTTGGTGGTCTTCAGGTCGCTCTGGTGCTTGCTCAGGTAGGCCATGGCGATCTCGTTGTCCATGCGCCCCAGCGCCACCCGCGCCGCGTGGTAGTACTCCTGGCTTTTGCGGTTGTCGCGGATCGCGCCGATCAGCGACGACGTAGATGTCGCCAGAATCACGCCCAAAACCGCCAACAGGCCCACCGCCACCAGGATCTCGATCAGGGTGAAGCCGGCCTGGCCGGCTGGGGAATACCGGTTCGGGCTCGGGCTCCGGTTCGGGTTCCGGTTCGGGTTCCGGTTCGGGTTCCGGTTCGGGCTCGGGCTCCGGTTCGGGCTCCGGCTCGGGCTCCGGTTCGGGTTCGGGCTACGGTCCCCACTCGGCCGAGTCCACTGGACTCGCCCGTCCCTGCGGGCACGCGGGGACCCCTGGTTCGGGCCCCAAGGCCCAGGCAAGCAGGCAAGTTTCATGGATTCCTCCCGCCGCCCATGCCGCCCATGTTGCCCAGTAGCCCGCCCGGCTTCATCCCCGGGATGCCGCCCGCGCCCGTGGGATCCAGAGCGTTCTGAATCTTCTCCTGTTTCTGCAGGTTGCGGATCGCCTCGGCCTCCTCCTGGCTGACCGCGGTGGTAAAGGTCTCCATGTCCAGGGTGCGCTGGTCGCCCTCTTCGTCCCTCCACTGCAGGTGGATGACCACCTTGCGGGTCCGGTCGCTCGCGCGCTTCAGCACCATCGGCAACAGGTTGCTGATCACCAGGCCCATCGACATCTGCAGCACGGCGATGTTGATGTCGCAGAGGTCCAGCAGGTTCATACCCTGTTGACCAGACAGCAGGATCACCTGCAGCAGCCCCATCAGGTCGGTGCCCTTGGCGATCGCCCCCAGGTCCATGCCGGCGTTCTGCGCCTGCTCGGCCGACTTGCCCAGGTCGCTCGCCATGGGCTTGGAGGCGCCGCCCTTGTTATCACCGGATAACTTGTCCAGCGCGCCCGACTGCGCCAGGGTTTCCTGGGCTTTGGTCAGCATCGTCTGGGCCTGCTCGGTCATGCCCGAGATCGAGCCCTCGTCCAGGTTCAGGCCCAGCAGGTCGTAGCGGCACTTGAACTGCTTGGCGTAGGCCTTGGGCAGCTCGCAGTCGCGGCCGGTCAGGTCGTTGGTCGGAAAACCGTCTTTGCGGTACTTTTCCTCGATATCCAGCAGAGTTCCGCGCAGCAGCAGCGCCGCCACCGTCGAGC
>JACRCU010000454.1 GCA_016218865.1 Deltaproteobacteria bacterium | reverse complement strand
TCAGCAGGTCATTGGCGAGCTTGGCCAAGCGGTCGACCTCGTCGCGCGCCCGCTCCAGCGCCTCTCGCAGTTGCTCGGGTGGCCGCTCGCGGCGCAGGGTGACGTCGACGTCGGTGCGCAACACCGCCAGCGGCGTACGCAATTCGTGGGCAGCGTCGGCCACCAGCCGCTGCTGGTCTTCGCGAGCCTGCCGCAACCGCTGCGTGGCACTCTGCGCCAGATCGCGCAACTCGCTCAACACATCGCCGCTGGCATCGGGGGCCGGTTGGTGGTCCAGATCGCCGCGGTGCAGGCGCCGCAGGTGCTGGGCCAGGCGCTCGATGCGCGCGTTGAGTTGCCGGCCAAAGCGAATTTGCAGGGTGAAAAGCCCAACGAGCACGAGCAGGCCGACCAGCGCTGCGGCCTTGGTGTAGGCACCCATCGTGCTGCGCTGCAGTTCCAGCGGCTGAGCCAGGCGCAATCGCCAGACCTGTTCGTCGGGCCCGGGCACGCCGACGACCAGCACCCGCTGGCCGGCCGGGCCGGGACCGGGCTGATCTTCCAGATACGGTTCGCCCAGTTGCACGGCGCCGAGCAAGTGCTCGGGAGTCTGGGCCTGGGCCGGCGTCTTCATGCGCAGCGCGCCGTCCGGTCCGTACAGGGCGGCCCAGGCGGTCATGCCCTGGGCCCCGTGCACCGGCGACAGGGCCACGTGCAGGTGGGCACCGTCGGGCCGGTCGAACAGCGACACCGACTCGACCGCGGCCTGCGCCAGCAGCGCCCGATCCACGGACTGCCGCAACAACTGGTGGAGGCCAAAACCCACCGCCATCAGGGCACAAACGACCAGTCCCGCCGGCACAACTGCCCCGTTCAGGAGCAGCCGGACCGACAGCTTCACTTGGCCGCCTCCTCGCCCAGTTCCAGCCGGAAGCCTACGCCGCGCACGGTCCGCACACCCACTTGGGTCGAGCCAAGCTCGGCAAGCTTCTTGCGCAAGTAGCCCACATAGACATCCACCACGTTGGGCTCGCCGTCGAAAGCCGGCCCCCACACGCGCGCCAGCAGCTCGCTGCGGGTCAGCACGTCGCCCGGATGCTCGAAAAGCTCGCGCAACAGCTGGTCCTCGCGGGCGGTCACCGCGACCTCGCGATCGCGCCAACGGAGCAAGCGCCGCCGGGCGTCCAAAACCACATCGCCAAACTGCAACACAGCCTGACCGGCGCCGCCGCGGCGCTGCAGGGCTTCCAGCCGCGCCAGCAATTCGTCGAACGCGAACGGCTTGACCAGGTAGTCGTCGGCGCCGGCGCGCAGCGCTTGGACCTTCTCGGCGGTCTCGCCGCGGGCCGTCAGCATCAGCACCGGCATGTGGGCGCCGCGGCTGCGCCAACTGCGGAGGACGGTCAAGCCGTCGACCTCGGGCAGCATCCAGTCCAGGATCGCGACATCGTAGGGCAACTGCATGCCCTGGTCGATGGCCAAGTCGCCGCGATCGCACGTATCGACCTGGTGCCCGTCTTCCTGCAGCCCGCGCACCAGACTGCGCGCCAGCCGTTCTTCGTCTTCAACCAGAAGGATTCGCATGGGGTCATCAATCGGCGACCTGCGCCGCCGCCAGCATAGCACAGCTGCCCTGCTGACGGCCCGCCTCGGCTGTGCTAAGACGCGGCGCGCACGGTCCACCACCCAGGGCCCCAGCGAGGCAGCATGTACGCACAAACCCAGGCGCGCTTTGAACAAACCCTCGCCGAGATCGAGGCCGCCGGCCTCAGCAAGCCCGAGCGGGTGATCGTCACGCCCCAGGGCGCCAGCATTGCCGTGTCCAGCGGCCGGCAAGTGCTCAACTTTTGCGCCAACAACTACTTGGGTCTGGCCAACCACCCGGCGATCGTCCAGGCCGCCCACGCCGGCTTGGACGAGTGGGGCTACGGCCTGTCTTCGGTGCGGTTCATTTGCGGCACCCAAGCGATCCACAAGCGCCTGGAGGCGGCCATCGCGGCGTTCTTCGGCACGGACGACACCATCCTGTACTCGTCGTGCTTCGACGCCAACGGCGGCGTCTTCGAGACGCTGATGGAGCAGGAAGATGCCGTCATTTCCGACGCTTTGAACCATGCCTCGATCATCGACGGCATCCGCCTGTGCAAGGCCGAGCGCTACCGCTACGAGCACGGCAACCTGGCCGACCTGGAGCGCTGCCTGCAAGAGAGCCAGGCCCAGCGCAGCCGCCTGGTGGTGAGCGATGGCGTATTCTCGATGGACGGCGACGTGGCCAACTTGAGCGCAATTGCAGACTTGTGCGACAAGTACCAGGCGATTCTGATGGTGGACGAGAGCCACTCGACCGGCTTCTTTGGCCCCGGCGGCCGGGGTGTACCCGCGCACCACGGGGTACAGCGCCGCGTCGACCTGATCAGTTCGACCCTGGGCAAGGCGTTGGGCGGCGCCTCCGGCGGTTTCGTCACTGGCCACAAGGCCATGATCGACCTGCTGCGCCAGCGCTCGCGGCCGTATCTGTTCAGCAACACCCTGGCGCCCGCCATCGCCGCCGCCAGCCTGGCCGCCCTGGAGCTCATCGATCGCGGCGACGACCTGCGCGCACGCCTGGTGGCCAACACCCAGCGTTTCCGGACGGCCATGACCGAGGCCGGCTTTCAGGTGCGGCCCGGGATCCACCCGATCGTGCCGGTGATGCTGGGCGACGCCAAACTGGCGCAGGACTTCGCCCGCCTCCTGCTCGACGAGGGGATCTACGTCATCGGCTTCTCGTTCCCCGTGGTGCCGCGCGGCCAGGCGCGCATTCGCGTGCAGCT
>JACRCU010000046.1 GCA_016218865.1 Deltaproteobacteria bacterium | reverse complement strand
GGACGTAGGACTCAACTGGCCGACTTTTGTTGTGTTTGACTGGATTCGGCTTCGCGGATGACGGTGCAGCGGACGATGGGCTGGGAACCTGCAGCGAGCGCCTGCAGCAACGCGGCGGGCCGTAGATTCGCCACAGTGTCCAGAGTCTTTGTCGACTGTGTAACTCCGCCAGCATCGTCTGGTGCCGCGCCCGTTCGCCTAACGCCGTATCCGTCTACCGCCCGTCGCGCCGCGCCAGCTTGCTCTGCAGGGTCGTGCGTGCAAGGCCCAGGAGTTCGGCCGCTTTGCCCTGTTGGCCGTCGGCCCGCTGCATGGCCCAGTCGATCAGGCGGTCCTCAAAGTCGTGGACCATCGCCTGGAACGGCAGCTGCTCGGCACCCTGCAGATTCAACTTGAAGCGTTGCGCCCCGGCCGCCTCGCCATCGCGCAGCTCGTCGGGCAGGTGTTCGGGCAAGATGGTGTCACCGGCACACAGGACGGACGCGGACTCCATGGTGCGCCGCAGCTCGCGGACATTGCCGGGCCAGGGATAGCTGCGCAGCAGGTCAGCGGTCGCGCGGGCAAGGACTAGCGGGGGCGTGCCCTTGGCCTCGCTGTGCTGGCACAGGAACGAGTTGGCCAGCAGCAGCACGTCGTCGGCGCGCTCGCGCAGGGGTGGCAGGCGCAACTCCAGGCCACGCAAGCGGTAGAACACGTCCTCGCGAAAACGCCCCGCCGCCACCGCGTTGCGCAGGGGCACCTTGGTCGTAGCGATGAGGCGCACATCCACGCGGAAGCCGTGGTCGCCGCCCACGCGGGTGATGACCTGCTCTTGCAGCGCACGCAGGAGCTTGACTTGGATGTCCAGGGGCAGGTCGTCCACGTCGTCGAGCAACAGTGTGCCGCCGTGGGCTTGCTCGAACACGCCCGCCCGCTGCCTGACCGCGCCGGTGAACGAGCCTTTTTCGTGACCGAACAACTCGCTCTCGGCCAACTCGTGGGGCACCGCGCCGCAGGCCACCGCGACGAACGGCTGCTTGTGGCGGGGCCCCAGCGCATGGAGCGCCCGCGATACCACTTCCTTGCCGGTGCCGGTCTCGCCCTGGATGAGAAGCGGCGCGTCGTGATCGGCGTACAAGCGCAGGCGTTCGCGCACTTGCTGCATGGCCGGCGACTGACCGACCATGTCGCCGTCCGAGGCGCCGGCCAACACTTGCTGGCGCAGGTGCTTCAGCTCGCGGCGGATGCCACGCATGTCGGCGATCTTGTTCAGGCGCTCGTGCAGCTCGGCAAAACGGAAGGGCTTGGTCAGGTAGTCGGCCGCGCCCTCGCGCATCGCCCGCACCGCCGTCTCGACCGAGCCGAAGGCAGTCATGACGATGACATCGGTATCGGGCCGCTCGCGCCGCAGACGGGCCAGCAACTCCAAGCCGTCCATGCCCGGCATCCGCAAATCGGTGATGATCACGTCGCAAGGTTGCTGGGCAAACAGCTCCAGGGCCTGCTCGGCCGACTCCGCGGTCTGCACTTGGTAGCCCACCTGTCCGAGCTGGCGGCCCGTGGTTACGCGGCTGATGCGTTCGTCGTCGACCAGCAAGATACGCATCCACAATCCTTTGACGGCCCTTGGCGGACCGTGGCGGCGGCATGACGCGGTAGTCCGTTCGCGGCAGCCGCGCCCAATCGACCATGCTAGCCTAGCGCCACCGCCTTGTCGCGGCGCTGCGGAGTCGAACGTGCCCTACACCAGCTTGGCCCAAGCGCAGCGCGCCAACCGTATGCTCGACCAGCCCATCCACGCCAGCCTGACCGACCTGCACTGGCTGACGCGGTTGCGTTGGGTGGCCGCCGTGGCGACGTGCGCGGTGACGTTGACGGTGGTGGCCCTGGGCTTGGCGACCGCCCCGGGCCCGTTGGCGCTGGCGGGCCTGACTGGACTGGTCACCAACGGCGTCTGGCATTGGCTGCTGGTTCACCGCGGAGCAGTGTGGACGCCGCGGCGGCTGAACCAAGTGGCCCTGGCGCAGATCAGTCTGGATGTGCTGACCTTGGCGACGCAATTGCACTTTGGCGGCGGCGTCGACAACCCGTTCGACAGTCTGTTCGCCTTGCACGTGGCGATCGCCGCGACCCTGCTGCCGCGCCGAGGCGCCGGGTTTGTGGCCCTGCTGAGCGGACTGTCGCACGGCCTGCTGGTGCTGGGTCCGCTCCTGGGCTGGCTGGAATTCCACCCGCTGCGCTTGGCGTTCGAGGGCGAGGCGCACCACGAGGTCGAGTCCCTGCCGCAAGGCGTCCTGTACCTGGTGGCGCACTGGGCGATGCTGGCCGGCGTGGTCTACCTGACTGGCACTTTGCGCGCACGCCAGCAAGCGGCCGAACGCGAGCGTCAGGCCCAGGAGCTGTTGGCCCGCAACAACGAGAAGTTGGCGCGCATCGGCGCGATTTCGGCCGGGGTAGCCCACAGCGTGCGCAATCCCCTGCACGGGGCGCTCAATTGCGTCGAGATCCTTGCGCAAAACCCGGACGCACCGCTCCGCGACAACGCCGACCTGCTGCCGCTGCTGCGCGACGCCCTGCAGCGCATTGATCAGGTGACGCAGCGGCTTTTGACCCTGACCCGCACCGAGGCCGCGACCCGCCATGCCACCCCCATGGGCGCGCTGCTGAATGAGTGCGCGCAACAGGTGCAGCCGCACGCCCTGGAACATGCGGTGGCAGTAGTGCTGACGGTGCCGGCGCTGCCCGAGCTCGCCATCGACGCTTTCCGCATCCGCGAAGCCCTGCAGAACCTGGTGGACAACGCCATCGACGCGTCGCCTGCGGGTGGAACGGTGGCGGTGACGGCGGGTGCCGACGCAGACATGCTGTGGATCGAGGTGCGCGACCAGGGCGTCGGGATTGCGCCAGAGACGTTGGCGCGGGTTTTCGAGCCGTTCTTCACCACCAAGGCCGTGGGCGACGGCACCGGCATCGGCTTGCCCATTGCCCGGCGAGCAGTGCGCGACCACGGTGGCGACTTGGTGCTGCAGAGCGTCCCGGGCGTGGGTACCGTGGCGCGGATCGAGCTGCCGCTGCAGGCGGGCGACGTCGTGCCGGCGGATCCGCTGGAATAGGTCGTGCACCGGTCAGTCCCTGCCACTGCGGAACCGCCACTTCATGGGTCGTCGCGAACCAGCGAGCCCGCGTCGGTGCGCGGCACGGTGCCGCCCAACTCCTGGGGAATCTCGATGAAGCCGTGGGCCAAGCTGGCGTGGCAGGCGTTGCAGGCCTTGGCGGTTAGGGCAAAGCTGCTGCGGACTTGGCCGGGCTCGGGGTGCTTGAGGTCGGCATCCAAGCGCCCAAGGGCCAACCGCATGTCGCGCAGGCTGGCGGCTGCACCCACCAAATCGCCCACTTGCGGGGCCTGCGCCCGCGGCAAGTCGTGCTCCACCACTTCATTCAGCTCGTCCAGCTCATAGCGCGCCAGCTCGTAGCGGCCCGCGGCTGCGGCGCGCCCCAGGACTTCGAAGCGCCGACCAATCTCATGCATCGCCTGTCCGTAGCGCGGGGCCGGCTCGCCGCGGCAAGCACCCAAGGCGATGGCCACCAGGGCAGGCAGCCCCAGTCGGTCCAGCCGCGCCCGGCGCGTTTGCATTGCAATCCTCTTGTCCACCGCGGCACCTCCGGCCGGGTCGCCCCGGCGGCGCACCGATACCGTGCAAGGAGCGTGCCGACCATGCAACAGCTGTGTCTACGCTGGCCGCCCTGGCAGCGCCACGCCGCGCGGGCCGGCGCAGTCGCGTCACGCCATTGTCGGGCGGCGACCATCTCGGCTCGGACCTTGCAGGAGCACCCATCGCGCCAGGCGGCGCCCTGCTGACCAAGCGAGGGGAGAGACAATGGAAGACACAATGAAAATCAAAGTATTTAAGCGGATGGTTGGCCAAGGCGCGCGCGCCGCGGTTGGCCATGCCCTGGTCGTGCTGGCGCTGGGCGCGCTGGCGAGCTGCACCGGCGAAGTCGGTCCCGCCGGAAAGCAGGGCGAGACGGGCACCGGCTGCACCGTAGTCGACAAGAAAGACGGCACCTTTGCCATCACCTGCGGCGACACGACCGTGACCTTGAGCAACGGACCCAAGGGCGACCCAGCCAAGGCCTGCACCGCAGTGGACAACAAAGACGGCACCTATACCATCACTTGTGGCACCGACAGCGTCACACTCAAGGACGGCGCCAAGGGTGCCGACGGCGCCGCGGGCAAGGACGGTGCGGCCGGCAAAGACGGCGCGGCGGGTGCCGACGGCAAAGACGGTGCGGCGGGCGCGGCCGGCAAGGACGGCGTCAACTGCGCGGCCGTCGACAACAAAGACGGCACCTACACCATCACCTGCGGCAGCAGCAGCATCACCGTCAAGGACGGCGCCAAGGGCGACCCCGGTGCGACCGGTGCCAAGGGCGACCCGGCCCCGGATCCGAACAACCCGACCATCGCCCTGGACGCCACCGGTCTGGTCGGCCGCGTGACCGACTCGGCCAATCAACCCGTTGCAGGCGTGAAGGTATTCCTGATTCCGGCCACGGCGATCAGCAAGGTCAAGCTGGTGGTGGACTCGGCGACGCCCAAGACGCTGGCGATGGCCGACGTGATTGCCGACAAGAACGACGAGCCGCTGGAAGACCTTATCGACGCCCAGCTGGCCGCGCCGACCTACGCCAATGCCGTCACCGATGCGAACGGCGTGTACGACCTCAAGGCTGTGGCTGCGGGCACTTACTACCTGTACGCCCTGCCGGCGGCGACCGACGCCAACCACCTGCCCGGCGGCGACACCTCGCGCATCGCCAAGGACGCAGGCACGCTGCTGATCGGCAAGCGCGTCGACATCAAGCTGTCGATGACGGTGGGCACGGCGGTCTACGTGGGCTCGACGATGTGCATCATGTGCCATAGCAAGGTGAGCGTGAAGTCGACCATGCACTTCATGGGCATCCGCGAGCCGGGCAAGAACGACGGCTTGCAGAAGCTGGACACCAAGCTGTGGCCGGGCTTTGACAACGGCCTGAAGTACTTCGACAACGCCACCACCATCTACTACTACACCGCCGCCCCCACCGCGTCGCCGCCGTCGTACGCCACCTACTTGGTCAAGGCCGGCGAAGCTCAGCCGGTGCTCCTGGAGCAGGCGGCCCGCCACCGCCCTCAGGTCCTCCAGGGCCGGCGGGAGGT
>JACRCU010000453.1 GCA_016218865.1 Deltaproteobacteria bacterium | reverse complement strand
TGGCTGGCGGCGCGGACCGCTCGGCAGCGGGCTGCCGGCACCCTGAATCCCCCTTGAATCGCCAAGATCTCAGAGCGGCCATGGCGGCCGCCGCACGGCCCACCTATACTTCTGGGCCCTTTCCCTCTGGAGCTGCCATGTCCCGTTTCACTGTCACCGCCAACCTGCAGGGCCAGAATGCCCTGGTCACGGGCGCCAACACCGGCATCGGCCTGGTGACCGCCCGCGAGCTCGCCCGCGCCGGCGCCCGGGTCTGGCTGGCCTGCCGCTCGCGCGACAAGGGCCAGGCGGCCATCGCGCAGATCCGCGCGGCGCTCCCGACCGCGAACCTGGAATTCCTGGCCCTGGACCTGGGCAGTCTGCAGGCGGTGCGCCGGAGCGCGCAGGAGTTCCTGGACTTGGGCGTGCCGCTGCACCTGCTGGTGAACAATGCCGGTCTGGCCGGCTCGCGCGGCCTGACCAGCGACGGCTTCGAATTGCACTTTGGCACCAACCACTTGGGCCCCTACTTGCTGACCCGTTTGCTGCTGCCGGCCCTGCAGGCGGCGGGCACGGCGCGGGTGGTGTGCGTGGCCAGCAAAGCCCACTACGATCCCAAGAAGCTCGACTTCGACGCCGTGCGGCGGTCGACCCCAACGGTGGCCGGCTTCAAGGAATACGGCGTGTCCAAGCTGTGCAATGTGCTGTTCGCCAAGGCGCTGGCCAAGCGGCTGGCCGGCACCGGCATTGCGGTGTACAGCTTGCATCCTGGGGTGGTGGCCTCGGACATCTGGCGGCGGGTGCCGCAGCCGTTCCGCTGGCTGGCGCTGCAGTTCATGCTGACGACCGACCAGGGCGCCGAGACGTCGCTCTACTGCGCCACCGAGCCCAGCCTGGCCGGCGAATCGGGGCTGTACTACGACAACTGCGCCCAGCGCAAGCCTTCGCGCCTGGCCCGCGACGAAGCCCTGGCCGAAGCGCTGTGGCAAAAGAGCGCCGAGTGGGTCGGTCTGCCCGCCTAGGCACACCGCAAGCCCTTGGACATTCTACCTATTTCCAGATAGCGCCAGCGCTTCAGGGCTTGGGCAGTCGCAGCAACTGCCGGGCCAGCTCGGCGGTAACCAAGCGCGCCCCCTCGCGGTTCAGGTGGCCCTCGTCGACGTACAGCTCGGGCCGGTCGGCGAGACCCGGCCGGGCATGGCGGCTCAGGTCGATCCAGCCCAAGCCGGGCAATTGCTGTTGCAGCGCGGCCACGTGGGCCAGCAACGCGGCGTGGGCCACGGCGTCGTCGCGCCAGTTGGGCGTGTGGAACAGCACCAGTTGGCTGCTGTGATCGCGGCACCACGCGTGCAACTCGGCCAGCATGCGGGTCTTGGGCGGGTCCATCGGCCCGGCCTGGGCCTGCTGGGCGGCCAGCACCTCGGGCTTGGGCGGGGTACCGGCCGGCAGTTGGCCGTCCATGGGCTCGAAGCCGTCGGGGCGACCCTCGGCGCTGCGAGCCTGGTTGCGCAGCACGGCCAAGACCCGGCCGTTGAAGCGATAGGTCTTGAACAAGTACTTGACCGGTTCCCAGCGGCTGCGCGAGTACAGCACGTCGCGCACCGCCGGACTCTCGTCCATCAGCGGTCCGAACAGCGCCACCGACGCCAACTCGCCCGGCATTTCGTGCAGCGAAGTCGGCTCGATCTGCAGCAACACCCGCTTGGGCACCGGCAGCCCGCGCGCCTGCCACAGCTGCAGCAGCAGGTAGGCGTAGTAGATCTCTTGGCCGTTGACCCCGGCGTTGTAGACGGCTTGCCCCAGGTCGCGACCGAGTTGTGCGCCGTCCACGTGGTGCACCGCTCGTGACGAGCCAAGGACCAGCACGTCGGGCCGCTGGTCCAGCGCCAGCTGCAGCTTGCCGCCCATGTCGCCGGTGCGCACGCGGCGGAAAAGCACCGTCAGCCCGGCCCCCAGCAGCTGGTCGAGCAGGATCAGCAACACCGCAAACACGGCCAGGCGCATGGCCGCGCGCCGCCATTGCTCGCCAGCGGTGTGCTGCTCCGTCGAGGGTGCCGCTTCGACCATCGCCACTCATCCTTGCCGGGGCCGCCTGGGCCGGCTGCCACGCCGCTAGAACTGAAAGTAAATGAAATTAGAACCCAATTCCACACCAAACAACAGCAACGCCGCGGCCAGGGCCAGCGAATGGGCCAGCCGGATCGACGGCGCCCGCTGGGCCAGGCGGTCGAAGAACTTGGTGCTCCGGTAGTAGTAGTCCAGCGCCACGCCCACCCCCAGCACGACCGCCACCTGGGCCAGCCACGGGTCAAGGAATACGCTGCCGAAGTCGGTGAAGATCCGGGCCACGATCCGCACCGCGACCGTGATGCTGGGGGCGCGGAAGAACACCCAGGTCAGCGCCACTAGGTTGAAGATGAAGATGTTCTGCCAGAGCTTCCAGAGCGGGCCCGGGTCGCCCCGGCCAAACCGCCCCAACAGCTTGGGCCGCAGCGGCAGCCACAGGCGCTCGGCCACCTGGTACACGCCGTGCAGCGCACCCCAGGCGATGAAGGTCCAGTTGGCGCCGTGCCACAGGCCGCTGACCAGAAACACCGCAAAGAGATTGAAGTACGTGCGCGCCGCAGTGCCGCGGTTGCCGCCCAGCGGGATGTACAGGTAATCGCGGAACCAGCTGGACAGCGAAATGTGCCAACGCGTCCAGAATTCGGTGATCGTTCGCGACTGGTACGGCGAGTCGAAGTTCATCATGAGCTCGATGCCGTACACCCGCGACAGGCCGCGCGCCATGTCCGAGTAGCCCGAGAAATCGCAATAAATCTGCCAAGCAAACAGCCACGTCGCCAGCAGCAGCGAGGCGCCGGTGTGCTTGTCGGCGTTGTTGTACACCGCGTCGACGTAGATGGCGGCGGTGTCGGCCACCACCACTTTCTTGAACAATCCCCACAGCGTCAGCATCAGGCCGTCGCGCACACGGTTCGCATCAAAATGGTGCTTGGCGTGGAACTGGTGCAGCAGGTTCTGCGGCCGCTCGATCGGGCCGGCCACCAGCTGCGGGTAATACATCACGTACAGCGCATAGATGCCAAAGTGCCGCTCGGCCTTCTGTTTGCCGCGGTAGACCTCGACCACGTAGCTGAGGCTCTGGAAGGTATGGAACGACAAGCCGATCGGCAGCACGATGTCGAGCGCGGCCAGCGAATAGTTCCAACCCAGCGCATGCGCCAGGGCCGCCACGTTGCCGTTGGCGAAGTTGAAGTACTTGAAGACGAACAGAATCGCCGTGACCGAGACGATGCTGATGCCCAGGTAGCGGCGCTTCTTGGCGGGATCGTCGGTGTCTTCGATCCAGCGGCCCGCGTAGTAGTCGATGACGATGGTGGCGAGCAGGATGAGGATGTACACCGGCACAAAGGCCATGTAGAATCCACAACTTGCAATCAGAAGCAACGCCCAGCGCCAGCGGTGCGGCAAGGCGAAGTAGCCGGCGGTCACGGCGATGAAGAACACCAGGAAGTCGATGGTGTTGAACAGCACCGGCCCCTCCGTCTATCTGGTATCGCGCT
>JACRCU010000457.1 GCA_016218865.1 Deltaproteobacteria bacterium | reverse complement strand
TACTGGATAGGGCTTGGATTGCCGAAACTGGACCGCCCAGGATGGCGGTAGCGTGTGCGAACGAACCGCCCGGTGCGGACCCGCATGCCGGGTGGTGTGGCAGGGGTCGGCGGTCGAGTGGCCGCCGCCCCTATGCCGATCTGTAGGCGCGCCTTCAGGCGCCGGCTTTCTATGTCAGCGCGCAGACCCTTCGAATTGCGCTCTGAATTCCGGACACCCCCGCGCCACCGGCACAGGCCCGCGGGGCGGCAGCGCGCCGGAGCGTTGCCGCCGCCGGGAGTGGGTACTCCAGAATTGCGCACGAATCTTGTACGACCGGCGGCCGTGACGGGACGGCGAGGCCAGATAGCCCCGAATTTCGCGTGACTTCTCGTGCCGAGCCGGGGCGCCCAATGGCCTAGAGCTACCACAGAACTGCGGAACTAGACGCCCCTGCCCAGCCCCTACACCGCCACCGACCGCTCGTACAGCGCCTCGGGCGCCACCTCGACCTCACCCGGCCACACCACGGTGCCGTATTGCACCCGCGCCGCCGCGAACAAGCGCGCGTCCTGCAACGGCCCAAACGGCTTGCGCGCCAGCCAGCTAGTCATGTCGAGTCGGCGCCGTTCGCCGTTTTCAAACGTCAGCAGCAGGCGGAAATTGGGCTCCACTTCGACTGCAATTACATCGAGTAGCTCGTGCACAGTGGCCCCCTACTGCAGCGGTGCGATCTTGTAGGGCTGCTCGCCGGCCAGCGCCAACTCCCAGTCGGCCAGCAGTTCGTCGCGGTGGATCTCGATCCACGCCCGGACCAACTTCAACTGCTTGGGCGGAAAGGTGCCGGCCAGCACACTGCCGTCGCCGATCGCCACCGAAGCCTTCTCGCCGGCGTAGCGCACATGGATGTGCGGCAGGCTGTGACGCTCACCTTCTTCGAAGAACATCGACACCAAGACGCCGAAAAACATGCTGATAGTTGGCATGAATCCCTCGCGAGCGGTCACGGCAACTCCCCACTCCACCGGCAGGGCTCCGCCTGGATTCAGTTTGGGGAGCGGGTGCGTCACCGTCAAGTGCGTCACCGTCAAGCCCCGCCAGGCGCCGGCCGAGGCCCAGGGGCAGGGCGCGGCGATGGATTAGCGGCTGCCGGGTTTTGCGAAACAGAATTTCCCGCTATTGGCAGTCAAACTGCCAATAGTGACGCCCGCTGACCCGCGAATACCCTGGGAAGCTCTTGAAATTCAAGCATCAGGGTGTAGCGGCCGTGCCTCCGTGCCGGCCGCTCTTCGGACTTCGCACTGCACCGGGTCTCACCTGCCTCAACGCCCAATGTCCCGTCCCATCCCCGTGTTTCACCCCGTCCACCTTCGCCTCAGCTTTCCGCCTCGCGCTCCGATTTACACGAGCCGGCCCGCCTCGCTCCCCAGCAGCTCCGCCAACCGCGGCAGCGCCTGGGCTACCGGCAGCACCGCCACGTTGCCGTGCTGCTCGGGCCGTTCGCCCATGTACAGCAGCGTCGCCGTGGCCTCGGGATAGTCGGTGCAAAAGGCTTGCAGGCCAACCAGATCGGCCGGACGCACCGCACCGGAGTGCTTGACCTCTATGGCGTGCAGACCGCGCTCGCCGTACAGCACAAAATCGACCTCGTGGCCGGTGGCCGTCCGCCAAAAGTGCAGCGTGTAGCCTAAGTTGTGCAGATCGTTGACGGCGCGCAGCTCTTGCCAGACCAAGCCTTCGAGCGCGGCGCCCGCAATCTCGGCAGGCCGATCGAGCGGACCTTTGGGCCGCAGCGTACGAAATACCCCAACATCAAAGAAGAATAGCTTGGGATGCAGGGCCAGTCGCCGCGTGGCCCGCCGCGTAAATGGCGGCAGCCGCACCGCCAGCAGCAGGTCTTCCAGGATGCCCACAAACCCCTCGACGGTCTTGCGGTCCACTGCGCACTCGCGCGCAACGTCGGTGATGTTGAGCTGGGCAGCGTGCGAAAAGCTGAGTGCCTCCAAGAACCGCGAAAACGCCGACAGGTTGCGAGTCAGCCCCTCTTGCTGCACCTCCTCGCGCAGATAGGTTTGCACATAGCTGTGCAGGAACCGCTCCGGATCCGGCTCGCGGCCAATGGCTGGCAAGTGACCGAATTGCAGCGATTTCTGCAAGTCGAAGGCCGTGCCAAGTTCGGCCGCCGTCAGGGGGAACATGCGGTAGGTCAGCGCCCGGCCGGCCAGCAGGTTGACCCCGTTGCGGCGGAGCTTGCGGGCGCTCGAGCCGGTCAGCGCGAAGACGGTGCCGCGGCCTTCGATCAAGCGATGAACCTCATTCAACAACTCAGGAGCGCGCTGCACTTCGTCAATCACCACCGGCCCTGGCGGTGCAGCCAGGACCAGCTGCTCCAGGTCGCCGGGGCGGGCGAGCAGGCGCTGCCAGGTCTCGGCCTCGAGCAGGTCAAGCGTCAGCGCTGGGGCCAGCTGGGTGCGGATCCAGGTCGACTTGCCGGTACCGCGTGGGCCGAACAAGAAGAAACTCTTGTCATGGTGTACTGTTAGCGTTCTGGTAAACATGATTCCGAATTGCCGTGCAAAATGGCGACAGCGATTCCAGTATGCAAGGTGGCAAGAAAACGTCAAGAGGGTTGATGGGTTGATGGGCGCGATCTGCACTCCGGGCCACCCCTGCCGGACGGCGCAATGCCGCGCCGAGTCCTCGGCTGCGCTCAAGAACATGGCGCGGTCACTTGAGTGCCGCGCCGCAAGCTCGGTCGCTCGTCCCGGTCCCTCTCCCCGCCGCCATCCAGCCCCTCGGAATTCTGCACACCCCGCGCCACCGGCACAGGCCCAGAGGGCGGCAGCGCGCCGGAGCGTTGCCGCCGCCGGGAGTGGGTACTCCACAATTGCGCATGAATCTTGTACGACCGGCGGCCGTGACGGGACGGCGAGGCCCAGAAGTCGCGATTATCGCCGAGTCCCGCTTGCCGAGCCGGGGCGCCCAATCGTTTGCAGCCGCACAGGAGCTGCCGACAGGGGGCGACGAGCAAAGTCCGCTACCACCCCTGCGCCGCCACCGCGTGCTGAAGCACCTGCCCGTCTGCCGTCGTCCCGCCGTGCGTGCGCAGCGCCCCGTAGGCCCACGACGGGTGGCCGCCCTTGAAGTGGAAGTCGAGCGCGCCCACCGTCCACTTCCAAAAGCCGTACCAGTCCAGGGCGTCCAAGTGGCTGGCTGGCATGGCAAAGTCTGCCGCACCGCCGTTCTTGCCCTCGATCGACAGCGGCGCGGCGTGGTCGTCGCTCAGCTCGGGCTTGGTCGGCGGGTTGGGGTCGCCGGCGCCGGTGCCGTGCAGCACCAGCAGCTGCCGGTGCGGCGTAGCCAGGGCCTGATACAGCGCGGAAGCATTGGACTTGCCGGCCGCGTTCCACGGCGCCACCTCGTCGTCGTCGCCGGTGGCCAGCGTGAACCAAGTGGGCACGTCGGCGGGCACCTGCTTGAGCTTGTCGGTCGCATCCTGGTAGGTGCCCATCGGCGGCGGCTCGTTGGCGGCGGCAAAGGCCAGCACCGCCTGCGGATCGGGGTGCTCCTGGTTGGCGTCGCCCGCCGTCGCCCGCCACGCCGCCAACAGGGCCACCTTGGCGCCCATCGAGTGCCCCACATACGCCACCTGATCGGCGCGCGCCGCGGCCACCTGCTGCCACAGGGTCTGGCTGGCCGCCAGCAGGTCGTCGGCCATGCGCAGCTGGTCGCTGTCCAGTAACCCCTGTTCCACGCGGACAAAAGCCACCGCGTAGCCGTGGCTGGCGATGTGCTCCAAGAACGCCCGGTAGCCGTAGCCCAGCTGGCCCGGCAGCCCGCCGCCCTGGTACAGCTGCTTGCCCGCTGCGAACAGCACCGTGGGGTAGCTGCCGGCCGCCTGGGGTCGCAACACCAGGATCTGTTTGTAGCTTTCCAGCGGGCCGCTGCCGTAGCTGATGGTCTGGGCGGGCGCCAGGTCCAGGGGCCCGGGGCCACCGGGATGGGGCGCCGGCGGCGGTTGAGTGAACAGGCAGCTGGTGCACTGCGGCTCGGCGGTGTCGGTCGCGGTGTCCGTGCCTGCGTCTGACCCTGCTGCGGACCCGGCGTCGGGCACTGCGACGGCGCTGTCGCCAAGAACCATGTCCGTGCCGCTACTTGCATCGCTGGCCGCCGCGGTCCCGCCGCTTGCGTGGCTGCTGCAGCCGAGGAGGGTGGCCAGTGCGCCGCTCAGGATCAGGCTGGACAGGCGGCGCCCCACGCTGGGTCGGGCTAGAAGTCGGCAGCTGGCTCGAAGAATCGTCATTGCGTATCCGTGCTTATCGGGAGCTGCACTCTACTGCGCCAGCGGCTGGGCGGCAATTGCCTGGGCTGCGGCACGGGTTGGATGCGGCCAGGGCTCGCGAAGGTGCGCCCTGCGTACAGGAACTGGTCGGCGACCAAGCTGGGCCCACGTCGCGGCCAACTCTGCGCCAGGTTGCGGGTCATCGGCCGCTGCGTCTTGCAGGTGACCGCCACGAGCCGCCGGTAGGTCGGCGCCGTCCGAGGACGTGACCAGGGAGCGCTTTTGCGGGTCGGCGCGTGGTTCAAAATCCGATTTGTATTCTGCGTGTTCGGCAGAGGGCGGATCCCGTGCCCCACTGTCCCCAGCCCGCAGTGGCGACGCTGCGACGGCGAAAGGATCAGGCCTGCACGCGCAAGACTGTCCAGAACGTTTGCGATGCGGCGGTTCGGCGGCCCGCGGTGCCGCACTCCTTGCCCTGCAGCGCGCCGTCCTCGGCGCCCGGCTGCCAGACCGAGCCGGAAAGCCCGCCGCGTCGCGGAGTTGGGCGGCGGGCCACCAGAGCCGGCCCTTGGCCTTTCGCTGTTTCGGAGGGGTCGCCTGCGCCGTGGACGGTCCAAGCAGGTCGAAAGCGCCGGAACTCCCCAGCAATGTTCGTCGTCAGGGCCTACATCAAGCCAATTTCCGCCAACCGCTGCCGCAGGTACTCGCCCGCCGTCACCTGCGGGAAGGTCGCCACGCCGCCGGTCTTTTGCACCGCGGTCGCGCGCGGCGTCAGGTCCACCTCGGGCCGCGGATGCACGAAGAACGGCATGGAGAACCGCCGCTCGCGGCTGTTGTCGGGGTTCACCACGCGGTGGGTGGTCGCCTTGAAGAAGCCGTTGGTGAGCTGCTGCAGCATGTCGCCGGAGTCGACCACGATCTGGTCGCGGAGGGCGTGGATCGGCCGCCAGCTGCCGTCGCGCTGCAGCAGTTCCAGGCCGCCGGCGGTGGCTTCGACCAAAAGCGTAATCAGGTTGATGTCTTCGTGTGCGGCGGCGCGCACCGCCTGCGGGTGGCGGTCGGCGGGCACGGGCGGGTAGTGGATGATGCGCAGCACCGTGTCGCCGTAGGCGGCGATCGACGGCAGATATTCCGGAGTTTCGCCCAGGTAGATCGAGCACGCCGTCAGCAGGTGCACCGAGGCGGCATCGATCTGGCGATACAAGTTGAGCATCCGCGGCCTGAAGTCGGGCAGCTCAGTGGGCCAGATGTTGTGCCAGGGCAGCAGCATGCCCAAGGGATCGCTGGTGTCCTCGCGGCCGACGTGCCAGAACTCCTTCAAGTCTGGCGCCGCGCTGTCCTTGGCGTGCTCGCGGCCAAAGCTGGTGTAGCCGCGCTGGCCGTGCACGGCCGGGTCCTCGTAGGCGAGCTTGACCGCCTCGGGCTGATCGAAGAACGCTTGGGCAATCTCGTAGGCGCTGGACACTACGGCTTGATCGACGCCGTGATCCTCTAGCGCAAAAAAGCCAATGTCGACCAGGGCATCGCCAATGGTCTGCACAAACGCTGCGCGCTGGGCGGGCGTGCCGTCGGTAAAGTCGCGCAGGCTGGCGACAGGAATCGTCTGCGTGGTGGGGGACATGGGGCTCCGGGGATGTGGCGCATCGGTCAGGCGCGCGCGGCCGAACAGAGTAAGCCAGCGCCGCGTTGGCTCCAAGGGCCGCCGGCGCAGGCCTGTGCAACGATTTGGCAACAGCCGCGACGACGCCGTGACTGCCCGGCCGGCGGTGCCATTGCAATTGCCCTGTGGGTGGCGCGCAATTGGCGGCGTCACTGCCCCTGCCGGGGTCGCGCGAGGTCGCATGGTCCGCATCGGTCGCCGCGAGCAGTTCTCGGATACCACCTTCCTGTGGGAAGTCGACGCCGCCGACGTGGCCCGCGCCGCCCAGCCCGGCCAGTTCGTGATGCTGCGCCTGGGCGACGACGGCGAGCGCATCCCCCTCACGATTGCGGACTTCGACCGCCAGCGCGGCACGATCACCCTGGTCATCCAAGCGCTGGGCAAGACCACCCGCGACATGCTGGAGCACTACGGCGAGGGCGACGAATTCGCTGACTTTGCTGGGCCTTTGGGCCTCCCCGCCCACGCGGACCAGGTGGGCCACGTCGCGCTCGTTGGCGGCGGTCTGGGCGTGGCGCCGGTCTATCCGCAGCTGCGGGCGCAAAAGGCTGCGGGCAACCGCACCAGCAGCATCGTCGGCTTCCGCAGTGCCGACAAGGTGTTCTGGCAAGAGCGCTTTGCCCGCCACAGCGACACCCTGACGGTCTGCACCGACGACGGCAGCCTGGGCCTGCGCGGTTTTGTCACCGAGGCCCTGCGCGCGCTGTGCGAGGGCCCGGACCGCCCCGACAAGGTCATCGCGATCGGCCCGCTGGCGATGATGCGCGCTTGTGCAGAGGTCACGCGGCCTTTTGGCATCCCCACGGTGGTCAGCCTGAACGCCATCATGGTCGACGGCACCGGGATGTGTGGCTCGTGCCGGGTGTCGCTGGGCGGCGAGGTCAAGTTCGCCTGCGTCGACGGCCCCGACTTTGATGCGCACCTGGTCGATTTCGACGAATTGCTCAAGCGCCAGCGCCGCTTTGGTGCCGAAGAAGCGCGCGCCTCGGCCGACTACGCCCACGTCTGCCACTTGGAGCAGGAGCTGCTGCAGGAAGAGAAGCGGAACTACAAGAAGCTGAAGGAGCTGGCGCCCAAGGCGACGCCGATGCCCGAGCGGAATGCCGACGAGCGCTCGAAGAATTTCCTAGAAGTGAACCTGGGTTACAGCATGGATCAGGCCCTGGCCGAGGCGGAGCGCTGCATCCAGTGCTCGCGGCCCACCTGCATCGCCGGCTGCCCGGTGGCGATCGACATCCCGCGGTTCATCCGCCACCTGCTGGTGCGCGACCTGGCCGGGGCGCTAGAGGTCATCCACGAAAACAATCTGTTTCCGTCGATCTGCGGCCGGGTCTGCCCGCAAGAGAGCCAGTGCGAGGCGCAGTGCATCGTGGGCAAGAAGCTGGAGCCGGTGGCGATCGGCCGGCTGGAGCGGTTCGTGGGCGACAACGCCGCGGCTCCCAAGGCTTTGCCGGTCCACCCGACCCGGTCGCTGGGCAAGGTGGCGCTGGTCGGCTCGGGGCCGGCGGGGCTGGCCTGTGCGGCGGACCTGGCGAAAATGGGCATCGAGGCTACGGTTTTCGAGGCGCTGCACGTGGTCGGCGGCGTGCTCCGCTACGGCATCCCCAGCTTCCGCCTGCCGCGGCCCATCATCGACCGCGAGATCCAGCGCCTGCACGACATGGGCGTGCGGATCGTGACGAACAAGGTGGTGGGCAAGACCTTTACGGTTCAGGAGTTGCAGGGCGAGCTGGGCTTCGACGCGGTGTTCCTAGGGGTGGGCGCGGGGATGCCGGCCTTCCTGGGCATCCCGGGCGAGGGCGCCGGGCAGGTGTTCTCGGCGAACGAATTCCTCACGCGCGTCAACCTGATGGGCGGCGACCGCTTTCCGTACCGCGACACGCCGGTGGGCATGGGCAAGCAGGTGGCGGTGGTTGGGGCCGGCAACACCGCGATGGACTGCCTGCGGGTGGCGCGCCGGCTGGGCGCCGAAGTGCACTGCCTGTACCGGCGGACCGAGGCGGAAGCTCCGGCGCGGCACGAGGAATTGCGCCACGCGGTGGAAGAGGGCGTGCAGTTCCACTGGCTGCATAGCCCCACCGAGATCCTGCTGGATCCGGCCGGGAACGTCCGCGGTGTGGTGTGCCAGCAGATGGCGATGGGCGCGCCCGATGCCTCGGGCCGGCGCAAACCCGAGGCGATTCCGGGGGCTTTTACCACCTTCGAGGTCGACACGGTGGTGGTGGCGCTAGGCACCAAGGCGAACCCGATCATCCCGCAGTCGGCGCCCGCGCTCCAGCTGAACAAGTGGGGCAACGTGGTGGCGGATGCCGAGACGCAGGCCACGTCGATGCCTGGGGTTTTTGCGGGCGGCGACATCGTCACCGGCGGCGCCACGGTGATCCTGGCGATGGGCGCGGGCCGGCGCGCGGCCAAGTCGATTGCCTGGTACCTGCATAACCGGAGCTGGCCGCCGCCGCGCGACGAGGTGGCTGCGTTTGTGCCCGGCGGTGTTCCGCTTTGTCCAAGGTGCCGGCGGCCGCTGGAAGACGACGACGACGGCATCTGCTGTGCCGGGCTGCGCCTGCGCTGGGCGTGCGAGCGCTGCCACGCGGTTTCCGAAGGCGCGGTGCTGCCTTGGGGCCAGTGCCCGGCCTGCGGCGGCGCGCTGCGGCTGGACGACGGCGGCGCGGCCAGCGACCAGGGCGAACAGGCGGCGGTCCTGCAGGCCCTGGCGATCGAGCTGGGCGGGGCCGCCTTCTACCGCGGCATGGCCGAGCAGAGCACCGATGCGGAGTTGCGCGACCTGCTGGGCCGGCTGGCGGCGATGGAGGCCGAGCACCTGGCCACCCTGGCGCAGCGCTACCACGTCGACGCGGCGCAGCCGGCGGACGTCACCGCCAGTCAGGCCGCGCTGTTTGCCGAGGTGCCGCTGCCCAGTCCGCTCGACGCCGTGGGCGTGCTGCAGCTCGCGCTGGGGCTGGAGCGCAAGGCCGAGCGCTACTTCCTGGAGTCGGCGGCGGCGTTGGCCGTGGGGGCGGCGGCGCGGCGGCTGTACCAGGAGCTGGCGGCCGAAGAGGCCGAGCACGGCGCGCTGCTCGAGACGGAACTGCGGCGGCGGACGCAGGGGAAGCCAGGGCTGCTGTAGGGAGAAGAAGGGGGGCATTTTCTACTCCGCATTTTCATTGAGGGTCGGGCGGTCCGGAACCGCCACTGCCGCGCAGGCGAAGCTGTACATCGGGAAGCTGACGAAGGCCGCCTCGTCGCCCCGAGCTGCCTGGACCGCCGCCAGCCGGGCCTGCTGCCGGGCATCCGCGTAGGCTGCCTCGTAGGCGATCACCCGGTCCTTGAACGCCAGGTATGCCTCGTGTGACGGCGCGATGCAGTAGTTCCGGGCCTTCGCCTTGGGTTTCGGGCGGTTGGGCAGGTCGTCCCAGGAAGGTTGGTCCGCCTCGTCGTCGTCGCTGTCGCCTTGGGGGGCAATTTCTGAACGGTGGGTCTCGTCCTCGCATTGGGGGGCATTTTCTGAAACGCGCCCGACCTGCGCGTCGACCAGCCCGCGCAGTGTCTGCCGCCACGTGTCGTCCGGAGTCTCGGCAAAGCACGGCAGCGGCGTGATCTCCACCGTGCAAGCGTCGGTAAACTGCTTGACATCCCCAGGATCTCTGCCGTTGCGCGCGGCCAGAGTCAGCTCCGTTTGCCGAACGTGCTGGCCGACCACCGCCGTGCCGTCCAGCAGCCAACCGGTGCTCGCCGCTCCGCTGTACTGGCGCGGGTGGTCAACGATCCCCGCTTTGGCGGCCTGCATCATTACATAACGCAGTGCCTGTATTTCACTTTGCTCGCCCGGCAGCACCGGCAGCACGTGCGCGCGCTGCTCCCACATCGGCCCGCGCCGACCGAAACGTCGGTTGACCAGTCGGGCCACCGCAGCGTGGAACAGGCACAGAAACCGGGCCATTTGCTCTGGAAAATCAGCCGAATAGAGACCGTGGTAGTGATTCGCCATGAACGTGAAAGCGTAGACCTTCACACCGGTGGCGGCCTGAGCTTCGGCCATAGCGCCGGCCAGGTGCTCTTGGAAATCGGGGTCTTCGGTGCACAGGGTGAACTTGCCCTCCAAGGTGCGCAGCGTGACGAGGTGCAACAGACTGGGGTCGTAGAGGCGAATCGGCATGGCGGTCCCCGCGGACACACCGGGCCCGCTGATCATGGTGATCGACGGGAGCGCGAGTTTTGCCGCGGGTGCGGGCGAAAAAAGTTGGCCTCAGGCGGACGTCGGAGCGAGGTGCGGCACGGGCCTGAATGATTTCAGGCACTAGAAAATGCCCCCCAAGTCCGCGGAGCGGCCATCAAGCCTCCGCGGGCATGATCACGGTGGGGCTTGGGCGACGCGCGGCCACAACTTGGCGTGGAGGGATCAGGGCGTGCAGGGAGCAGGCCTGCGGTGGGCGGGGTGAGCGAGTGAGACCGTAATCATCTCGGGCAGTAGAAAATGCCCCCCAACCGGGTTGTCTCGGACCTCAGAAGCTCCAGCCGGCGCTGATGCGGGTGGCGAAGGCCGGATCGCCAGCGCGGTAGACAGTCGTGCTGGTCGTGCCGTTGAAGTTGGGCATGACCCCCACGTTTTCGCGGGTATAGCTGTCCGACTCCGCCAGTGCCCAGCCCGCGCCCGCCGCCAGCGACAGGGTGAAGCCGACCTGGGCGCGCAGCGTGTAGCTCGCTTCGACCCGACCGGCGGTGATCCGGCGGAGTTCCCTGGAGGGCAGCGAGGAGACGCCGGCCGCCACGCCGACTTCGTGGACGCCCAGCGCGTCGAGGGCGTGGCCAAGGCGCAGCATGCCCCAGCCAGCCACTCCGCTCTCCAGGTCCGGGTGCAGGCCCAGGCCGCCTTCGATCGAGAGGTTCATCGTCAGTGCGTACTCGACCGCGGCGCCCGCAGCCACCGCCGCAATCAGGGCCCCCATGTAGTCGTACGCGGCCCGCACCGCCAGCGGCCGCAGCTCGCGCTGGATGGCGCTGGGTGGTTCGGCACCGGCGCTTGTGCTCAGCAGCAGGCCCGCGCTCAGCGCCAAGCCCAGGATTCGGCGCGGGAGCCAAGGCCGAGAGAACGTTCCTGTGGACGCGGACATGCAGTGGCTCATGAACTGAACTCCTCCTGGTGCGGACCGGTGTCCGCTGCGCCGGGCAATTCCGTCTGGGCGGACCAAGGGGGGGCGGCCAGGGCGCGCGGCAGGCACTGTCGGCGATTCTGAAACTCCGCATCTGACCTGTCAAACATGGATCAACCAGGCGGCATGGCGGTGCCTTGGGCGACTGCAACTCGAGTTCCGCTGTCGTCCCGGGCGGTACCGGGTTCTCGGGCACCTCACTTTCGCTTCGTCGCGACCATATCGACGGCGGGCGACAACCCCCCACGCCCCAACGCGAAATGGCAGAATTCCCTATTGTTTCAAAGATGACGACAACAAGACCCGCGCGAGCAGGCCGGAAGCAACGCCGACCACGAGGTGGGGCTCTGCAACCCAAGGCGCGGTCTGCAACCGCCTGACTGCACGGTCTGGCCGGCCCCGATCCCTGAATTCAACCAGTTGCGAGCACTGGCAACGTTGCCACTCCTCGTTTTCTCACTGCCCGACCGTCAGCACCAACTTCCCCACCGTCGCCCCGGTCTCCAGCTCGCGCTGCGCCTCGCCGGCCTGCGCCAGGGCAAAAGTGCGCGTCGCCAGCGGTTTCAGGGCGCCCGCCTCGGCCAGGGGCAGCAGGAATTGCAGCGCCTCGGCCAGCACCTCGGTCTTGTCGAACAGGAACGAGAGGTTGAAGGCGAGCACCGACTTGTTCTCGGTGGTCAGGTCCAGCGGGTTGAAGCGCGGCGTGCGCAGCCAGGTCCAGGCGAGCTTGAGCCAGTTGGGTCGGCCGTTGCCGCCGCGGCTCAGCATGGTGGCAAAGCCGTAAACCACCAGCTTGCCGGCCGGGGCGAGCAAACGGTACGAGTCGCCCAGGGTTTCGACCCCGTTGGCGTCCAGCGCGATGTCGACCCCGTCCGGCGCCGCCTCCTTCACGGCCGCGAGCCAGTTCTCGGCGCCCTTGTCGATCACGGCGTCGCAGCCCAGCGCCCGCACCGGCGCGAGCTTGTGGGCGCCACGCACCACGCCGATCACCTTGCAACCCAATGCCTTGCCTAGCTGAACTAGCGCCTGGCCCACGCCGCCCGCCGCCGAGTGCACCAGAAGGACCTGGCCGCGCCGCGCGCCCGCCAGGTGGCACAGGCCGTACCACGCGGTCAGGTAGGGCACCGCGAAACCGGCGGCTTGCTCGGGCGTCCAGGCCGCCGGGTAGCGCACCACCTGGGTCGCCGGCACTGCCACTTCGCTCGCATAGGCGCCAAAGCGGCTCAGGGCCAGCACCGGCTCGCCGACGCGAAAGTCCGCGACATCCGGCGCGATCTCGGCCACCGTGCCCGCCACCTCGAAGCCGGGGGTGATGGGCCAGCCCACGTAGCGCTTGGCCGAGGCGTACAGGCCCATCCGCACCGCGCAATCGGCGAAATTCACGCCGATCGCCCGCACCGCCACCCGCACTTGCCCGGGTCGCAGCGGCGGAGACGCGACCTCGACCAGCCGCAGGCGTTCGTAGCCGCCGGCGGCATCGATCTGGATCTTTTGCATGTTCTGGGTTCCCGTCCTACCCGTACTGCGTCAGCAGGGCCGGCAACAGCGGATGATCACTGCCCTGCAGCGCTTTGTGGACCTGCCGCGGGTCCACCGCCACCCGGCACAGGGTCGCGTCGACCAGACCGCCCGCGCGGCTCTCGACGATGGCGTATTCGGCAAACGGCATCAGCTCGGGGGTGCGGCCGCCGACGAACTCGCGGAACGGCGCGCCCAGGCTGCCCGGGTTGACCACGAGCATACCCTTGTGCTGGCGAACCATCGCGACGTGGGTGTGCCCTCCGGCCAGGACGGTCGCGGTCCGGCCGGCCAGCATCGCGTCGAGCTCGCCCGGCGGGGTCGTCGCCAGCAGGTTGACCATGTGCGAGGTCGGCGTGCCGTGGAACAGCTGCAGCGTGGCGCCTTCGCCCAGGTCGATGCGCTGCTCGGCCTTGAAGGTCTTGATGAATTCCAGGTCGCCCTCGGTCATCCGCTCGGCGCACCATGCCACCGACTGCACGATGACCGGCGCTTCGGTGTAGGTGGCCAGCACCTCGGGGTGCAGCAGGAACTCGTCGTGGTTGCCCAGGATCCAGCCGTGGCAGTGCTCGCGGACCAGGGCCAGGACCTCGCGCGGCCGCGGCCCCAGGGTGCACACGTCGCCCAGGCAGTAGATGCGGTCGACCCCGCGGCGCTCGGCATCGGCCAGCACGGCGCGGAGGGCGGCTTCGTTGCCGTGCAGGTCGGAAATCAAGGCTGCTCGCACATCCACCTCGCCTCTGGAACGGGGCCGCCGGCCGCCTACTTGGGCCCGCCCGGACTCACTTTGGGGTAAGGGTCAGCGGGGTCTTCTTGGCGTCGAACGTGTTGTCGAGCTCGCCGTTGACGGCCCGCAGCGGGTCGTAGCCCGCCGGCGCCCAGCTGGGCTTGACCATCATGCCCGCCAGGATGTCGCCCCAGCTCTTGTTGCCGCCGCCGACCAAGCCGATCAGGTAGTTGGCCGAAGCCTCGCCCATCTTGGTCCAGTAGGCCGGCAGGCCGTTGACCACCACATCGAGCTTCTGCGAGCCGCCGGGGTGCATCTTGAGGAAGTCGACGTCGTAGTAGTTGAACGAGACGCACGAGTTGATGAGCATCACCTGGTAGCGGTTGGCGAAGTTGCTGGGGTTGTAGTTGACGGGCTCCAGCGGGCCGTGGCCGAAGTGGCTGTGGCCCTGGTACAGGAACACGTCGCCGTGCCAGAAAGCTTCTAGGTAGCGCCAGGTTGCGGCCTGTCGCCACTCGGCCTTGCCGTCCTCGTAGCCCCAGTAGCTGCGCACCTGCAGCGTCATCGAGCGGCTCTGGGTGCCCAGCTTCACCGTGACCGGCAGCTCCCAGTAGATCCAGCGCTCGCCCCAGTGCTGCACGGCCTGCTTGCGCAGCGAGGCCTTGAGCTCCGCTGTGTTGGCCGCGGCCGGGAAGCCGGTGTTGTCCACGACCCAGTTGCAGACTTCGGCGTAGGTGGCGGTGTACTTCTGGCTGCCGATGCTGAAGTCGAGCAGCAGCATGTTCGGCTCGGTCTTGGTCACCGCGAGCTTGGGGAACTTGGCGAGGAGCGTGCGCAGGAAGCGGAAGTGCTCGATCGCGCTGACGTCGTTGGGGTTGGCGATGTCGGAGTCGACGCCGAAGAAGGTGTAGGCCACGAGCAGCGTGCGATCGGTGCCGAAGCCCCACAGCTTGTCGTATTCCGGGTACTTGGTGGGCGCGGCCTTGACCGCGGTCAGCTTGGCCCGCACCAGCACGAAGTTGCGGTTGGCGTCGGCCTTGGAGACCTGCCTGGTGGGGTCCAGGCCCTTGGTCGCGGCGTTGATGGCGTTCTGCTCGGCCGCGATGGCCTTCTGGCACGCGGCGAGCTGCGGCGTGAAGTGGAACCACAGCGAGTCGGGCTCGGTGCCCTGGTCGTCGCTGCAGGCGGGCTTGAGCGCCGCGGCCTTGGCCACGTAGTCGCCGAACAGCAGGTGGATGGGCTGCTCGACCGCGGTGTTCTTCTTGCGCACGATCGCGGTGTCGGCGTAGTTGTAGCGCACGCGGAGCAGCTTGCCGGTCGCCTTGCCGGCGTCGACGATCGCAACCTCTTCCTTGACCCAGCCCTTGGGGTCGATGTTGCCAAGCGCGTCGCGGTCCTGGATGCCGATCTCGGGCGAGCGGAACGCGCCGATGGCGCTCTTGACCTGCTTTTGGATGGCCTTGGCGATGTCGCCGTCGCTGCTGCCGGTGGGCACGTAGACGAAGCTCTGCCAGGTGATCTTGCGCTCGCTGCCGCTCGCCGAGGTAAGGTCGTCCTCGCCGGTGCCCACCCCGTCGCTGGCGCACCCCACAGCGAAAAGCGCCAAGCCTCCAAGCAGCATGGCCAGGGGGAGTGCGCAGGTGGCCAGCTGGGGCCAACGGAAACGGCGGAGCAGGGCGGTAGGCATGGTCGATCACCTCGCGTTTCGACCGGTAGAGGGCGCGGCCAGCCCGTGGAGTGCGTGGCATCCGGTCGCGCGCAGCCGCGCAGTGTACCGCCAACCCGGACAATTGAAAACCGGGGCCGTGCCTGCAGTTGTCTCGGGTCGCGCGGCCCAGAGCTTGACCGGTGCGGTCGGCCGGGTATGGTGCCGCGGCACGCGCGAGGGGAACACCATGGAGTATTGGCAGCCGCTGGACACGACCGAGACCGCAACCCTGATCGACTGGCGGCGCGCGCTGCACTGCCAGCCCGAACTCAGCCTGGTGGAACACGATACCCAGCGCGCCCTGCACGGGTGGCTGTCCGGCATGGGCCTCGACCCCGTGCCGGTCGGCGGGACCGGGCTGGCCTGTGCGCTGGGCCGCGGCGAGACGGGCCAAGTGCTGATGCTGCGGGCGGATATGGACGCGCTGCCGGTGCAGGAGCACACCGGGCTGGCCTTCGCCTCGCAGCGCCCCGGCAAGATGCACGCCTGCGGCCACGACGCGCACATGGCCTGCCTGCTGGCGGTGGCCAAGCGCTTGATCGACCACCAGGATCAGATTCCCGGCACGGTGGTGCTGGCGTTCCAACCGGGCGAAGAGGACGGCCAGGGCGCCGTCAAGATGATCCGCGACGGCCTGCTGGACGGGCAGTGGTGCGGCCGGCCCGAGCTCGCGGTGCAGGCGGCCCTGGGCCTGCACGTGTGGAGCAAGCTGCCGACCGGGACCGTCAGCGCTGTCGCCGGGCCGATCATGGCGGCGGTCGACGATTTCCACATCACCGTCAAGGGTTGCGGCGGGCACGGCGCACTGCCGCACCAGACGCGCGACGCGGTGGTGGCCGGCGCGGCGGTGGTACAGGCCCTGCAGACGCTGGCGTCGCGGCGCATCGACCCGCTGGACCCGGTGGTCGTCACGGTCGGCAGCATCCAGGGCGGCACGACGTTCAACGTGGTGGCCGAGACCTGCGAGCTGCGCGGCACCGTGCGCACCTTCTCGCCCGACCTCTACGAGCGGCTGCCGGCGATGCTGACCGAGCTGGCGGCCCGCACCGCGCAAGCCTACGAGTGCACGGCAGAAACCGTGTACAGGCGCTATGCGATCGCCCTGCACAACGACGCCGACCAGGTCGAACGGGTGGCGCGGGCGGCGGCGGGGGCGCGCGGCGTGGTCCACGTCGACCGGCAAATGCGGATGATGGGCGGCGAGGACTTCGCCTTCTTTGCCGAAAAGGTGCCGTCCTGCTTCTTCTTTGTCGGCTGCGGTCCACTGGGCGCCGCCAGCGAGCCGCACCACTCGCCGCGGTTCGTGGTGGACGAGGCGGCCCTGCCGATCGCCAGCGAGGTGATGCTGCGGGCAGTGGCCGATTTCTTCGCCTAGAAGAAAGCCCCCCATTTTCTACCGACTGAAATTACGTACGTTTGCTGCAAGCGGGATGACCGGCGCCAGTTCCGGTCCCCGCTCCGGCTACGGCTGTCTACGGTTTCGGCCCCTGCAAGAAGAAGCCCCCCATTTTCTACTACCTAAAATTACTAGGTTTTGACTTCGGGGCTACGGCGCCACGCAATGCGAGTTCTTGGCCTTGCACTCGCCGCTCTCTTTGCACGCCAGCGAGCCGGCGCAGTCGGCGTCGGTCAGCGCCGCGCAACTCCCGTGCGATACTTTGCACTTGCCCGATTCCGCGCACGCCTGTGACGCCGCGCAGTCCGCGTTGCTGGTGGGGCGGCACTGGCCTGCCGCCGCGTGGCACTTGCCCTTGGTCTTGCACGCAGTGAGCGCGGCGCAGACGGCGTCGCTGATGGCTCGGCAGGCGCCCTGGACCGCGCCGCAGCGGCCCTCTTCGGTGCACGCTTGGGTGCCGGTGCAGTCGGAGTTCAACACGGCCGCGCACTTGCCGGACACGGCGTGGCACAGCCCCTCTTTCGCGCAACCCACCGTGCGGGCGCAGTCGGCGTCGGCTACCGCGACGCACACGCCGCCCTGGGCTCCGCACAAACCAAGGTCTTGGCACCATTTCGACGCGAGGCAGTCGGCGTTGCTGGCGGCGATGCATACCTTGGCTCCGAGCGAGCACTTCCCGGCTAGGGCGCACCACGCCGAGGCGGCGCAGTCCGCGGGATCAGCGGCGACGCAGGCGCCCTCGCCGGCTGTGCACAGCCCGTGCTCGACGCAGACCTTGGCGGGCTCGCAGTGCCCATCGCTGGTTGCGCCGCACCGCTTGCCGAACACCGCGCACGCGCCCGTGATGCTGCAATCGACCGATTTCTGGCAGTCCTGGTCGCTGGCGGCCGCGCACGCGCCGTCGATTGCCCGGCAGAGTCCGTGGTAGGTGCAGGCCGACCAGCTCCCCGTGCAGTCTGCGTCGCTCAGAGCCAGGCACACGCCGTCGCGGGCGCTGCACGCTCCCTGGTTCTGACACAGCGCCGACTTGGCGCACGACGCCGAGCTGAGGGCCCAACAGCGACCGCCTTGCACCTGGCAGTTGCCCACGCTGTAACAGTCCTTGCTGGCAGCGCAGTCCACGTCGCTGGTGGCCAGGCAGCCGCCCAGCTGCGGGGTGCACTGGCCGTGGGCGCTGCACGACGCCGTCCCCTGGCACTGCACCTCGCCATCGCCCACGTGTCCGGCGCAGCCAGCCAGCAGGTCTATGGCGGTCCCCAAGGCCAGGAGCCAGCAAGCCGCGACCCGACGGAAGCTGCACAGTTTCGTGGGCATGGCTCCCTCGCCACACGGGCAATGCCGAGACCTGCCTACCCTAGCACCAATCCCTTTGGCCAGCCAGCGGAGACCGCCGCAGATGGCAGCCATTTTCTACTGCTTGAAATTACAAGAATTTATTACAATCGAATGACCGGCTCCGGCTCCGGCTCCGGCTCCGGCTCCGGCTCCGGCTCCGGCTCCGGCTCTGGCTCCGGCTCTGGCTCCGGCTCTGGCTCCGGCTCGGACCTCGGCCGGCAAGAAGAAGCCCCCCATTTTCTACTGTCGAAAATTACAGGCTTTGTCTGCAAGGACCAGCCCTACTGCGCCGCCGCCCAAAACCGCACCTGCCGCGGCCACACCCGCACCGGATCGCCGGCCTGCGGCGCCGGGCCGTGCTCGCCGAACAGCTCGACCCGCAACGGCAAAGCGCTGGCGCCGACCCGCAAAGTCACGGTGCGCCGCGGTCCGCTGGTGGTCAGGCGCTCGACCTGGGCCGGCCAACCCTCGGTCGCGGTCGGCGGCAGCAGGTCCAGGTCGTGGTGGCGCAGCGCCGCCTGGGTCGGCCCCGGGACAACCCCTGCTGGCACGCGGAGGTGCAAGCTGCCGTCTTGCGAGCGCCACTCGTCGCCCTGCACTGCGCCCGCGAGCATCTGGACGTGGCCCAGGAACTGCATCACAAAGGCGCTCGCCGGCTCGCCGTAAAGCTGAGCGGGCGTGCCCACTTGCTCGATGCCTCCGTCGCGGAACAGCACCACCCGGTCGGCCAGCTCGAAGGCCTCTTCCTGGTCGTGGGTGACGAACAGGCAGGTAGTCCGGACCTCTTCGTGTAGCTTGCGCAGCCAGGCCCGCAAGTCCTTGCGCACCTGGGCGTCCAGCGCCGAGAACGGTTCGTCGAGCAGCAGCACCTTGGGCCGCGCCGCCAGCGCCCGCGCCAGGGCCACCCGCTGCCGCTGCCCGCCGGAAAGCTGCGCCGGCATCCGGTGTTCGTAGCCGCCCAGCTGGACCAGGTGCAGCAGCTCCTCGACGCGGGCGCGCACCTCGGCGTCGGGGCGCTTCCGCACCCGCAAGGCAAAGGCGATGTTCTCGAACACGTCCAGGTGGCCGAACAACGCAAAGTGCTGAAAAACGAAGCCCACGTTGCGGTCGCGCACCGGCTGGCCGCTCACGTCGTCGTCGTGGTGCCACACCTGGCCGCGGTCCTGCCGCTCCAGCCCGGCGATCACCCGCAGCAGCGTGGTCTTGCCCGAGCCCGACGGCCCCAGCAGCGCCACCAGCTCGCCCGCCTCGACCCGCAAGCTCACGTTCCGCAGCACATGGAAGGCGCCGAAGTGCTTGTCGATGTTCTTGACTTCAATGGACATGGAAATCCTTTATCAGTGCGCCTTGCCGATCCGCGCGCCCACCACCCGCCGCGCCAGCAGCCCCAGCAGGCCCACCAACGACAGCAGCGACGCCGCCGCGAAGGCGGCCTGGAAGTGGTACTCCGAGTGCAACACCTCGATATGCAACGGCAGCGTGCACGTCTCGCCGCGGATATGGCCCGACACCACCGACACCGCGCCGAACTCGCCCAGCGCCCGCGCCGTGCACAGGATCACCCCGTACACCAGACCCCACCGCAGCCGCGGCAGCACCACCTGCCACAGCAGCTGCCACGGCGAGGCGCCCAGGGTGATCGCGGCGATTTCCTCTTCGGGCCCAAGCGCTTCCAGCAGCGGCAGCAGCTCGCGCGCCACCAGCGGCAGCGTGACGAACGTCGTCGCCAGCACCAGCCCTGGGAAGGCAAAAAGCACCTGGATGTCGCGCTCTTGCAGCCACGGGCCCAGCCAGCCCTGCGCGCCGAACAGCAGCACGAACAGCAGGCCCGACACCACCGGCGAGATCGACAGCGGCAAGTCCAAGAGCGTCAACAGTAAGCCCCGGCCGCGAAAGCGGAATCGTGCCAGCGCCCACGCCGCCGCCAGCCCGGCCACGGTGTTCAGCGGCACCGCCACCGCCGCCACCGCCAGCGACAGACGAATCGCCGACAGCGTCTCCTCGTCGGTCACTGCCTCTCGCCAGGCCGGCCAACCCTCAGAAAACGCTTCGATCAGTACCAGCAGCAGCGGCAACACCACCAGCGCCGCCAGGCCCAGCAGAGCCAGACCGATCAGCGTCCAGCGCAGCAACTTGGGTTCTGGCGTGGGCACTGCGACCTCCTAAACGTGCTGACCCGCAAGGGAGTTGCGGCGATTCTGCAGCCAGTTCACCAGCACCAGCACCGTCGTCGCCAGCAGCAGCAGCCAGCAGGCGATCGCCGTGGCGCCCAGGTAGTCGTACTGCTCCAGCCGCGTGACGATGAGCAGCGGCGCGATCTCGGTCTTGCCGGGCAGGTTGCCGCTGATGAACACCACCGAGCCGTACTCGCCCACCGCCCGCGCGAACGCCATCGTGGTGCCGGTCAGCAGCGCCGGACGCAGCTGCGGCAACGTAACCCGCCAGAAGGTCTGGGCCGGCGTGGCGCCCAGGCAGACCGCGGCCTGCTCCAGCTCGGGGTCCAGACCCTTCAGGATCGGCTGGAGGGTGCGCACCACGAACGGCAGGCCCACAAAGGTCAGCGCCAACACGATTCCGGCCGGCGCAAAGGCCACCTTCAGCCCCAATTGCCCTTGCAGGATGCGGCCCAACCAGCCGTCGTAGGCGTACAGGGCCGTCAGCGCGATACCGGCCACGGCGGTCGGCAGGGCAAACGGCAGGTCCACCGCCGCGTCGGCCAGGCTGCGGCCCGGGAACGGATAGCGGACCAGCACCCACGCCAGCAGCAGCCCCAGCACCCCGTCGATTAGGGCGGCCAGTGCCGACGCCCCCAGCGACAGCCGCACACTGGATATCACCCGAGGATCGCTCAGGATGTCGAACCATTGCCCGGCGCTCAGGCCCGCCGTCTTGGCGATCAGCGCCGCAATCGGCACCACCACCAACAGACCCAGCCACACCCAGGTGACGCCCAGGGACAAACTCAGACCCGGCAAGGGGTTGTGCGGTCGCGACATCGGCGGATCTCCCAGCAGGCCGGTTCAGCGCGCCGAGGCCTGGTCGAAGATGCCGCCCTCGGCAAAATGCTGGGCGTGCAGCCGCTTCCAGCCACCCAGCTGCGCCACCGTATCCAGCTGCAGCCGGGCGAAGTCGCCGCCGTGCCGCGCCGCCACCGCCGGGTCGCGCGGGCGGAAGTAGTGCCGCGCCGCCAGCTCTTGGCCCTGGGGCGTGTACAGAAATTGCAGATACGCTTCGGCCACTTTGCGGGTGCCGTGCCGCTCGACGTTGCGATCGACCAGCGCCACCGGCGGCTCGGCCAGGATCGACGAGCTCGGCACCACCACCTCGAACTTGCCGCGGCCGAGCTTGCGCTCGATCAGCAGCGCCTCGTTTTCCCACGCCAGCAGCACGTCGCCGATGCCACGCTGGGCAAAGGTCAGGGTCGACCCGCGCGCGCCCGTGTTGAGCACCGGCACGTTGGCATACAGCTTATGCATGTATTCCTTGGCCTTTCTCTCGTCGCCCCGGAACTCGCGCAGCGCCCACGCCCAGGCCGCCAGGTGGTTCCAGCGCGCTCCACCCGACACCTTGGGATTCGGCGTCACCACCTCGATCCCCGACCGCGCCAGATCCGCCCAGCCGCGGATGCCCTTTGGGTTGCCCTTGCGCACCAGGAACACGATGGTCGAGGTGAACGGCGCGCTGTTGTGCGGCAGGCGCGCCTGCCAACTCGGGTCCAGCAGGTGCCCCCGCTCGGCGATCGCGTCGATGTCGTGGGCCAGCGCCAGCGTCACCACATCGGCCTGCAGCCCGTCGATGACCGCGCGCGCCTGCTTGCCCGAGCCGCCGTGCGACTGCTTGACCCGGACTTCGTCGCCGCCGCGGGCCTGCCACTGTTCGGCGAAGGCGGCGTTGACGGTCTGGTACAGCTCGCGGGTGGGATCGTACGCCACCTTGAGCAGCTT